>JAUNIC010000113.1 GCA_030523615.1 Bacteroidales bacterium
AAGAAGACATTTGGGTTTATCCCGAATTTGAGAATTAGAGAATTTTTTCGTTTTTGCAATTCCTCCTGTTCCTGAAGAAAAGAATTACAGGAAACGAATTCTCAAATTCTCTAATTCGGGATAATAATTGCATGCAACACATTTAATGATATCAGTAGAAAGCATCGCCGTTGAGTTCAGCGGCACCACATTGTTTAAGGACGTTTCGTTCCAGATCAACGAGAAAGACCGCATCGCCCTCATGGGCAAGAATGGCGCGGGAAAGAGCACTATGCTCAAAATCCTTGCCGGTATCCGCCAGCCTACACGTGGCTCGGTGCAGGTGCCGAAGGATGTGACCGTGGCTTACCTGCCGCAGCACTTGATGACGGAGGATCACCGCACGGTGTTTGAAGAGACGGCGCAGGCCTTTGCCTACCTGAAGGAGACGGAGAAGGAGATCGACGCCCTGAACCACGAACTCGAGACGCGCACGGACTACGAGAGCGACGAGTATATGGCGCTCATCACGAAGGTGAGTGAGTTGTCGGAGAAGTTCTACGCCATCGATATGACGCACTTCGAGGAGGATGTGGAGAAGACGTTGCTGGGCCTGGGTTTCGAGCGCTCGGACTTCACGCGTCCCACGAGTGAGTTCAGCGGCGGCTGGCGTATGCGTATCGAGTTGGCGAAGCTGCTGCTAAAGAATCCCGATGTGTTGCTCCTCGACGAGCCGACGAACCACCTCGACATCGAGTCGATCGGGTGGCTGGAGGATTTCATCCTCAATTCGTCGAAGGCGGTGGTTGTGATCAGCCACGACCGCAAGTTTGTGGACAACATCACGAACCGCACGATCGAGGTGACGATGGGTCGCATCTATGACTACAAGGCGACGTACAGCCACTATCTGGAACTCCGCAAGGAGCGCCGCGAACAGCAGCAGAAGCAGTACGACGAGCAGCAGAAGATGATCGCGGAGACGAAGGACTTCATCGAGCGCTTCAAGGGTACGTACTCCAAGACGTTTCAGGTGCAGAGCCGCGTGAAGATGCTGGAGAAACTCGAACTTGTTGAGGTGGACGAAGAGGATACGTCGAGTCTGCGCCTGAAGTTCCCGCCTTCGCCCCGCAGCGGCCAGTATCCCGTCATTGCAAGCGAGGTGGGCAAGACGTTCGATCGCTGCATCTTCCGGAATGCGTCGTTCACCATCGAGCGCGGACAGAAGGTGGCGTTTGTGGGCCGCAACGGTGAGGGTAAATCGACGATGGTGAAGTGCATCATGGGCGAGCTGGAGCACGATGGTACGCTGGAGTTGGGCCACAACGTGCAGATTGGCTATTTTGCGCAGAACCAGGCTTCGCTCCTTGATGATTCGCTGACGGTGTATCAGACGATCGATGATGTGGCGAAGGGTGATGTGCGCCTGAAGATTCGCGACCTGTTGGGTGCGTTCATGTTTGGCGGCGAGGAGTCGACGAAGAAGGTGAAGGTGTTGTCGGGTGGCGAGCGTACGCGTCTGGCGATCCTGAAGCTGTTGCTCGAACCGGTGAATCTCCTCATCCTCGACGAGCCTACGAACCACCTTGACCTGAAGACGAAGGATGTGCTGAAGCAGGCGCTGAAGGACTTCGACGGTACGTTGATCGTGGTGAGCCACGACCGTGACTTCCTCGACGGCCTTGTCGATCGTGTCTACGAGTTCGGCCATCAGCGTGTGCGCGAGCATCTTTGCGGCATCTACGAGTTCCTCGAGACCAAGAAGATGGAGAATCTTCAGGAGTTGGAGCGGAAGACGTAGTGGAGCGCATAATGCCAAAGAAATAAAAAAACATTGAAAACACCCGCCTGCGGCGAGAAAAAACAAAATAGTATGAATTGTTTTCTCTGCGAAGCGGTGTTTTCAATGTTTTTTGCTTATACCGAGGACGCGTATGTGTTTGTCTCGCTTCACCCCTGCGCGTTGCACTGCGCGATGAAGTCGGCGAGATCGAGGTGCTCGTAACGCTCGAAGGCGAGGACGGCGGTCTTCAGTGTGCGGAATCCCACAGCGGTGTGCTGACGGATGTCGGTGACGGTGTGGTCCTCGATGAGACGGCGGAGCTCGGTGACACGATAGCGCGAGATGTAGTCGTGGACATCGTTGTAGCCCTGCGAACGTAGGGTCTGGAGCAGGATGTGACGGTTCACACCGCAGAGACGGCAGAGGGCTTCGCGATTGAAGTCGGGCGAAACGAACGGCTTCTCGTGTTGCATGGCGTATTCGATGCTCTTGAAACGGCGGGCGTTGGCGGCGTTGAAGTCTTTCTCTTCTTCCTTCGCAATCTCCTCGGTCGTGGGAGGTGTCTTGACAATCTGAATCTTGGGGTAAGGCTGGATGCTCGTGTGGGCCTTGATCATACAGCCCGAGAGCATGAGGCTGACTGCGGTGAAGAGCACCTCATATATTATAATAAGCGCGTACGTGAACCAGATGCTGCACACTACGAGCAGGAGCTGGACGATGCCGAGGAGGGTGGCGTAGGTGACGACGTTGGCCGGCAGCGAATAGCCCGACTTGCGGATGAGGCGATGGGGAAGGAGGATGATGTTGAGCACGTAGTAGGTGCTGAGGGCGAGCGAGGCGATGCGCAGCAGGACGTCGCCGGAGAGCAGGTTGCAGCTTACATCGTCGAAGGAGTCGAGCACCACGGGACGCGATCCGAACATCAGACCGATGACGTAGAGGATGATGATGGCTGCGGCGGGAGAGGCGTACTTGAGCATTCGCCCGGCTTGCAGATAGCCCGGCATGACCATGCCCAGCGGGTTGATGCTGAGCAGGAAGCTGACGACAAGGAGCACGAGGAGCAGGATGGGGTGGAACATGCCTAAGGGGTGTATGCCTGCCGTCGAGGTCGTGGCCACGTAGAAGATGGCCGCACCGTAGAGCGCGAAGGTGAGCATGGAGATCCAGGCTTGGGCCAAATAAGCCACGCTGCGCTGGGCGCAGATGAAGAAGACGATGGCCATGGTCAGGTGGGTCACGGCGACAAGTTCTGTGGATATGATGAGAAGATCGTGCATGGTGAAAAATGGGGTGAATATGGTGTTTTTGAAAACTGCTTGCGTGGCGGGAGTTTTATTTGCCTGCAAAAATACAAAAAAATGCAGAAACATAGTGGAAGTTCGTAGGATATTTGTTAAATTTGCTCCGCGAATTGTGCCCTTTTGCCTTTTTTAACGCAAAAAGCGGCACCATAAACCATAAAAAACAAAACTATGGCTCAACCTTTTCTTATTGACATAGATGCCATCTTGCGTTCCAAGATGGGTGATAAAGCCAAGTGGGTGCCGGGATTCCTCGTCAACTACCTGAAGCGCATTGTGCATCAAGATTGGCTCAACGAGTTCATCCTCCTGGAAGGCGACAAGGTCGGTGTGCCTTGGATCAAGGACTGTCTCGAGTTCTGCGACATCAAACTCAAGGTCGAAGGCCTCGAGAATCTGCCCGACGACAGCGACGGCCGCCGCTTCACCTTCGTGAGCAACCATCCCCTTGGTGGCCCTGACGGCTTGGCGCTGGGACTCATCATCGGCGAGCATTACGAGGGCCGCATCAAATATCTGGTGAACGACCTGCTGATGAATCTCAGCGGATTGGCGCCCCTCTTTGTCGGCATCAACAAGACCGGCAAGCAGAGCCGTGACTTCCCTCGAATGGTTGAGGCTGTGTTCGGCAGCGACAACCACGTCATCATGTTCCCCGCTGGCATCTGCTCGCGCAAGATCGATGGCGTGATTCAGGACTTGGACTGGAAGAAGACGTTCGTGACGAAGAGTGTGGAGACGCACCGCGACATCATACCCATCCACTTCGGTGGCCGCAACTCCGACTTCTTCTATCGCCTGGCGAATGTGACGAAGGCCCTCGGCATCAAGTTCAATATCGCCATGCTCTATCTCGTAGACGAACTCTACAAGAATCAGCACAAGGAGTTCACCATCAAGATCGGCAAGCCCATTCCCTACGAAAAGTTCAACCGCGACAAGACGCCCGTGCAGTGGGCTGCGCTTGTCCGTGACATTGTGTATAAACTCTAATCCATGGAAGAAATTATTGCTCCTATATCTCGTGAGGTGCTCAAAGCAGAGCTGACTCCCGAGCGCAAACTCCGCCAGACGAATAAGGCTGGCAATGAAATTTACATTGTGACCTGGCAGCAGGCTCCCAATGTGGTACGCGAAATCGGCCGTCTGCGCGAGATCGCTTTCCGTGCTGCCGGTGGCGGCACTGGCTTGTCGTGCGATATCGATGAATTCGATACCTGCGAGCACCCTTACTATCAGCTCATCGTGTGGAATCCCGATGCTGAAGAGATTCTCGGCGGTTATCGCTTCCTGCCTTACAAGGACATGACTTTCCGCGAGGATGGTCAGCCCCACTTGGCCACGGGCCATATGTTCCACTTCTCGCAGAATTTCATTGAGAACTTCCTGCCTCGCACCGTGGAGCTGGGTCGTTCGTTCGTTTCGCTCGAATATCAGTCGTCGAAGATGCTCTCGAAGAGCCTCTATGCGCTTGATAATCTGTGGGATGGCCTCGGTGCTCTCTCCATCCTCGTGCCCGATATGAAGTACTTCTTCGGCAAGATGACGATGTATCCTTCGTTCGACCGTCCTGCCCGCGACATGATCCTCTACTTCCTGAAGCGTCACTTCGGCGACCGCGACGGACTCGTGAAGGCTGAGACGCCCATTCAGCTCGAGACACCCGAAGAGGAGCTCAAAGCGCTCTTCACCGAGGACGACTTCCGTGCCGACTTCAAGGTGCTGAACAAGTCGGTGCGCGAGCGTGGCTACAACATTCCGCCGCTCGTCAATGCCTACATGAACCTCTCGCCCACTATGCGAGTGTTCGGTACGGCAATCAATGATGAATTTGGTGATGTCGAAGAGACGGGTATCCTCATCGCTGTGGACGAGATACTCGAAGACAAGCGCAAACGCCACATCGAGACGTTTGCGGAGAATAATCCGGAATCACTCAAGGTGTTCCGTGAAGTGTTTACGAAAGGACTGAGAAGTCAGGACGATGATTTCGAACCCGTAGTATGACTCTCTGGAGAGGATCAAAGCGGCGACAAACGTAGACGCATTCGCCTCGGTCGGTGTTCTTGGCACGATTGAGCAACCAATCCTTACGAATCAGCATACTGCCTTCTGCAGTAACAATGGCGCGGCCGTGAAGAACGGTCTGCGTCATTTTTTTTACGCGACGTTTCCACTTGTAGTTGCTCTCCTTCTGGTCCTCACGGAAGTTGGTGTGGCCGTAGTCAATGACGGCTTTGGCCGTGGGCGAGGTGTAGCGCAGAAGGTCGAGCACCCAGATGTCGGAAGGCGGCGTGAAGCTGGGTTGTACAAAAAGCACCCAGCCGTTGCGGGCTGCTCGGGCGCCCAGCATGCAGCCTGCTTCCTGTACGTTGACGTTGGCATTGCTCGTCGGTACGTAGGTCTGGCGCAGCTGTGGGTATTGTATCGTCAGACGCTTCAGAGCGTCGATGGTAGTGTCGGTCGAAGCGGCGTTTACCACAATTACCTCCAGGTCGATGCCGCGCTGGCGAAGCAGACGGGGCAGATTCTCCTCCATGTCGCGGCCTTCGTTTTGGCTGACCACCACGATCGAGATGGGGGGACAGGCAATGAGGGGCGACAATTCGTCGTCCGCTTCTTCGTATCGCTCAATCAAATGTCTGACTTTGTAGCGATGTATGCCCACCGTGGTGAGGATGATGGCAGCGAGTACTGCTGTTATGATGTAGACTATAGTCATTTCGTAAGGTAAGAGGTAAGAGGCTGAGGGAGGAGGTAAGAGGTAATAGGTGAGAGCCCTCCCCCTTCGGGGGAGATGGAGGGGGGCTGAAGGGGCTGGTCTTACCTCCTCCGGAATTCTGCGCAGGTGATGGCGGTGGCGATGGCCACGTTGAGGCTTTCGCTTGTGGGACGTTCGGGAGGGAACGACGGAATGAAGAGGCGGCGGTTGATGCCTTCGGCCACAGCGGGCGAGATGCCGTTGCCCTCATTGCCCATTACGATGATGCCGTGGGCGCTGAGCGGTTGCTCGTAGATGTTTGTGCCGTCGAGGAAGGTGCCGTAGATGGGAACCTGCTCGCCACAAGCCTTGAACAGTTCGACGAGAGGCAGATAGTGCACCTGTACTCGTGCGATGGCTCCCATCGTGGCCATGACGGTTTTGGGCGAAAAAGCGTCGGCGGTGTCCGGCGAGCAGTAGATGTGGTTGATGCCGAACCAGTCGGCTATGCGGATGATGGTGCCTAAATTGCCTGGGTCCTGCACGCCGTCAAGCGCCAGCGTGAGTTCATGGGCAGGAGCCTGCAGAGCGTCGTTGTCCGTCGGGCGACGGAACACGGCCAACACGTCGCGAGGCGTCTTCAGCAGCGAGATGCGTTCCAGCTCGGACGGGGTCACTTCGATCACCTCGTCGGCCTGGACGGGGTTGGCGTCGAGCCATTCGCGGGTGGCAAAAATCAGATGGCAGCCGATGTGGCCAAGTAGGTCGCCCACCACTTTCGGACCCTCTGCGATGAAGAGCCCCAACTCGTCACGGTGCTTCTTTGAAGCAAGCTGTCGGATCAGTTTCTGTTTGTTCTTGCTGAGCATGTCTAAAGGCCGTTTTCAGTTTTTCTACTTGCCAGATGAGTCGAAAAAAGTTAAAAATGAATTGTTATTTGCAAATTTTGCTGCAAAGTTACAAAGAGTTTCGCGGAATATTGGTATCTTTGCACTTAATTTGCCCAAAAATTGTGAAGTTTTACCTGCGACTGCTCATCAGCATAGCCATTTCGGCCATTTTCGTAGCTTGCTCTCCGACACGTTTTGTGCCCGAGGGCGAGACGATGCTTTCGTCGGTAAAAATCAACTCCGACAATCCGCAGATCTCTGCGGGAGACTACCGCATCTATGTGCGCCAGGAGGCCAACTCGAAGTGGCTCAACACCCTTAAGGTGTCCCTCGGCATCTTCTGCATGTCGGGCACGGACACCACAAAGCGCTTCAACCGCTTCGTCCACCGCATTGGCGAGGCTCCAGTCATCTACGACGAAAAACTTGCGACATACTCGAAGAACGCCATGGAAGCCGCGATGCGCAGCCAAGGCTATCTGCAGGCTCGCGTCGTGACCGATACGGTGGTGAAGAAACGTCGCGCAAAACTGCAGTACAACATGCAGAGTGGACGCCGATATTATGTCAAGCACGTGACTTACGACTACGACAACGACACCATCCGCCAAGAGGTGGAGCGCGGCATGAAGTACAATCTTCGCGACGGCATGCCTCTCGATATGGTGCAGTTGGACGAGGAGCGTACCCGCATTATCAAGTTCCTGCGTACCCGTGGCTACTACAATCTCACTCCCGAATACATCTCCTTCGACGCCGACACCATACAGCATGAGCTCGGCATCATGCTTACGCTTAAGTTCCGTGCTCCTGCCAATATCAGTCGCGAGATGGCCTATCAGCAGTACCGTCTCGGCGAAGTCCGAGTGCACGAAGAACCCTCGCCGCGAGATGACGACGCGATGGAGGGCCGTGACACGACATTGTACAACCGACTGCTGCTCATTCAGCCCCGTAAGTCGCATCTGCGCAATAGGGTCTACCGCCGCGAAATCTTTATACATCAGGATTCGCTCTACAACGAGCAGGCCACCAAACTGACCTATCAGGGCCTAAATGCCCTCCCCATTGTTAACTATGCCACGGTGCGCTATGTGACGCCGCATGAAGGGGATTCGCTGCTGAACGTCGACGTCAACGTCAACCTCAACCAGCTGAACAGCGCTTCGTTCGACCTCGAAGGTACCAACACCGCTGGCGACCTTGGCGGCGCGGCGAGCCTGACCTACACCAACCGCAATCTCTTCCGCGGTGCCGAACAGTTCTCTGTCAAGCTCCGTGGCGCATATGAGGCCATTCATCATCTCGAAGGCTATCAGAGTCAGAACTATCTAGAGTACAGTGCCGAGGGAACTCTCCGACTTCCCACCATGCCCCTCGTCTTTTCCGACGAACGTCATGCACGTCTGAAAGGCAATTCCGAGCTCTCGCTCCTCTACAACTCGCAGGACCGCCCGGAGTTCCACCGCCGTCTGCTCACCGGCACGTGGTCGGTCAATTGGGTCAAGCGCAGTCTTCCCAACTTCCGCAACCGCCTCGACATCCTCTCGCTCAACTACGTGTTCATGCCCTGGATTTCGGAAACCTTCACCAAGGATTACCTTGAAGGTGACGATCCGCGCTATGCCGTTCTTCGCTACTCCTACGAGAACCTCTTCATCATGAAGACGGGCTACTCCTTCGTCTACAACTCCCTCAATCTGCAGTCGGCCACGAGCCTCAACAAGACCAATGGCTATCAGGTGAAGTTCAACGTCGAGACCGCCGGAAATGTGCTCTACGGCATCTCGAAGATGGCTCACCTCAAGCAACGCGAGGATGGACAGTACGAACTCTTCAACATTCCCTACTCGCAGTACGGCAAGATTGACTTCGACTTCTCGAAGAGTGTGCTCATCGATGAGCGCAACTCCATGGCTTTCCACGCGGCTTTCGGCCTCGCCGTTCCCTATGGCAACAGCACCATCGTACCTTACGAAAAGCGCTACTTCGCCGGCGGCGCCAACTCTGTCCGCGGTTGGAGCGTGCGTCAGTTGGGGCCCGGCAGCTACCGCGGTCAAGACGGCAACATTGACTTCATCAACCAGACGGGTAATCTCAAACTCGACTTCTCTGCCGAGTATCGTTCGTGCCTCTTCTGGAAGATTGAAGGTGCAGCCTTCATCGATGCCGGCAACATCTGGAACACCCGCAACTACGCCGACCAGCCCGGAGGCCAGTTCCGTTGGAACACGTTCTACAAGCAGATTGCCGTAGCTTACGGTCTCGGCATCCGCTTCAACTTCAACTTCTTCATCCTCCGTTTCGACGCTGGTATGAAGGCCATCGACCCCGTTGTGCTCAGCGGCCGCGACCATTGGCCCATCATCCATCCCAACCTCCGTCGCGACTTCGCTTTCCACTTCGCAGTCGGATTGCCCTTCTAACCTGAAGGGCCTCACAACCTCAGAACCTAAACCTTACCTCATACATCATATATGAAATTCCTTTGCCTCGGCAGCGGCTCGTGCGGCAACTGCTACTATCTTGAATCAGGCGGAACAGCACTGCTTATCGATCTCGGCATCGGTATCCGCGCTTTCAAGAAGCACGCCAAAGACTACGGGCTCCGTCTGCCTGATATTCAAGCCATACTCGTCACCCACGACCACACAGACCACGTGAAGGCCGTGGGCCCTCTCAGCATTGAGCGCCATCTGCCGGTGTACGCTTCCGAGGGCGTGCACGTGGGCATTCAGCGCAACCGCTTCATGACGAAGAAGATTCCCGAGCACCTCAAGCGCATCACCACGCTCGACACTCCCTTCGAGATCGGTCCCTTCCGCATCACGCCCTTCCAGGTTGTGCACGATTCCAACGACAACAACGGCTATTTCATCGAAGTCACAAAGCCCGAACCTCAGGAAGACCTCTTCGACAGCGCCGCAGCTCTTGGTGCCGCCGATGCCGGCAAGGAACCCCTCACGCTCTGCCTCATCACCGACTGCGGCGAGTTTACCGACAACCTCGTTCCCTACGTGCAACGCGCGCGTTATTTAATAATGGAGGCGAACTACGACAGCGCCATGCTCGCTACGGGTCCTTATCCCGTCTATCTGAAGAAGCGCATCATGGGCGGTCGCGGCCATTTGGACAATGCCATCTGCGCCGATCGCCTTCAGCAGTTCCTCACTCCCACGACGCGCCACATCTGGCTCTGTCACCTCTCGGAGGAGAACAATCATCCTGAGATTGCGCGCAAAACCGTGCAGACGGCACTCGACGATCTTCCCTTCGAACCCAAGCCGCAACTGGAGGTGCTTCGTCGCCGTGTGCCCTCGGGAATCGTTACTCTGAAGTAATTCTACATACGAAAATAAGAATTTCTCATGTTGCAAGTGTTAAACAAAGGTTAAACGGCCGTTATAATTAACTAAAAAACTTGACTGATTAAGATTCTTGCCGTACCTTTGCACCAAGAAAACACACCAAAAGACGTGTTTTTGAAGAACAGACCTCCGCAACATGTATAACAATCAATAACAACAAGCACTATGAAGCGTTTTATCCTTTCCCTCTTCGTAACCATCGCAGGTTTCGTTTCCGCGTTCGGTATGAGCTTCAGCGAAGCCCAGCAGCACGCCTACTATCTCACCGACAAGATGGCCTACGAGCTCGACCTCACCCCCGAGCAGTACGATATGGTTTACCAGGTAAACCTTGAGTATCTGATGAATGTGCGCACTTCCAATCCTTTTGATTACTATTGGGACTATCGCAACACCGATCTCAGCTATATTCTTTACGACTGGCAGTACAGCCTCTACCGCGCTGCCGACTACTTCTATCGTCCCATCTGGCGTCGTCATCACGCATGGTACTTCCCCCTTTGGGAGCACTATACCCGCACTCACTTCTTCTATGGCCATCCCACCTGCTGGGCCACCTGGCACGGAGGCATTTGGCACCATCGCACTCACCACACTCCCTCGCCTTACGTAGGTCATCGTCCCCCTGTACACCACGGAGGTATGGCTGGTCACGGAGGTCATCTCCACGGTGGAGCACACCCCGGCGGCGCTGGTCACAACGC
>JAUNIC010000114.1 GCA_030523615.1 Bacteroidales bacterium
GGGACTTTAAGGTCTTTAGGGACTTTAAGGTCGTTAAAGCCGCCGATCTACAAAAACTTGAGCGTGTAGATCTTGGAGAGTCGGCTACGCACATCGTCTTCGAGAGACTGGCGCATTTCAACCGTAAGGACAGTAGAAGTGGCAGTGTAGTCGCGAGCGGTGATTTCTGCTCCCGCATCACGGATGTAGCGCATGGCTGTATCGGCCTCAGTGTAAGGCACATCGACCACAAGACGACCCATGATGAGACGCTCTTCGATGGTGGCTGCATCGAGTGCTTCGGCGGCTGCTGTCTTGTAAGCCACAGCAAGACCACCGGTACCCAGCTTCACGCCACCGAAATATCGTACTACTGCAACGAGAACCCCCGTGAGGTTACGGCTTCTGATCTGTCCGAGGATGGGCTTTCCTGCACTACCTCCAGGTTCACCGTCATCGTTAGCACGCATGATGGCTGTACCGCGTGCTATAGGGTCATACTCTTCCGTCCAGACGTCGTGGCCCAGAGCATAGGCATAGCACACATGGCGAGCATCGTAGTACTTCTTGCGGATAGCGGCCACAATCTCCTTCGCTTCATCTTCCGAGGTAATCGGATGAGCATAGGAAATGAAACGGCTGCGTTTCTCCACGAACTGCGATTCGCCTGTGCTTGAAAGTGTCAGGTATGAGTCGGCCACTGTATTGATTGTGTGCGTGTTAAGCGGGGAATTAGGCGATTATGCAAAATGATAGAGGAAGGTAGCCACACCGGTGAGAGCAGGCTTCTTCTCATTTTCAATCTCGATCTTGAAGCTAATGTCAGCCTTGGCAATACCACGAAGGTTGACGATGTTTTCGAGCTTTGCGGTGAGGCGAACACGCTTGCCACTGAGCACGGGCTGGCCAAACTTCATCTTGTCCATACCGTAGTTGACGAGCATCTTCACATTGTTGACCTCTACAACCTGCGCCCAAAGATAGGGGAGGAGCGAAAGGGTGAGATAACCGTGAACGATGGTCTGTCCATAAGGACCTTCCTTGGCACGTTCTTCGTCCACGTGGATCCACTGATGGTCGAGAGTTGCATCTGCGAAGAGATTGATACGTTCCTGGGGGATTTCGACCCATTCAGAAGTGCCAAGTTCCTGGCCAAGATGGCTTGCGAATTCGTCGTAAGAATTGATTACCAACATAGTTTTAAGTTTTGATTACAGGTATTTGTATTCGTTTTTGTAATGTCGTGATTCGTTGCACGCCGCGTGTGCTTCAGCGCAGGAATTACTGCTCCTTGCGGCTGATTTCCTTCATTGTAAGCGAGGAAATCTTGTACTGGTCAGTGAGGACGGCATTGGCCGTGTAGCTACCGAAAGTCTTGCCTTCGTTATCGCGCTCAATGTGCTGATCTACGGAGAACGAAACCATGTAGACAGCCTCACCGTCAGCGTTGGTCTCCTTCTTGACCTTATAGTCGTTGTTCAGCACAAACTTGCACGAAAGAATGTGCTCGTTGTACGTGCGGTCGATGATGTCAGCCACATCAGCCTTCGTAGCGTTTTCGCGGTTGAGGAAACGCTTCATCGTGGGCGTGATGTAGACGAAGACCGTAGCAGCATCGTTGTCACCGTAAGCATTGTAGAAGCCACGGAGCGCCTCTTCGATGAGGAGTTTTTCCTCGGTGGTAGCCGTTGCATCCATAATCTTGGAGTGGCTTTCGGAAGCCTCTGTGCTGTAGCGTCCATTGGGATGCTTTCGGAGGTAAGCCTCGATTGATTCGGGGTCACCCTTAGCTTTGGCATCTTCCCAGTCGAGAGAGTCAATCTTCTGCTCACAAACCTTAACGAGCATGGAGTTGGGATAGTTCTTCGCAAAGATCTCAAAGTCGCGCTGCTTGCACGAGATGCAGGCAGTGTTCCAAGCGCTGTACATGGTTTTGAGGGTTTCGAAGCGTTGCTTTACATCGCGCATATGGGGGCTATCGGGAAACTTCGTCATGAATGCTTCATAGTCTTCGAGCGTTTCGCTGCCATCGAGCATTTCGTAGGCTGCGAGTTCGGTGTCTGCTTCGGTGTCCTGGTTGAGATACCAGTAAAGGCCAAAACCGCCTCCCGCCACGATGAGTACGGTGACGAGGAAGACGATGAGTCCTGCTGACGTCGAATTCTTCTTGGGCTGCTGCGGCATGGGCTGTGAGCCGTTCTGTGCAGAGGGGTTGATATTGCTGCTCATATTAAATATTATAATTTATATATACACGATTATTTGCAACCGACCTTCTGGAATACGCTAAAAGAAATGTTAATTGACATGGTTTAACCTAGGTTTTGGCACGTATTCTTCCTTATTCGTCGACTTTATGCTGGCAAAGTTACGATTTTTTTTGAAAATGCTTGCATCTTTAGGCAATAATGCGTATTTTTGCAGTTGAAAAATTCTTAAATTACAAATCTGAACCTATCAAAATCATTTTATTAACCCTTTTACATCTTTTAGAAAAATGAAGTTCAAGTCATTTATTTTTGCACTTGTTGCATGCTTCCTCGTTTCTTCTTGCGAACTCACCAATGCTGCCAAGGGCGGTATGATCGGTGGTGCTAGCGGTGGTGCTCTCGGCGCTGGCGTTGGTCTCCTCGTTAGCAAGCTCGCTGGTACCAATACTGCAAAGACTACCTCTATCGCTGCTGCTGCTGGCGTTGCTGTAGGTGCTACTGCTGGTTCTCTCATCGGCCACAAGATGGACAAGGCTGCTAAGGCTGCTGCTGCTCTCGCTGAAGCTGAGCTCCTCGAGGACAAGGACGGTCTCAACTACGTAAAGGTTACCTTCGACAGCGGTATCCTCTTCAACACTGGCAAGAGCACCCTCAGTGCTGCTGCTCAGCAGAACCTCACCAAGTTCGTCAACGAGGTTCTCGACACCGACATGGACGTTAACATCATCGGTTACACCGACAACGCTCCCTTCAAGGGCTGCACCGCTGAGCAGAGCGCACAGAAGAACGTTCAGCTCTCTCTCGACCGTGCAAACGCCGTTAGCGCTTACCTCCAGAAGGCTGGTGCTACTGCTGCTCAGATCACCTCTGTTCAGGGTCTCGGCGAGGCTAACCCCGTAGCTAGCAACGCTACTGCTGAGGGTAAGGCTCAGAACCGTCGCGTTGAGGTTTACATCCTCCCCTCTAAGGCTATGATCGAGGCTGCCAACAACGGTACTCTCAAGTAATTAAGTTTGCTCAGCGTCCACGAGGCGCATGAGTAAAAGAATAAGTCCTCCCTACGTCGTTATGGCGCAGGGAGGATTTTTTGTGTATTTAATTATCCCGAATTGGAGAATTTTAGAATTTTTCGTTCTCACAAACGCATTCTCTAATTCTCTAATTCGGGATAAGACTATCTGGAGAGTTCGGGATTACTTAATCTCACCCAGCTGGTCGGCTACTTCGGCGAGGACCTTCTCAGCAAAAGCTTCCACAGCCATGGCTACGGGTTCTGCGCCCTGCTTACCTGCCTCGCGAACGGTGACAGTCTTGTCTGCTTGCTCCTTCTCGCCCACGATGAGCATGTAGGGGATGTGCTTGAGTTCGTTGTCACGGATCTTGCGGCCTACACGCTCGTCACGATCGTCGACAATGGTGCGGACACCCTGCTGGTTCAGAGCCTCGCGGATCTCCCAAGCGTAGTCATTGTACTTCTCAGAGACGGGGAGGATAACCACCTGATCGGGAGTGAGCCAGAGGGGGAAGCGACCTGCAGTGTGCTCAATAAGAACGGCGCAGAAACGCTCCATAGAACCGAAGGGAGCACGGTGAATCATCACGGGACGCTTCTTCGAGTTGTCCTCGGCGGTGTATTCGAGCTGGAAGCGGTTAGGAAGCTGATAGTCAACCTGAATGGTACCGAGCTGCCAACGGCGACCGATGGCATCCTTAACCATGAAGTCGAGCTTGGGACCGTAGAAAGCAGCCTCGCCAATTTCCTTGCGAGCCTTCATACCCTTCTCTTCGCAAGCGTCGATGATGGCCTGCTCAGCGTTGGCCCAGTCTTCGTCGCTACCGATGTACTTCTCAGTGTTCTTGGGGTCGCGGAGAGAGATCTGAACCTCCACGTTTTCGTCGGTAAAGTTGAAGGTCTTGAACACGTGCTGGATGATCTCCATCACCTTGATGAATTCCCCCTTCACCTGGTCGGGACGGCAGAAGATGTGGGCATCGTCCTGGGTGAAGCAACGTACGCGGGTCAAACCGTGGAGCTCACCACTCTGCTCGTAACGGTAAACGGTACCGAATTCTGCGCAACGGAAGGGGAGTTCACGATAAGAACGGGGCTTGTTGGCGTAGATTTCGCAGTGGTGAGGGCAGTTCATAGGCTTCAGGAGGTACTCTTCGCCCTCCTCGGGAGTCTGGATGGGCTGGAAGGAGTCCTTACCGTAGTGATCCCAGTGACCAGAGGTGACATAGAGGTTCTTACCACCGATGTTGGGAGTGATAACTTCCTGATAGCCATAGCGCTTCTGGATACGACGAAGCATATCCTGAAGGCGGAGACGCATATCGGTGCCCTTGGGGAGCCAGATGGGGAGACCCTTACCAACGCGCTCGGAGAACATGAAGAGTTCCATCTCCTTACCGATCTTGCGGTGGTCGCGCTTCTTGGCCTCTTCGAGGAGAACGAGGTATTCGTCGAGCATCTTCTTCTTGGGGTAGCTCACGCCGTAGATACGCTGAAGCTGATCCTTCGTAGCGTCGCCACGCCAGAATGCACCGGCTACATTCATGAGCTTGACAGCCTTGATGATGCCCGTGCTCACGATGTGGGGACCCTTACAGAGGTCGGTGAAGTTGCCCTGGGTATAGGTGGTGATGGTACCGTCTTCGAGGTCTTCCTCGATGTGCTCCACCTTGTAAGCCTGACCTGCAGCCTTGAACTTGGCGATGCAGTCGGCCTTTGAGATTTCTTCGCGCACAACAGCTTCGTCCTTGCGGGCGAGTTCGAGCATCTTGTCCTCGATCTTCTTGAAGTCGCCTTCCTTGATCTGTTCGCCTCCGGGGAGGGCCACATCGTAGAAGAAACCGTTCTCAACGGCGGGACCAAAGCCGAACTGGATACCGGGATAGAGTTCCTGGAGAGCTTCGGCGAGGAGGTGGGCCGAGGTGTGCCAGAAGGCGTGCTTGCCCTGGGGGTCCTCGAACTTATAGAGAGCGATGGATGAGTCTTCGAGGATGGGTCGGTTGAGTTCAGTTGTCTCACCGTTTACGCCACAAGCCACAACGCTGCGAGCGAGAGCGGGAGAGATGCTTTCTGCAATCTGCAGACCGGTAACGCCGCTTTCGTACTCGCGTACGCTACCGTCGGGGAAAGTGATTTTGATCATTATTGTGTGAGGTTTTTTGTTGTTTACATGATATGCGCGGCAAAGTTACGAAAAAGCGTTGACACAGCAAAGTAAAACACAAAAAAATTCCCTCACAGCTTTCACTGCGAGGGAATTTCTTATGTTATCGAAAATCTATGGAGGATTCATCGTAAATAACGTGCCCTAGATTTAGAACCACTTCACGAAGCACATGTCCTGACGGCTGGTGAGGTTCTTGTTCTTGGGATACATACGGTAAGCTACGCGGAATGAGCCTGCAACGTCGATGGCGCTGTTCACCTGGAAGGTGTAGAGGCTGCCTTCGTGACCTACTACCTCGAAGGGAATGGTGCGGAAGACGATGTCCTTGCCAGTGGTGGCATCGTTGCGCATGATGACGAGATCGATGCCTACTGCATCCTCAAGACCGCACTCGTCGATGACGATGGTGGTGTGGAACTCCTTGTCAGAGGTGAGCTGACCAGCATTGTCGATGTGACCTCCACGGTCGATGCTCTTGATCTGGATGCTGTCCCAACGCTCTGCAACGGCTTCCTTCCATGCAGCGATCTCCTTGGCCAGCTTGTTGTCCTTGGCGCTGACGATGTTGAAACGGTCGCGGAGGGGGTTGTAGAAACGATCGTAGTAGTCGTCGAGCTGACGCTTCATGGTGTAGTGGGGAGCGATCTGAGCGATAGAGTTCTTCACGGTATTTACCCAGCCAGTGCTATAACCCTTTGCGTTGCGGCTGTAGTAGAGGGGGATGATCTCGTTCTCGAGCATAGAGTAGATGGTAGCAGCGTCGAGCTTATCCTGCTGATCCTGATTCTGATAGGTGCGCTTGTCGGTAAGTGCCCAACCAGCACCGGGACGGTAGCCTTCGTACCACCAGCCGTCGAGGACGGAGAGGTTGACAACACCGTTCATGAGGGCCTTCTCGCCAGAGGTACCAGAGGCCTCGAGAGGACGGGTGGGAGTGTTCATCCAGATATCAACACCAGAGACGAGGCGGCGTGCGAGCTGCATGTCGTAGTTGTCGAGGAAGATGATCTTGCCGATGAACTCGGGACGCTGGCTGATGTCGTGGATCTTCTTGATGAGACCCTGACCAGCACCGTCGGCGGGGTGTGCCTTACCTGCGAAGAGGAACTGTACGGGGTACTGGGGGTTGTTGACGATCTTGGCCAGACGGTCGAGGTCGGAGAAGAGGAGGTGTGCACGCTTGTAGGTTGCGAAACGGCGTGCGAAACCGATGATGAGGGCGTTGGGGTTGATCTTGTCGAGGAGGCTAACTACGCGAGCGGGATCACCCTGGTTCTTGAGCCAGTTGTCGCGGAAACGATCGCGGATGTAGTCTACGAGCTTGTGCTTGAGGGCCATACGGGTCTTCCATACTTCCTCGTCGCTCACCTTGTAGATGTTCTCCCAGAGGCTCTGGTTAGACTGGTCGTGGATGTATTCAGCACCGAAGTACTTCTTGTGGATGGCCTGCCATTCAGAGGCACACCAAGTGGGATAGTGCACACCGTTGGTAACGTAATCTACGTGGCTTTCGAGGGGATTCTGGTCGTACTGTTCGAAGTACTCGTCGTGGCTGAGGATCTTGTGATCGCGTGCAGCCTCTTCGGGCATGTAGCCGGGCCAGATGGGAGCGAACATCTTCTCGCTCACCTTACCGTGGAGCCAGCTTACACCGTTGACTTCCTGACAGGTCTTGCAGAGGAAGGTGGACATGCAGAAACGCTCGCCCTTGTCTTCGGGGTTCTGACGACCAAGGCCGAGGAGCTCGTCGTAAGAGATGCCAAGCTTATCGGCGAAGTGGCCGAGGTACTTGCCAGCGAGACTTTCGTCGAAGTAGTCGTGACCAGCGGGTACGGGGGTGTGTACGGTGTAGAGAGATGAAGCACGAACGAGTTCGAGGGCTTCGCTGAACTTGAGGCCGCTCTGTACGTAGTCAGCAAGGCGCTGCATGTTGGCGAGAGCTGCGTGGCCTTCGTTGCAGTGGATAACGTCGGGGTTGATGCCGAGCTTCTGGAGGGTGAGGATACCACCGACACCGAGCAGGTACTCCTGCTTCATACGGTTGTCCCAGTCGCCACCATAGAGGGCGTGGGTGATGGTGCGGTCGTTCTCGTAGTTGAGATCGTTGTCAGCATCGAGGAGGTAGAGGGGCACACGACCTACGTTAACGCGCCAAACGAGAGCGTGAACGGTGAAGGTGCTGAAGGGAACGCTGACCACAACCTGGTTGCCATTCTCGTCGAGCACGCGCTCGATGGGCATACGGTCGAAGTCCTGAGCCTCGTAGTTGGCGATCTGCTGACCGTCCATGCTGAGGGTCTGGGTGAAGTAGCCGTAACGATAGAGGAAACCAACGGCTACCATGTTTACGTTAGAGTCAGAAGCCTCCTTCACGTAGTCGCCGGCGAGGATGCCGAGACCACCGGAGTAGATCTTCACATTGTGGTTCATACCGTACTCCATGCAGAGGTATGCCACGCTTGCACGATCCTTGTCCTTGGGCTCGTCCATATAGGCACGGAACTGCTTGTAGACCTTGTCCATGCGAGCTACCATGTCGGCGTCGAGGCTCATTTCCTTGAGACGCTTATAGGAGATGCGGTTGAGGAGTTCAACGGGGTTCTGGTTCACTTCTTCCCAGATCTTGGGATCGAGGCTCTCGTAGAGGTTGAGAGCGTCCTGGTTCCAGCAGAACCAGAGGTTGTGAGCCATTTCGTCGAGGGGTTTCAGCAGGGTGGGAATGTGGCTCTTGACAGTCACGGTACGCCACTGGGGCTGATTTGAGTTAGTAATGTTGATCATTTTGTGTTGAATGAAATATAAAGGGATGTTTTTTGTTTGTTCTTACTTGTTCAACGCGAAGGCGTAGGCGTCGTAGTAGTACTTCACGAAGTTCTTCCACTGGGCCTTGGTCGCAAACTTGGAGGCGTTGCGGCGCATCTGGTCAACCTCGTCGTGGGTGGCTGTGAGATACTTCTGGACGATGTCGCAGATCGCGGAAGCACACTCGCTGAAGTTGCGGTCGTCGCGGTGCAGCACTTCTACACCATCCTCGATCTTGCCGTCGCGACCGAGCACCTCGTTCACCCACTGGCCGAAGCCACTGAGATCGGTGGTGATGCAGGGAGTCTTGAAGGCAACGCTCTCGAGCGGGGTGTAGCCCCAAGGCTCGTAGTAGGAGGGATAGAGCGTGAGGTCGTTGGCCGTGAGCACATCGTAGTAGTGGAGGTTGAAGATGCCGTCGTTGCCATCGAGATAGCAGGGAACGAGGATGACCTTCACGTTTGACTCGGGACCATTGTAGAGGCCGAGATCCTTGATGAAACAGAGGATGCGGTCCTCGTTGAGGTTGTAGAGATCGTGCGTGTTCATCGGAGTATCGAGGGGAGTGGTCTCCTCCTGCTCCTTGCGCAGACGCAGCTTGAGATCCTTGCGGGGACCGAAGAGCCAGCAGGGAACCTCGATAAGGCTAAGCACCTTGCGGTCGCTGCCGCGCAGACGCTCGTTGAGCTGGCGCATGGCCTCGAGATACACATCGAAGCCCTTGCAGCGGAAATCGTTGCGGCCTGAGGTGGAGATGATCAGCGTATCGTCGGTGAGCTGTTCGCCGATGAGCTTGCTGGCCACACGGAGGATATGACGACGTACATCGCGACGCTTCTTGGTGAAGGCAGCCGACTTGGGCACGAAGTCGAGTTCGAAACCGTTGGGAAGCACCACGTCTGCGGCCTTGTCGAGGAGCTGTTTGCACTCGCGGTTGGTGAAGTGGCTCACAGTGGTGAAGCAGTCAGCGAAGTGGGCACTCTGCTTTTCGATGCTGTGCTTGGCTTCCATGTTGAGCTCGCGGGCCATCTGGTCGCCGTTGTAGCCGTGGAAGTATTCGTAGAGGAGCTTGTTGTTGCCGCTGATGGAGCGGCCGATGCTGGTGGCGTGGGTAGTGAAGATAGTCTTCACCTCGGGGCACTGCTGCTTGAGGAAGAGCATGCCGAGTCCACTCATCCACTCGTGAGCCTGATAGATAACGCGCTTATTCTTGAAGAAATTCTTGGTGACGATTTCTGCAAACTTTCCAGCTGCATAGGAGAACATGGAGGCTTCGTCGTAGTCGCCGTAAGCGTGGAGGCTGTCCACATTAAAATATTCCCATGCGCGTGAGTAGATGTCGTTCTTCTGATCGTAGAACAAAGAGAAATCGACGAGTACTGCAAGAGGATTTCCGGGAACTGCCCATCGGCCGATGCGTACAGCGAGACCTTCACGGCGAGCTGCCATAAGCCATTCGGAGCAGAGTTTCTTGTCTTCAACAAAGAGGGGGTTCTCCTTTTCTTTCCATACATCGGGGCCGATGAAGATGAGGTTCTCGCCAAACTTTTCCTTGAGAGTCTTTGCGCGGCTGGAAAGAACAGTGTAGATACCACCGACTTTATTGCAAACTTCCCAACTTGTCTCGAAGACTACATCAGGAAGTACCAAATTCTTTGCCATTTTCAGTGTTATAAATCTTTTTACCTTCAATACGATATTGGGGCCAGCCCTCCCGAACTTCGAGGGGCTCACCCGCAGACAAACGTAAGCCATTGCCTCGTTTTCGGGTGCAAAATTACGCAAAATCCGCAACACCGCCAATTTTTTTTGGCAGAAATTCGTCCCTTTTTGCCCCAAAAAATGTGCTATTTGCGTGATTTTCAGCAACCGAGCACTTATTTGGCAAGTGTAGTTAGTAATTATTCAGTGATTTTGCCGTATTTCTCACTTTTCGGTTTTCTTGCCCTTGGAACATAAAAAAAGCATCCCGAACATCCGGAATGCTTTCTTTATCATTATTCTATTTTTCGGTTTCAACGCGTTACAGCGCAACAGACCGATACATGTCAATTTATGCCTTGGGCTTACCTTGTGCCTTACCAGCAGTTGCGGTAGCCTTGGCACCCTTTGCTGCAGGCTTTGTGTCAGGAGCAGCGGCTTTTGTTTTAGTACCCTGTGCAGGAGCTGCAGCCTTGGTCTTGGTAGCAGCAGTCGTTGCAGCCTTAGTCTTAGAACCCTGAGCTGGAGCAGCGGCCTTCGTCTTTGCCTTTGCAGGAGCAGGAGCGTCAGCCTTAGCGGTTGCCTTACCACCCTGAGCAGGAGCAGCGGCCTTCGTCTTTGCCTTTGCAGGAGCAGGAGCGTCGGCCTTCACAGTTGCCTTACCACTCTGAGCAGGAGCAGCGGCCTTCGTCTTTGTCTTTGCAGGAGCAGGAGCGTCAGCCTTCGCAGTTGCAGAGTTAGCAGCAGCCTTGGTCTTGGGAGTTGCAGGAGCGGTTGTCTTGGCAGGAGCCTTAGCAGG
>JAUNIC010000291.1 GCA_030523615.1 Bacteroidales bacterium
TGAACAATCTGAACAATTCATTTCGCTTGCGTGTAGCCTTCAGCTTTAAGGATTTCGACGACGCGCTGGCGGTGATCACCTTGGATGAGCACTTCTCCGTCGCCAGTGCTGCCGCCCACGCCGCAACGCTGACGAAGCAAGCGACCGAGGGTTTTGAGATCGTCGTCGGTGCCTACGAAACCGCGTACGAGGGTGACGGTTTTTCCACCGCGGCCAGCACGCTCCATACTGACGCGTAGTCGTTGCTGATTGTTGGGAAGAGTAGCGGCTTCAGGGGCTTCGTCGGTCGAGTATTTGTAGTCAGGGTTCGTGCTGAAGACCACTCCGCTGCGCTTCTTGCGTTCCACGTCTGAAGGCTTTGTGGCATTTGCGTTTTCCTCGGCGGCTTCCTCCTGAGGCAATCCGAAAGCGCCAGCAAGGGCTGCTTTCCAATCCATATCTTGTTTGGCCATTGATGCGTTTTCTTTGTGTTCGTTTTAAAAAGTCGGTGCAAAGGTACAAAAAATCCACAAAAGACGCCTCCTCGCATAATAAAAAGATGAGTCGATGGTGAATTATTCAAGAAAAAATCGTAGTTTTGCATGCGAAAACTCAATCACGATAATTGCAAAACCTATGACCCAAGTATGGATAAGCGCCGCAGGACTCTGTGGTGCGACGATTATAGGTAGCCTCCTGGGATTCGCCATCAAGGAACTGCCGCACAAATGGAACGACACGGTTCTCGGTTATTGCGCCGGCATCATGCTGGCTGCTTCGACCCTCGGCCTCATCGTTCCTGCTTTCGAACTGACCACGCAGTGGTGGCTCGTTGTTGTCGGCGTCATGGTGGGTGCGTTCTTCCTCAATGTGCTTGACCTCGTCACTCCCCATCTTCATCACATCACGGGACTCGATGCCGAGGAGCACCATAACAACGCTACGCTCAACCACGTGTTGCTGTTTGTCATGGCCATAGCTCTGCACAAGCTGCCCGAAGGCATGGCTGCGGGTGTGAGCATGAGCGACGCCGAGCATGCGTCATGGGCCGTGAGCTTCGGTATTGCGTTGCAGAACGTCCCCGAAGGCATGGTCATCATCGCCCCGCTACTCATGGCAGGCGTCAAACCGCTCCGCACGTTTGTAATCTCCATCGCCATTGGCCTTCTTGAAGTCATCGGCGTGTGGCTCGGCTTTGCTCTCGGCAGCATTTCGCAGATGCTTTTGCCCGTTATGCTGGGCTTTGCCGGCGGTGCCATGCTCTACGTCACAAGCGATGAGATGATTCCCGAAACACATGCTCACGGCTACCAGAAGCAAGCTACTTACGCGCTACTGCTTGGCTTCATGACGCTGCTGCTTATGGAGCGCTACTTCGAGTAATCGCCTCTCTAATCACCTCCATCCGAATTAACAATCAAAAATATGAAAGAAACCACTCTGACGACTCTCAACGGTATCATCTGGCTTGTGGCTGGCGTGAATGTAGTGCGCATCGGCGTGCTGACATGGGCCGCTCTTGATGGTGCAAGTGCTTGGTTGATAGTGGGATGCATGCTCACGCTTGCCGCTTTCTCCATGATGTTCGTCAAGATGGTCTTTAAGAATGTGCGTCGCATCCATCAGTTTCCTCCCGAACGCCGAAAGGTGTGGAACTGCATGCCTCTCAAGTCGTTCCTCATCATGGCCTTTATGATTGCGCTCGGCGTTACCATGCGCAATATGCCTCAAGTGCCTCGTGAATTCATCGCATTCTTCTACGTCGGACTCGGCACGGCGCTTTCTGTGGCGGGAGTAGTTTATCTGTCCTATATTTTTGCTACGCA
>JAUNIC010000115.1 GCA_030523615.1 Bacteroidales bacterium
TCTCCAATAACGCCAAATATGAAAAGTGGAGTTTGCAAATAGGGGGGGGTAAAACCGAAAAATCGGAAAATATATTCGTTATGCTTTGCTATTATTAGTGTGTAATAGTAAATTTGCAGTCAATACAAGTCTACAAACAAAACTTATTCTTTCTTTTTTACATAGTCTGTTCGTGAGAATCGGCTATGTTTTTTTGTATTCTGTTCAGCCAGGAGTAATGTAAACCAGGAACGGATTTTTCGATTGTTAATATCGTCCAAAAGGGTAAAATTCATCCTTAAGTTCTGAATAAGGATCATCCGGAAAATGAATAGGTAAAACAGAAAATGGGCGCCGAACAGGCTTTACGATTCGGGTTGGCGGGCGCCCTGGAAAACGACCTCCCCCAGCCCCTCCAAAGGAGGGTAGCTGGAAAACCCCAAAACGGGGAAAACGAGAAACGAAGAAAACCGTTTCTGATGAACGCGTCCTTGTCATTTAGAAAAAAACATTGAAAACACCGCTTCGCAGAGAAAACAATTTATTGATATTGTTTTTTCTCGCCGTAGGCGGGTGGACCGTTTTCCAGCGCCCCATTCCGAGGACACGCAAAAACGTTCTTGCTTGTTGCAAGCGTCTCCTTGTGCTTGCGCATCCCTTCGGGACTCCCTAACGGTCGCGACTGACTTCGTAAGTTCGTCGCCGAGCGTGGCGCATTTTCTGTTTAAAAAACTACGCATTTGTCGGATGACCCCTGAATAATAGAAAAACTGCCCCCCCAATAGTTTGGAGGGCACAGTTGCGTAAATTCTTGTTTTACTTATTTTATGAAAAGTTTTTTGCCGTCTTGGATGATAAGGCCAGAGGCGGAAGACGCTGCGCGGCCCTGCAAATCATAAGTGCAAGGAGCAGAGGGCTTGGCGCCAGAATAGGAGGAAGCGAGAACGGTGTTAACGCCGACAGGAATCTGCGAATCGAGATTGGGAAGGCCGAGGTGCGCTGCCATTTCCTTCGGAGTACGTACAATCCAAGGATCGGCACTGTAGTAGTCGATGTTTGGGCCGCAATGAGCAGCGCCGAAACCACCCTTCTCGTAATTGCTGTCTTTGTACAGCGAGTAGACGCAGTAGCCAAATTCGTCGCCATAATAGTGGCAGCCGTCACCGGGTTCTTCCTTCACGGGATCCACGATGACCGTCCAGCCTTTGGCTTTGTAGTCGATGACCTTGGTACGGGTGGTGTAGGTGTAATCGTCGACAAAGCGCAGGGCATGCGCCTTTTTTGCGTCGGCCGTCAGCACACACTTGTTGTCCCAGGGATCGCCGTCGTAGATGTCGAGCGGATTGGACGTGGGGCTGTCTGCAATGAAGTTAAGGCCGTAGAGGTAGCGCTGGCTCTGGATGTGATAGATTCGATAGCAATTGGGCTCGTCGGTCGGTACGCGGAGGAAAGCGGCAGCCGCAAAGTCGTTGTCCCTTCCATTGCTGGTGTTCAGTTGTGCAAGTACGGCAGTGGCGCCATCGCTCGTCCAAAGGTACTGACCATGGCTGCTCCAGTTGGGAGCGAGCGCAATGTAGATCTCTTCGCCATTCTCGGGGAACGGCGCCTTGTCGAGACTCTCTGCCTTAGGCGCAGGCGCTACCTCCCATTCGCAAGCAAAAGTGACGAGACCGTAAGAGTCGCTGCCGAAATCATATTCGCGCCAGTAACCTCCGACGTTACCGTAGTTGCCACACATGGCATAGTTGTAAATGCCGTTTGAACCCTGATAGCCATTTGCAGCGTCGAGTTCTGTATCGCAAATGAAGTAGTGGCCGTTTTCGAGTTGGATGAACGTGAGAGGATGAGCATCATCGGCGTTGGCTACGAGAGGCGTCTTTACGTCGGATTCGTCGCTGTTGTTTCCGGTGATGTATTTCAAGCCCTCAACGAAAAGTCCGCTGGCGATGTGCTGCACACGATAGCGCGCATTGCCATCGGCATCTTTGCCTGCGTCGACGAGATTCCAGCGGCAGGCGTCGTTATCGTCACCGTCGAAAACATAGCCGAGATACGTGTCGGAAGCATTGCACCAATAATGGATGCCGCCCTGGTGTCTGTTGGCGTCGGCATCACGAATGTACACAGCATTAGAGAAGTCAGCGTCGTCGATGGGCGCTCCGTAAGTTGCGAGTGCGGAAGGCGCACATGCAAGTAAGAAAAGAGCAAAGACTGGTTTCATGAGGTTAAAGAGTTTGGTAGATTAGTGAGCGAATGATAATATGATAAGGAGTGAGCGTATGGCAATATAAAGAGGGGCGAGTGCAAAAATTCTGTGCGCATTAATAATATTATATGTGTGAAAAGGCGCAGGAGGGAATGTGGAAGAGGGACAGTAAGAAACCGCCCCTCTTCAGCATTCATATTGCTCGCACTCTGCGATTTACGCTCGCGGCGGTACGGTTCGTTTACTTGACGAACTTCTTGCCGTCAGTGGTGATGTAGAGACCCTTGGCGGGTGAAGCTACGCGACGTCCGTCAAGCGAGTAGATAGCGAAGGAAGCCGAAGGTGCTGCGATGGCAGCAATGCCGTCCTCTGTGGTGCCTCCCCACCAAACGATGGAAGATGTGCGACGTTCGCCAGCTCCATAATAGATGCTCTGGATACCGAGATCGTCGTAGCCCGTCTCGAAGAGCATCACGCGCTTGCCACCTGCGATGACACTGCTCCAACCCGAAGTGTTGGTCACTGTGAGCGAGTAGGGCACCTTGGTGAGTTCGTTGTCGACGCCTTCGTAGACGTCGGGGGTGAGAACCAGAGGTTCGCTCACGTCGCCGCGGCGCGTCCAGACGATGTAGTAGAGCTTGTCCGAAGCGATGTAGTTGTCGTCGACGTCCTTCGTGGGAATGAAGAATTCAGCCACGTCGTAACCGTATTCGTCGTAGTAGAAGCCGTAGTCGATGACCGAAGGATCGGCAGGTGTGGCGGCCATTTCGTCGAAGCCCAGGAAATAAGGCTGAAGACCAACGACGGTGGGAGTGAAGACGTTGGTAGCACCCACGCCCTGATTGACGAGCAATGCCACGTTACCCGACGAGGTCAGGCGGCGATCTGCAGCGTCATAGTCGAAGACGAGATTGGGCAGATATTCATACTGCTGATAGCTATAGTGGAAGTCAAATTCCTCATCGTAGGCATCCACTGTGGTGTAGTTGGCACCCACCATATAGAGGAAGATGTCGTAAGCGCTATTGCCGATGTACTGGTCAGAGGCGAAGGTCACCTTTCCGTCGGCGATGTTGCCAACGATGGCCGCTTCGGGAGTGTTGGCGTTGAGGCCAGCCATGTAGAACTTGTCGCCATCGATGCCCACGAGCACCTCTGCAGCCAGATCATTCGTGCCGTCGCTATAGTGGTAAGCCCACTTCTGGTGAGCGACGTTGCTGGGGATGGTTACGTAAGCAGCGTCGAAGGGCACGTAGCGGGTGTCGTAGTCACCATAGCCTGTCCAGGTGAGGTCGTCGTTGTAGATGAGGCCATAGCACGTGCTGGGATAACCCTCATAGATGACTTCGTCCGTCACGGGATCAAGTGTGAGAGAGCCGTCGGGGTGGATCGTGAAGGTTACCTCGTCGTAGCTGTCGTCGTAGACAAAGTCAAGGATAGGGCTGGCGGCATCGCCCGTTACTGTAAGGCGGAGCAGAGCCGTCTGCATGGCCAGGCCCGAGTCGGGATCCTGATAAGTGTACTGTCCGAGCGGCATGTGAATCTTACCGTCCGTGCCGATGGTACCCTCAATCCAGGAACCAGGTTCGGTGGCACCCTGGCTGATGGGGTTCATCATATAAATGGTCTTGCCGTCGGGAGCGGTAACAATATCAATGTGCTTGCCCTCTTGGCGTCCGTCGAGGATGTAGCCGAAGAAAGTGTAGTAGTTGCCGCCGAAGCGAGCATACGTCTTCATATCGCCTTCGGGAATGTCGTAGCGGATGTCAACGACAGGGATTTCGCCTTGGCCGGGGCGGTACATGGTGATGTTGCTCAGATGCTCTGCGATGATGACCGTCGAAGCCACCTTACCACGGGTGATGAGCAAGCCCGTGGAACCCACGTAGGCATCCTTCTGGGGATTGTAGGTCAGGTAGAAGTCAGAGATAGCCACGCCGCCGTTCTGGATGTAACCACCGTAGACGTACAGGTTGGTGCCGGCGTCGGTTCCGATGTACTGCGCCATAGGGAATACGATGCGGTTGCCGTCGCGCGTACCTTTGATCCAGCTTTCGGGGAAAGTGGTGGAAAATCCTGTGAGGTAAGCATCGTTGCCGTCGAAGCCAATTTCCACGTCGAGGAGGTAAGGTTCGCCGTCCTTGTAATTCTTGCCCTCGAGGATGTAGTATTCGGTTTCAAGATTTTCAGGGGGCGTCACTACCGTCTCTTCGAAAGCGCTACCGTCGGCCACGAGTTCCGTTTCGAAGTTGCCCATCAAGGCAAAGTCGCCATCGTCCCAGAACACACCGATGATGTGCTTCTCGTCCGTGCCGTCGAGGAAGAGCTGGTAGCCGTCATCGCTTTCGGTGAAGACGATGGGAGCTTCGCGGTCGGGCACGTATTCATAGTAGCTGCTTGCGCTGTAGTTGCCATGGCAAACTCTGACGCCATCGTCCATGCCGTACATCGTCACGTGGTTCACCTTCTGGTTGCCGGGGAAAACGAGTTTGTGGCCCTCGCGCTTGCTCTTGATCCAAGAGTCTGCGGCATAGTTGAGGCCATAGTTTGAGATGGGCTGCTTCATGTAGACGGTGCCATCGTTGCATTCGACGAGCACAAGTCCGCCTTCCTGTTCGAGGGTGACACACTTGCTCTCCATGTAATTGTAGGCGATGGCTCCACCCACGCGGGTGTAGGTACGTTCCTCACCAGCAGCCGGTGACATGATGATGCCATACTCGTTGACTTCCTCCGTAGTGTAGTCAGCGCTGGCACGAAGTGGCAGAGTGGCAGCTGCGGGAACCACGGCAGTGCGGAGTTCGTGACTCTTGAGCAGCGTAGGCGCATCGGTCTTCTGTTGCTCGGTCGGCATTAATTGCTGCGCCTGGGCTAACGTGGCCACAGAAAGCGCAATGTAGAGTAAAAGTTTCTTCATAAGCGTTGTTAGTTTATAGTTATAGTTTTGTCGTGTTTTGAAAACGCAAATATATAAAAAAGTGTTTAAAAAAGCAAGGAAAAAGCAGAAACTTAGGCTAAAAATGGGCAAAGTTGCTATTTTTTTGCAACTAAAATTAAAAAATGTAAACGATTTGCTTGTGTATGTGCTTCTTTTTCGTACCTTTGCACACGTAATTGCATCAAAACACCAGGAATGCCATGCCAAGTATCACTCTTCCCATTGGCTTTCATATCTTATCGCTGAAAGCCGACATCAACGACCGTTGCTGCAAAGGCGGCCCTTTCCGCCACACCGTAGAGTACCAATTGGAGCGCTATGCCCATGCCGAAACCCGTGCAAGAGCATCGTTCAAAATCACGCAGATGTGTATGGTTTACACGTCGTTGCTGATGAAACAGTTCCCCGAACTTGAGGAAAAGGTTTCGTCGGCCACCTTCGCCATGGAAATTAGAGAAATGCTGATCAAGAGCATTCAGAAATAAGAGATTGTCCCGAACTTGACACGCTTTCAAGTTCGGGACAATTTCGTTCTGTAGGTAGGGCGAGGTGTGAACCCTAGTGAACCTTGGTTGAGGTAGGGTTCACTCGTGCAAATGTCTGGGTGATAGGGTGATACTGTAAAAAGTGAACCCGTGAACCCAAAATGCATTTTTTCGTAATACGTGAGACGTGCAAATACCCCCGAAAACTGACACCGATGCCCGAAATTCTTGTCGCGAAGGTAGTTCTGACGCTCTCAAAGATATTTTTTTCTACTTCAAAGGTAGTTTTCTGCGTCTTGGTCAGAACGTGTACGAACATCCGAGGATAAGGGCACGGGCATTGAGGTCCTTGGTGGTGACGATGGTTGTCTCGGAGCTACGCAACACCTTGACGTGGTCGGCACGGAGAATGTCCTGCACAAATCCGTAAATACCCCAGGCACCCACCTGTTTGCACACACGGAATGCTGTGTAGGTGTACCCCTGATTGTACTCGTGCAGATGCACCTCGCGACCGTTGTAGAGCGCCACGCAAGCCAGCGTCCAATCGCCTGGAAGCACCACCTGTGGACGAACCTTGAAACTATACGACCAGGCGTTGTCGGCCGTTACATTTTCGCCGCTGTACTGCAACCATTGGGCATGGACGCCCATCGTCATGCTGAAACATCCGGCACGCACCTCGCCTTCCAGCGCCATGCGTAGCGTGTGGTACGAAGCGTCGTTCACCCACGTCTTCACCCATCGGTCAGCGTCCTCGTTGTAGGTCGAGATGCGCGTGATGTCGTCGTCCGTCACCTTGTAGGTCACGATGGCGTTGAGCGTGAGCGGCTTGATGTTGAAGGTGTATTTTGCCTGCCACTGATCCACGGTCGAAGGTTCCAACTGCGAGTTACCCACCACCCACGAGGCGATGCTCGAACCGATGTGGACAAAGGGATACAGCTGCGTGTATGTAGGTCGTACGATGGAGTGCCGGTAGTTGGCTGTCAGCTTGTTACGCTTGTTGATGGTATAGGCAGCCGAGGCGTTGTAGAGCCAGTTGCGATAGGTGTGAGAAATGTCGGCTGTGACGTGGTCTTTGATGTCGTGGTGGTACAGCTCGTAACCCGCTCCGATGCTGAGCGCCACGGCCTGTCGCTTGTAGTCGGCTCCGAACGAGGAGAGCGATTCGCGCACATTGTAGCCAAAGTTCGACGTTGTGTCGTCGATGCGCATGTTCATCATGCCAAGCTTTTCGCGGACGCCGAAGCTGAAACCGCTCCAATTGGGCGAGAGGTAAACCACCTGTGCTTTAGGGTCTGCTGAGGTGTACTCTTGGCGCTCGTGGCCCAGTGTGGCGGACATGTTTTCGCCCCACTTATTGCTGTTGACGTCTGTGGGCTTGTTGTCATATTTCAAATATACGCGAGTGGCAAGCGATCCGCCCGGCTTGAACTTGTGGGTGTGTTCTACGAGAACGCCGAAGTTGAAGTCGCGCACGGCACGTTCTTGCTCCTCGTAGCGCATATCGATGGGCACCTCTTCTGCGTCGTATCCCGACTGCATGCTGCTCTCGTTGACGCGGTCGTGGTAGTACTTCTGAAACACGTCGAAAGAGAATACGTCGCGCTCCGTTGTATGATGGTCGGCGTGGAACGTAAAGTCCTGATGCTCATAGTTGTTCTTCGCCTCTGCCGACGTGGCTTTGAAGGCTCCGGCGTCAGCTGTCGACTCCTCGTCGCTGTAGGTCCTTACGTGTGAAGCGTCGAAGGAAAAATCGCCTTTCAGATCCCACTTTCCGCGGCGGAAGGTAAAGTAAGCGTTGGGCAGTATGCGGCCCTGGCTGCTGTTGCCGACGTACACTCCGCCGTGCCATGCGATGGAGTCGTATGGCGTGGTGTTTTTGAGGGTTGTTTCGTAGGCTTTCATGCTTCGCCGCGCCAGACGTGCAAAGTCTTCCTCGTTTTGCGCGTAGAGGCTGATGGCAGTGGCGCAGAGCAGGGTGGTGGTGATTATGCGTTTCACGGGCATTCGTCAAGTTTTATTGTGTGTTTGCGACTGCGAAAATACATAAAAATGTTAAAACTGGCAAGAAATACCATGCAAAAACGACGACGATAAATTACAAAATAGGGAGAAATCTTCATAAAAGTGTAACATTTGGTCAAATAAATGATGTTTTTTTTTGCAGAATCGAAAGAAAACATTAATTTTGCGAAATAAAAGAAAGAAGTAAGTAACTTGGTATTAAATTAGTTCTTCAATGGATATTAAGCAGATGTTCAAAAATACGGTGGTATCGCTCACAGCTTGGTATTTTACCAAGAAGGCATTGCCGTATTGGATTGTATTGATAGGCGACTGCAGTATTGTTCTCATCTCGATGCTTTTGGGGCACGCCTTCAACCGAGGCGCCGTCGACACCGTGGTCAATCTTGGTCCCATGGTGGGAGCGTTGTGTGCCTATATGGTATGCTTCATAGCAGGCTTCTGGCTGATGCGCACCTACCGCGGTGTGCTTCGCTATTCGTCATTCATTGATCTCGGACGCATCGCGGCTGCTATGGGCTTCGGTAGCGCAATCGTCCTCCTGCTCCGTTTGTATTGTGGCACCGACCACTATCTCGCTGCAGTGAGTGCCCACGACCTTCTCGTCGGCTCTCTCATCGCCACGATGCTTATGTCGTTTGTCCGCATCTTCATGCATTTGGCGTTCGACTTCCGCTATGCCCAGCAGGAACGTATGCACATCCTCATCTTTGGTGCGAAATCCGGTGCCGCCAGCATTGCTAAGAACATTCGCTCGGAGCATCGCGCTCCCTATTACATTGAGGGCTTCGTCTGCTATCAGGACGACCTTGTGGGCCATTCTCTCCAAGGTCTGCCCATCCTCGATGTCCGTGAACGCGAAAGGCTTTACGACTACATTAAGAAGCACAATGTGCGTGCTGTGCTCATCAGCCCGCTTATGCAGGACTACTTCCTCGATGAGTGTCAGGATGTCATCCAGAAGTTTGTGTCCGAAGGCATTAAAATCCTCATGTTGCCTCGCGAACAGGAGTGGGACGGCAAGAGCAATCTCACCCGCCGTATGCTGCATAGCGTGAGCGTGGAAGACCTTTTGCCCCGCAAGAAGATTTCCGTAGACCTCGACGCTATCGGCGCTATGCTGAGAGGCAAGCGCATTCTCATCACTGGCGCCGCTGGAAGCATCGGTAGCGAGATGGTCCGCCAGGTGGCTAAGTTCAGCCCTGAGGTCATGGTGCTTGTCGATCAGGCCGAGACCCCGATGCACGACATCCGCCGCATGATGGCCAATCAGTTTGCCTACGTCAAGGCCCACACCGTCGTGGGAAGCATCAGCAATCAGGCCCATATGGAGCGCCTCTTTGCCGAGTTCCGTCCCGAATACGTCTTCCACGCCGCAGCTTACAAGCACGTGCCCATGATGGAGGACAACCCTGCCATGGCTGTTCAGAACAACGTCTATGGCACTCGTGTCATCGCTGACCTCGCCGTCAAGTACGGCACGAAGAAGTTCGTGATGATTTCTACCGACAAAGCTGTCAATCCCACCAACGTCATGGGATGCTCCAAGCGTATTTGCGAAATCTACTGCCAAGCCCTCAATCATGCCATCGAGCATCAGCGCGAGGATGGAGCAGCTGTCACCATCACCCAGCACGACGGGACACCCGCTGTCACTCAATTCGTTACCACGCGCTTTGGTAATGTCCTTGGTTCAAACGGCAGTGTGATTCCCATCTTCAAATAGCAGATAGAGAAGGGTGGCCCTGTCACCGTGACCCACCCCGACATCATCCGCTTCTTCATGCTCATCCCCGAGGCTTGCCGTCTCGTTCTTGAAGCCGGCACGATGGGTAAGGGCGGCGAAATCTTCGTCTTCGATATGGGCGAACCTGTGCGTATCGCCGACCTTGCGCAGCGTAAGATTGATCTCATGGGTGCCAAGGACGTCAAAATCGTTTACAGCGGTCTGCGCGACGGCGAGAAACTCTACGAAGAGGTGCTCAGCCAGGGTGAAGACGACAAACCTACCGTACATCCCAAGATAAAGGTTGCTGCTGTGCGCGAGTATCCCTATGAGCTTGCTCTTCGCAACGAGGTTGAGCTCTACGAACTTAGCAAGACCTACGATGATATGGCCATCGTCAAGAAAATGAAGGAGATTGTGCCTGAATACAAGAGCCAGAATTCAAAGTACGAAGAGTTGGACAAATAGCATGCCGAATTATAGGGAAATGTACCCATAAGGTTAGCGAAAATGCATTTTCTTTGCGAAATGTTTGTTAGTTTCACATTTTTTCACTACTTTTGCAACCGTTATGTGGCACTTTGGTCTTACATTTTTTCGTATGACCAATTGACCAGCACACTTTGCTCCTATAATATTAATAACAAATAACACACTCAACATCATGAAGAAGATTCTCTTTCTCTTTGTAGCCATGATTTGCGTGCTCACCGCAAATGCACAGCTCAACTCTAACGAAAAGGCATTCCAGAACCGTGTTAAGTCTTACCTCAGCAACGAAGGTTACCGCCCTGAGATCGATAAGGACGAAGATATCAGCTTCAAGAAGGAAGGTATCCTTTACTGGATCAGCATCAGCGAAGAAGATCAGGGTTACTTCTATGTAACTTTCCACCGTATGGCCGTTGACTGCGAAGACGCCAACATCTATGCTGTCCGCAAGGCCTGCAACGAAGTGACCAAGCAGTACAAGGTCGGTAAGTGCTACTACAGCGAGAAGAACCAGGATTGTGGTCTCTCCGTAGAAGGCTTCTATGCTACCGCTGGCGACTTCACCAAGTACATCAGCCGCTATCTCAAGATTCTCGACGCCATGAAGGATGAACTCATGGAGCTCTATAGCGAGTACAGCGACTAATCGTCACACGTTCTCCAGCCCTCGCTGGAATACAATCAGCCCCCGCAGATAGAAAGGTTTCTGCGGGGGCTGAGTTGGTTTTAGGGACTTTTTGGTCTTTAAGGCCTTGAGTTTTATGGACTTTATGGTCTTTAGGGT
>JAUNIC010000116.1 GCA_030523615.1 Bacteroidales bacterium
AGAAAGCTCATTAACTATCCGTTTGGACGAGGGTTCAATCCCCTCCAGGTCCACATAAAAGAGACAACCAACTCGTTGTGAGAAGGTTGTCTCTTTTTTCATAATCCTTGTTTATGTTGCTTTACAACACGCAGCTTGTACTTTTACCCTTTTCCTCCTAAGCTCAGTTCCTTTATTCTTTTAGCAACGTTGGCATGAAGAAAACGGAGTGGATGATGCGTTTTTCAGGAGGAGGAACCTGCATGTAATCGTGGAAAAGATCCTTGAGATAAGTGTCAACGTCCGCAGGAGCAGGATACTCCTTGCCTTCAAACATAATAGTACCAAGCGGCCAAAGCGAAGACTTCAAGTGGCTGTTTCCGAAGCCGTTGTTGATGACTCGATAACCCGTCACTTTGCTCTTCGAGGCAGGGAAAAGAAGGCACGCAACGCTCCATATAGCTTTGAAGAGCAGCAACTTACTGCCGAACCAGAAAAACTCAGCGAAAGCGCGGAAAGAGTAGTAGTGAGCCTTACCAAGAATTGAGTTGCTTCGTGCAATGCTTCGCGTTACCTTACGGATGAAGCCACGACTGACGTTGGGAAAAGTAACGAAGGGAAAAATGTCGACGTACACACCCTTTTCGTAAGGCGCCTGAAAGTTGTCGCCGCCTTCAACGAAGAACGAATTCAGATCACGCACTTTAACAAGCGGCTCTTTTGTGGGTTCGTTTTCGGGCGTCTGCACAAAAAGGTGAGGCGGCAGCTCTTGGGGAGCCACCTCGAGAAAACGCTCAACATCTTCGGTATTCATACCAATATCAATGTCGTCGTCCCAAGGGATGAAGCCACCATGACGCACGGCTCCGAGCAACGTTCCTGCATCAAGCCAATAGGGAATGTTGTGGCGACGGCAGACAGCGTCGATTTCGTCGAGGATTTCTATCTGTTTGAGCTGGCAGGCACGTAGTGTCTGAGCTTGGTATTTTTGAAGGTATTGGTTGTTCATGCCGCAAATTTACAATCTTTTCTGCGTCTAAACAAGATTTTGGGCTTTTAAATTTGGCCATCTCACAGAAAAGCCGTAATTTTGTACGCGAAATTATATTATCCCGTACTATATATTATAGAAAACTCTACAATATTTAAGAGTACGCGATAAGTTGCATTCATGTACCCAATAACAACCACAATAAATTTTATTTACTCACACACAATTATGCAGAAAAGTGCACTTCAGGTAGCTCGCGCTGCTTATCAGCCCAAGCTCCCCAAGGCCCTTCAGGGTCCCGTTGTAGCCGTTGAAGGCGCTCCCACTCAGAGTGTCGGCAACCAGGAAGAAATCAAGGCTATGTTCCCCAACACCTACGGTATGCCCGTCATCACCTTCGAAGCAGGTGAGCAGAAGGCTCTCGAGCCCTTCAACGTCGGCATCATCCTCTCTGGAGGTCAGGCTCCTGGCGGTCACAACGTGATCAGCGGTCTCTACGACGGTGTGAAGTCCCTCAACAAGGACTGCAAGCTCTATGGCTTCCTTATGGGTCCTGGTGGTCTCGTTGACCACAAGTATGTAGAGTTCACCGACGAATTCATCGACGAATACCGCAACACCGGTGGTTTCGACATCATCGGTTCAGGTCGTACCAAGCTCGAGAAGGAAGCTCAGTTCGAGAGCGGTATCGAAATTCTCCGCGAGCTCGGCATCAAGGCTCTCGTCATCATCGGTGGCGACGACTCCAACACCAACGCTTGCGTTCTCGCAGAGTACTATGCTGCCAAGAACTACGGCGTTCAGGTAATCGGTTGCCCCAAGACCATCGACGGCGACCTCAAGAACGAGCAGATCGAGACTTCCTTCGGTTTCGACACCGCTTGCAAGACCTACTCTGAACTCATCGGTAACATCCAGCGCGACTGCAACTCCGCCCGCAAGTACTGGCACTTCATCAAGCTCATGGGCCGTAGCGCAAGCCACATCGCCCTCGAGTGCGCTCTCGAGACTCAGCCCAACGCTTGCCTCATCTCTGAGGAAGTAGAAGCTAAGCAGATGAGCCTCGACGAGGTTGTAACCTACCTCGCAGAAATCGTAGCAGCTCGTGCAGCTGAAGGCAACAACTTCGGTACCGTCCTCATCCCCGAGGGTCTCATCGAGTTCATCCCCGCTTTCAAGAAGCTCATCGCCGAGCTCAACGAAGTACTCACCGATCCCGCAACAGGCGAAATGCGTGAGTTCGCAAGCAAGGACGAGCAGGTAGCATTCGTAAAGAGCCACATCGCTGCCGACAACCTCGCTGTTCTCGAAAGCCTCCCCAAGGACGTAGAGCGTCAGCTCTGCCTCGACCGCGACCCCCACGGTAACGTACAGGTTTCACTCATCGAAACCGAGAAGCTCCTCAGCGCCATGGTTGCCACCAAGCTCCAGGCATGGAAGGAAGAGGGCAAGTACAACGGCAAGTTCGCCGCTCAGCACCACTTCTTCGGTTACGAAGGCCGCTGCGCAGCTCCCTCTAACTACGATGCTGACTACTGCTACAGCCTCGGTTTCAACGCTAGCCGCCTCATTGCCAACGGCAAGACCGGTTACATGAGCGTCATCAAGAACACCACTGCTCCCGCAGCAGAATGGATCGCTGGTGGTGTGCCCATCACTATGATGATGAACATGGAGCGTCGTAACGGTGCTATGAAGCCCGTTATCCGCAAGGCTCTCGTAGAACTCGAAGGTGCTCCCTACAAGTTCTTCGCAGCTCATCGCGAAGAGTGGGCAAAGAACACTTGCTACGTATATCCCGGTCCTATCCAGTATTGGGGTCCCAGCGAGGTTTGTGACCAGTGCACCAAGACTCTCGCTCTCGAGCAGGCATAATCATCTTGTCGGGCAAAGTCAAGTACTTTGTCAAATGCACAAACGATTCTTTGTCTTATAACAAAGCTCCATAACTTTGTCAGGCAACATGAAACATAACGGTAAGTCTTCTTCCCACGTTTTGCGTGGGAGGAGGACTTATTACGTTTATGCCATACCCACGATCATCATTGTTCTCTTTTCAATCTTCGTCCTCCTCTCCTATTTCCTTACGCCCTTCACCACACGTTGGCGCGCTCTCTACGGAGACATTGTCTATCCAGAGGGCTACAGCATCCATGGTATTGACGTCAGCCATCACCAAGGCAAAATCAATTGGGAGAAGGTTGCCGATGCCGAAATCAACAAAGAACCCGTGGCGTTTGTCGTCATCAAAGCCACCGAGGGAAAAAGTTTCCTCGATGAAAACTTCAATGACAACTTCTTCAACGCCCGCAAATACGGACTCGTACGCGGCGCTTACCATTTCTTCTCGCCCTCCGTTTCTGGTATGGAGCAAGCCGAGCATTACCTTCATCAAGTGCACCTCGATGCAGGCGATATGCCTCCCATACTTGACATCGAGGAAAGCGGCAATCTCACCCCTGAGCAACTTCGCAAAGAAGCTCTTATATGGCTCAAAGAGGTAGAAGACTGCTATGGTGTGCCGCCGATCGTCTATACAGGTCTGAAGTTCAAACGTAGCTTCCTCTCTACTCCCGAGTTCGACCGCTATCCCTTCTGGATTGCTCGCTACTACGTCAAGGAGGTTGACTACGAAGGCCCTTGGCGATTCTGGCAACATACAGACCTCGGCCGCATCGACGGCATCAAAGGACCTGTGGACTTCGACATCTACAACGGTAGCATGTACGATCTCCGCCATCTTCTCCTTCCAGAGACGGATGACGCACAAGTATCAGACGACGCACAAAACACAAAAGAATGACAATACCCAGCCAAGCAGCTCGAGTGTTGTCATTCTTCTTTATTATAATGAGATGAGTGGCTTTTGAGAGCAGAAGAACACTAAAAATGTTTTAGAGTCGGTTGTTCTCGTCGGGGAAAACCACCTTCGGTTCCCAAGTGGCAGCCTCTTCGGGAGTCATATCGGCATAAGCCATGATGATGACCTCGTCGCCCACCTGGCACTTACGCGCCGCAGCACCATTGAGGCAGATGCAACCAGATCCGCGAGGGCCTTTGATGACGTACGTCTCGATGCGTTCGCCATTCATGTTGTTGACAATATAAACGTGCTCGTGTGCCAAGATGCCGACAGCGTCCATCAAATCCTCGTCGATGGTGATGCTGCCCATATAGTGCAGATTGGCCTCGGTGATCGTAGCGCAGTGTATCTTCGATTTGAGAATGCTCAATGTCATTTTTCTTTATTTGTAATTGATATTGTCAATCAGTCGGATAGGCTTTTCACCGCAGAACACGGTAATGCAGCCCTGAATATGTTCGGCTTCGTCCCACGACGTCACCTTCTGGAGCGTAATGGCGTCCACAATTTCGTAGTATTCTACGTCAAGACCATCGATGGCATTGAGCGTGTTAACAACCCATTCCGTTGTTTCGTTTACCGAGTGGCTCAAGGCGTAAGCCTGGCTGCCGATGAGTGTGCGGCTGATGTTCACTGCTATTTCGCGTTCGTTGTCAGCCAGCAGCGTGTTGCGGCTTGAGAGAGCCAATCCACTTGCCTCGCGGACAATGGGGCAGGGTACAAGTTCGAAATTGAATCTCTGGTCTTTCATCATGGCGCGAATCACAGCAATCTGTTGAAAATCCTTCTCACCGAAGTAAGCGCGATCGGGTTCCACCATCATGAAGAGCTTCGACACAATCTGGCATACACCATTGAAATGCCCTGGGCGACAAGCACCCTCCATCACCGTGTCGATGGGTGGATAAGAGAAAGAGCGTGTGTCGGGTTCGGGATAGACCTCCTCGACGGTGGGCGCAAACACATAGGTACCGCCGATGCTTTCGATGAGTGCGCAATCGGCTTCAAGCGTGCGCGGATAATTAGTAAGGTCGTTCTTGTCGTTGAACTGCGTAGGGTTGACAAATACACTGACAACCGTAATATCATTCTCGGCCACGCTGCGGCGAATGAGCGATGCGTGACCCTCGTGGAGGGCTCCCATGGTAGGTACAAGACCGACGGTCTTTCCCTCTTCGCGAGCAGCGCGCACGAGCGTTTTTATTTCGTTAATTGTAGGTATTACCTTCATAGCCTTAAAATTTCAGCATGCAAAATTACTTCAATTCTCCCGATAGACAAAATTTTGCGCGCTAAAATCGTCAAAAATCACAATTTTCCCTTTTTTTTGCATCGAAACATGCCTTTTTTTCTTGCATATCTGCAATAAGAGACGTAAATTTGCACTTTCAAAATTCAAATCAACCAAAACAAATTAGATTATTATGGGAGGTTTTTTTGGTACCGTAAGCAAAGTACCTTGTATTAATGACCTGTTCTACGGAACAGACTATTGCTCTCACCTTGGTACCCGCCGCGCTGGTATCGCTACTTTCTCCAAAGAGAAAGGTTTTCTTCGTTCCATTCACAGTCTCGAAAGCAACTATTTCCGCAGCAAGTTCGAACCTGAACTTGGCAAGTTCGAGGGTTGTTCTGGTGTAGGTATCATCTCCGACACAGACGCTCAGCCCCAGCTTATGAACAGCCACCTCGGTCGTTTTGCCATCGTAACGGTTGCCAAAGTCAACAATCTTGAGGCACTCGCCGACCGTATGCTTAATGAAGGCATGACCCTCTCCGAGTTCTCCAGCGGCAAGATCAATCCCACCGAGCTCATCGCGCTTCTCATCTGCCGTGGAAAGAACTTCGTAGAAGGCATCGAGAACGTCTTCCGCAGCGTCAAAGGTTCATGCTCGCTCCTCATCCTCACGGAAGACGGCATCATCGCTGCTCGCGACACCTGGGGCCGCACGCCTATCGTCATCGGCAAGAAGAACGGTGCCATGTGTGCAGGCAGCGAGACCACCTCTTTCCCCAATCTCGACTTTGAAGTAGAGCGTTACCTCGGTCCTGGCGAAATCGTGAAGATCACCGCAGATGGTATCGAACAGCTCCGCAAGCCCAACAAGCAGATGCAGATCTGCTCCTTCCTTTGGGTATACTATGGCTTTCCCACCTCATGCTATGAAGGTCGCAACTGCGAGGAAGTACGTTTTGCAACCGGCAAGGCTATGGGCGAGAAGGACGATGTTGAAATCGACTGCGCCGCCGGTATCCCCGATAGCGGTGTTGGCATGGCTCTCGGCTATGCAGCAGGCCACAAGGTCCCCTACCAGCGCGCCATCTCCAAATACACTCCCACCTGGCCTCGCTCCTTTACCCCCAGCGTACAGAGCCAGCGCGAGTTTATCGCCAAGATGAAGCTCATCCCCAACAAGGCCGTGCTGAAGGACAAGAGCATCGTGTTCTGCGACGACTCTATCGTGCGTGGAACCCAGCTCCGCGACAACACCGTAGCACTCCACGAAGGCGGCGCCAAGGGTGTACATATGCGTATCGCTTGTCCTCCCCTCATCTACGGTTGTCAGTTCATCGGTTTCACCTCAAGCAAGAGCGATCTTGAGCTCATCACACGTCGCATCATCGGCGACCTTGAAGGTGATCCCAACAAGAACCTTGAGGCTTACACCCGCACCGGTAGCCCCGAATACAACCGCCTCGTTCAGGAGATAGCCACTCGTCTGAACCTCGATTCTCTGAAGTTCTCTACCATTGAAGATCTTGTCGCCGCCATCGGTCTCCCGAAGGAGCGCATCTGTACCCACTGCTTCGATGGCTCCAGCTTCCACACTCTCGAGAGCGACAACCTCGATTAAAATAGTAGGAGAAGTTAGAAAGTTAGAAAAAGCAGCGTAGCACCATTATGTTGATGCTACGCTGTTATTTGTATGTAGTATTATCACGGAGACGAGAAAATCTTATTCCTCGTCCTCGTCGCAGAAGAAGAGTTCGGCGTCGACGATGCGGAGGAGATCCTCCAGCTCATATTCGCCCATTCCCTCCTTCTTGGCGGTCTTCTGCAGATGCTTTGCGATATCCTCGATGTCGATATCCACAAAACCTTCTTCGTCGGGCTCAGCCTCGAAAACGGCACTCTCTGCCAAATAGTCCTCCACGAGGTCGTGGAAGTAGAAGAGTTCTTCGTCGTTGAACTTTTCCTTCAGTTCCTGCGGAATCTGCTCACGCACGTACGCTACCACATCGGCATCGTACTCAGCATCCTTCATCAGTTCATCGTCCAAAACGGCCATAATATCGGAGTTTTAGGGAGTGAAGTAAAAAATATAGTAGAACTACAAGACAGATTAGAGCATAGCCTCGATCTTCTCCACGAAGACGTTCTTGGCAGCAGCACCAGCCTGCTTGTCGACCACCTGACCGTTCTTGATGAAGAGAATGGTAGGTACGTTGCGCACCTTGTAGTCGATGGCGAGGTCTTCGCATTCGTCGACGTCAGCCTTGAGCACAGCCACACGGCCTTCGTATTCAGCAGCGATTTCGTCCATGATGGCACTAACCTTCTTGCAGGGACCACACCAGGTGGCACCAAAGTCGAGAACTACAGGAAGTTCCTGATTGATCATGCTTTCAGCATTTTCGGGAGTAAGAATTGTAGACATGTTGCGTTATGTTTTTTTAGTTGTTTTTAATTTGAAGTTGCAAAGGTACGTCATTATTTTCGTACCGCCAAAGATTTTGAGCGAAAAATTTTACATTTGCATTATTCCTTCTTCAGCGTGCTCCAAGTGAGACCATCAGCAGCCTTCTTCTCGCCCATGACGAAGCTAAGGAGATAACCCACACAGACGCTCACACACATACCGATGGCACCGTAGAGTAGGAACGACGCCTCCGTGCAGTACTTCGTTACAAATACGGCTGCCACACCGCTCACAAAGCCCATAAGAGCAGCCTTGCCACCGATGCGAGGGAAGAAGATGCCCATGAGGAATAGACCACCGAGACCGCTCGAGAGCAGGCCGAGAATCTCCTGGAAGAAGTCGAGGAGCGAGAGGATGTTCCATGTAGCCATGAGCAGCGCAATACCCATGCCCAGCACACCACTAACAATACACGTATAACGCGCACACGAGAGGACACTCTTGTCGCTAGCTGTCGGACGGAAGCGCTTGTAGAAGTCAACGGAGAACGCTGTAGCGACTGAGTTGATATTCGAAGAAATCGTACTCATCGTCGCAGCGAAGATGGCAGCGATCAGCAGACCTGCGATGCCGGCAGGCAGCTGGCTCATCATGAAGAAGGGGAAGATGATGTCGTTCTTCGCCATTGTAATATCCATCTCGGCGGGATGCGTCTTGAAGAAGGTATAGAGGCCAGCGCCGATGGCAAAGAAAGCCACGCTGACGAATACGCTCATGATGCCGTTCATCATAATCGATCGGCGTGCTTCACCCTCATCCTTCGTTGTCAGATAACGCTGAATCACCGTCTGGTCGGAGGTGTAGGATATCAAGTTATTGGCCATACCGCCGATAATGATCACCCAGAATGTAGCGCTCTTGTAAGAAAGACTCCAGTCGAAAAGTCGGAACTTATCGTCGGCCGAAGCAATGTCGAGGAAACCGGAGAAACCGCCATCGGTGCCGCAGACAAGGTAGATCACGGCGAAGATGGCACCACCGACAAGAATGAATCCCTGCACGACGTCGCCCCAAACTACGGCCTCCACGCCACCCATGGTGCAGTAGAGAATCGTGATGGCAGCCATCAGCACGATGCAGATGTAGATATCGATGCCCGTCACAGCTGTCAGCGCGAGGCTGGGCAGATAGAGCACGAGGGCCATGCGCGCCACCATGAAGATGATGAAGAGGGCAGAAGCCATCAGTCGCGTCACGGCGTTAAAGCGGCGTTCCAGATATTCATAAGCCGTCGTCACATTGAGGCGGCGGAAGAAGGGCAGATAGTAGTGGATTACGGGGAAGGATACAATGAGAATCGTCACCAACATGGGATAATAGGTCCAGTCGGTAGCAAAAGCTTTGGCAGGGTAGGCCATGTAGGTGATGGCGCTAAGCATCGTGGCATAGATTGAGATGCCTGCTGCCCACCAGGGAATGCGACCGCCACCCTTGAAGAAGTCTTCCGCTCCGCTTTCGCGCTTCATGAAGTAGTAACCCAGAGCAATCATTCCAAGCAGATAGAGTACGAGAACCGTCCAATTCAGCCATCCGAAGTCGGCCTTTGTCGCTATCTTGACAGCTGTCACAACAGCACTACGGATGCCAGGCATCGTTTCGCCGCCGATGACGATCCATTCGCCGTCCTTTTCAACCACCTGCGCTCCGGCACGTGCCAGACGCTCGTCGCACGCAGATTCGCTCCATGCGTTGGTGATGGTGTTGTAGACCATAATGGACTGACGGAACTTGTACCAGCTCGGTTCGTGGCGCAGATAATCTTCGGCAGGTTGACGGATGGCGCTGGTGAAAATGTCTTTGTCTACGCCACCGAAGAAGAGGATGTGCTGCGATCCGGAGGGAACTGCGCAGGCGCCAACGAGGGCAGCTTTTCCGCCGAGCATAGGAGCCGTTTCGGTCCACTGGCCGGTCTTGATGTTGTAGCAGAGGCCGCCGGCTTGCGTTGTTGCCGTCTCGGGATGCTCCTTATCGGCCGCAGGAGTGAAGCCGCCGAAGACATAGAGGTTCGTGCCGAGATTGCCATTCTGCACTACAGCGCAAGGCTGCAGACGTCCGTTGCCGGGCATATCCGGAAGTGCTTCCCACGCCTTACCACCGGGATACTGCAAGCGCCACACCTTCAGCGATGGCACACCGTCGGTCTGTCCACCGACCACGTAGATGTAGCCACCATTCTTGTCGTAGGCTGCGGCAAAATTGTCAAGTCCGACGGGGAGGGCGGGGTACTGCGCGTTGGTCTTCTCTTTGACATTGAGGGAAATGAGTTGCACATCAGCGCGGGAATGTGTACCATCGGTACCGCCTATGCACACCAGCCCGTCGCCTGTGCTGACACTTGCACCGTATGCAAGAGCTGCGTCGAGCTGCGAGAAGCGTTCCCACTTGTCGCCAGCGAGGCGGAAGATGTCGTTGTAGAAACGCTTCTGTCCGCCTTCGGCAGCGGGAGTGTCGGGAAAGTTACATCCGCCAGCCACTACGAGCGTGCCATCACCAGCCACACCAGCAAAGGCTCCGCTGACGCCTTGATTGAAGGCTGCACCATCGGCGTTTTGTCCCACCATGAGCTGAGGCAGATCACGCAACGTCGTCGTGGTGTACTTCTCCTCCTGGGCTTCTGCATGGAGAGAAGCCGTGCAGCAAAGGATGAGGATGAGGGCGATTTTTGAGATAAGATTTTTCATAGTATGATGATTTGTAGATTCTTGGGCAAAGTTACGATTTATTTTTGAAATGGCCAAACGTGTTTGGTTTATTTTTAGGCATGCGCCGTTTTTTACAAGTACAAAGGTACGAAGATGCACTGAGGTGAGCAAATGTGTATGCAGAAAAGAGTTGTATGCCGTGCATTTCGGAAAATGTTTCCAAAACATGCATTAAGTATTTAACATTTTCGTTTTAACACAGAATGTTTGGCCATCTCGAAAGAAATTCGTAACTTAAAGTGAGGAGGTGGAGAAAAGGCGCCTTATATATTGTGTATGTGCACGGGTGATTCTACTTCAAAGGTAAAAATTTTTACTTCAAAGGTAGTTGAAAATATCTTTAAAGGAGTCTTTACGCTCGTGGAGGAAGACGAACTTGC
>JAUNIC010000117.1 GCA_030523615.1 Bacteroidales bacterium
TGGTTGTTGCGCATGGCAGCGTTCTTGGCACGCTGTTCGTCGAGGAGTTTCTGCGGCTCTTCCTGGAGAGCCTGCAGGCGTGCAGCAAGACCACCAGCCTTCTTGGCGGGATTGTTCTTGTTCTTCTCGCGGTAAGCCTCGAGCTTGGCGAGGAGTTTCTCGTCGTCGGTGGTACGGCGGAGGAACCACATGGTCAGCGCTGAGAAGAGGAGCGAGATGAAGTAGTAGTAGTTCAGACCAGCAGAGTACTTGTTGAACATGAAGAAGAACATGAGGGGCATGAGGTACATCATCCACTGCATCATCTTCATCTGCTGAGCCTGTTCGGGATTGCCGGCCATCATGTCCTTCTGCTGGCGCATGCTCATATAGCTATAGAGGATGTTGGTGCCGCAGAAGAGGATACAGAAGAGCGAGAGGTGGTCGCCGATGCCCCAGATTTCGGTGTTCCAGGAAATGAGGGAGTCATAGGCGCTGAGGTCGTCGGCCCAAAGGAAGGACTGCTGACGGAGCTCGATGGCGTTAGGCACAAAGTTGAACATCGCAATCCAGATAGGCATCTGGATGAGCATAGGCAGACAGCCGCCCATAGGGCTTGCGCCGTATTGGTTGTAGAGCGTCATCATCTCCTGCTGGCGCTTCATGTTGTTCTCGTCGCCGGGATACTTCTTGTTGATTTCTTCCACTTTCGGACGGAGCACGCGCATCTTGGCGCTGGAGAGGAAACTCTTGCGGGTAGGACCGTAGACGATGACGCGGAGAAGGAGCGTGATGAGCAGCAGCACGAGCCACATGGGGAGATTGACTGCGGTGAGGAAGTCGAAGACGTAGAGCGTGAAGAAGCGGTTGATCCAACGTACGAGAGGCCAACCGAGGTATACGAGGTCTTCGAGTTCGAGGTCCTTGCCCGTTACGCTGTAGTCGTCCATCGACTGGAGCAGACGGAAGTTGTTAGGGCCGAAGTAGTACTGCAGGCGAGTGGCCGTCTTGCCGGTAGGATCAAAGCTTGCTTCAAGGTTTGCCTTGTAGCTCTTGAGGTAGCCGCTGCCTTCTTCACACTGCTCGCTTTCGAACTCGGCATTGTTGAAGCCGTCCGCAGCAATCATGCAGCTTGAGAAGTACTGGTTCTTGAAGGCCACCCAACGTACGGTGCCTTCAGCGTCTTCGGTCTCGTTGCCCTGTTCCTTCAGCTTCTCGGTGTCGCCATCGGTGAGCTTGTAGGTGAGGGTGGAGTACATGTTCTCGAAGTAGTAGCCCTTCTCGTGCTGAGCCACCTGATCCTGCCAGTCGATGCTGAAGGTCTTGGTCTTGGGCGAGAATGCCTTGCTCATGCCCTGCGTGCGGACATCGAGATTGACCATGTAGTCACCCGTGAGCTTGTAGTCGAAAGCGAGGAGCTCGCCATGCTGGCCATGGAGCGCCATGGTGACGGTGGAATCGGTGACGTTCTCAGCCGTAAAGACGTAGTCGGAGGTGAGGATATTCTCCTCCTTGGTCTCGAAGGTGAAGCTGGCCTTGGCGTCCTTTTCGGTGTAGAGGGGCAGAGCCTTGGTGCCGCCGTTGTGATACTCGTCGTAACTCTTGTACTCGCGGAGGTTCACGCTGCTGACGAGACCGCCTGCGGGATTGATGGTCACCTCAACCTTGTCGTTCTTGAGCACGACGGGTTGGGTTTTCTCTGCCTTGCTGGCCAGATGGTTGTAGAAGACCGCAGTCGAGTCGACGTTGGCAGCCGTGTTGGCTTCTGCAGCTTTTGTGGCCTTGTCCTGTGTCTTGTCGGTCTTGGCCTGCGCTGTCTGCTCTACGGCAGGCTGGTTGGCTTCTGCCTCTTCGGCATTCTTTTGTGACCAGAAGCTGTAGCCAAAGAGTACTGCAGCAATGAGCACAAATCCTGTGATGGTGTTTTTGTCCATTATTTATGTTTTATGTTTTGTCCCTTATATGGTTTTAAAGTCGTTTTATTCGATGATGCCGTTTTGAATAAGCTGCGCGAGGAGCGTCTCCACATCTTTCTGAGCCGTTGCGGCGTCGACGTCATATTCGCGGGTGATGTATTCCACTACTTCGTCTGCGCTGAATTCCTTTCCGACGAAGTTGTGATAGATGTCGGTAGCCGTACTGTTGAGGTGTACGAGAGCGCCAAAATCGATGTTCTCGACTCCGTTGGCAATGAGCACTTGCTCGCCGCAGATGTCACGGAGTTCGAAGGATGATTTAAAATGCATTTGTGTGTATGTTTCTTTAATGTTATTATTCTACGATGTGAAGTCGACGGAGAGTCTTCCATGCGAGAAGGAGCACGCGGCGGATGGGGCAGAGCGCTACCCAGATCTTGGAGTAAATGCACCATTTGCGGCTGCTGACGTAATCCAATTGCTCGCGATTTTTGCGTCGCCAAGCTGTGACGATCGCTACCACGTCGGAACGTGTGCAATGCTCGGTGCCTTTGAGATTGCCGTCGCCCATGAGTGTCAGTTCTTCGCCGTCCACGCCGATGATGCGGTGAAGCACATAAATCTCGTTGCCAATGTGTGCCAGGACCACGTCGCCACGTTTCAGTGCTGTGGGGTTGCAAGCAACGAGCACCGCCTTGTCGCGTTCGTGTTCCACGAAGATGCGCATGCTCCAGCCTCGGACGGGAAATTCCACGGTACGTCCTTCATCGATGAGTGTCTTGATCGATTTTACGTACAGCGGATTGGGCTTGCTCACCACGTTCTTTCCGGCGTTGTAGTCGGCCGTCTCGGCGTTCAGCCATCGTTTCAGTTTCTCTGTGGGTTTCATGCCGTGTGAGTTTGGCTCATTGTGGTGTAACTGAGCATGGCGGCGTCACGGTCGGGCAAGCACTCAAGATCGAAGCAACCTACGACGGTAGCCACCTTGCAGATGGTGTCGCAGATGGCGTTGTACGAAGGCTTGTCCCAAATCATCGTGCTGCACGACGAAAGGATGGAGGCAAATCCCTCGAGCTTTGACATTCTGCGAATCTTGTTGTGCGGAGCCTGATGCAGACGAAGGAAGCCCTGGATGGGGTAGCCCACGTTCATGTAGATAGGAGTCTTGCCGCTCCATGGGCTGCCGAAAACCCAAGCTTCGCCGTTGGGCATGATGCGGACGACGGGATTGTCGTCGTTGATGCGTTCTGTACCTTCGATGTGTTTCAGCCAAAGAGCGCAATGTGTGCTCTTGCCCGTGCCGCTCTTGCCTTGGAAGAGATAGCCGCGGCCATCCTTTACCGGCACGCTGGAGTGCATCAGGAGGGCGCCGTGGTGAGCCATGCAGAAGGCGTAGGCAATCATGATGCTGTTGTCGATGCCGAAGCGTTGGTTGAGCTGTTCGCCGTGGGGAGTGACATGGCACGTTGTGAATCTGGCGTCGGCCTCGAAGCATGCAGCCAGTTCTCCGTCGACGTTGTGGATGAGCATCCGATAACCTCCGTCGGCCGTACGTGCTACCTTATGGATGCAGTTGCCGCAATCGAACTCTCCGATCTGCTCCAGCCCCTCGAGGCTGTCGGTCACGAGGCCATCGCCGACGGTGATGTGCATGAGCGAATCCGTGGGGTCGGCGTTGCGCACAAGGAACGGGGCATGAGTGGGTATGAGATGTTTGTAGGGCGCGTTGTCATCGAGAAATTCAATGGTGTAAGGCAACTGCGCTACCTGAAATGTGAGTTGCATGTGCGGGATGTCGTAATGTTAGTACTCTCCGGTGCTGTCTACGAGTACGGGAATCTTGAATCGGAAATCCTCGTATGAAATCGGCTTAAACTCCAGATTCTTCATCGTGTGCTTCTTCATCTTTGCCTGTACGCGGGCAAATCTCTTTTCCGCCTTCTTGCGGTCGCGCGCGTAATAAAAAGCAACGGTCTGGTGCTGCAGGTTATACGTCTCCTCGACGTACTTCTTCATCTGTTCGCCGTAGTACTGGATGTTCTGGAGAATGCCGTGAGGCAGCATCGTTGCACCGTTGATGGGCGCGATCGAAGTCACGTAGACCGTGCTGTCAGCCAGATCGTGCGACACACCAAAAGCATAGATGGTGATCACCTCGGGTTCTTTCTCCTTGTCCTTTCCCTTGGCGTCGGCCTGAAGCGCAAATCCTGCGGTCAGGAGTACAAGGAATAGCAGTCTTAATGCTTTCATGAGTGATGGTTCGTTGTGTTGTATTTGTTTTATTGTTGATTATCGTTGTGGTGGAACGTATTCTGAAGGCGTTGGAGTAGGCTGAATCGGCCACATTCCGCTTCCGCCGACCATCCTCTCGCCTTTTACAAAAACGCGTGCAAATTTACAAAAATTCTGTGCAACTGCCAATGTTTTACGGTGATTTTGCTGCCGATAATAGCAATTTAACACTTGTTATTGCAATTTAATTTACAAAAACTGCGCAAAATGACGCGTATTTCGTAGAATAGTTGTAATTTTGCCCCGCAAAACCAGTTACACGAATATGACAAACAAACTATACACACTCCTCTTTTCCCTTGTCGCCCTGATTGCAGCGTTCTCCGCATGCGATGACGACGTGACCTATGCCGATATGCGAAAGGCCGAAAACAAGGCCATTGCCTCATTCATCAAGAACGGCTGCAAAGTATACGCCGAAGACAGCTCGACATACATTCTACGTGTCGACCCCATCAAGGAAATCAGCGAGGAAGAATTCTTCGCCAACGACACCGTCACCGACGTGTCAAAGAATGAATACGTCCTCTTTGCCAACTCAGGCGTCTACATGCAGATTGTGCGTAAGGGTACCGGCGAGAAACTCAAGGACGGCGAGAACTGCCAGATCATCTGCCGTTTCCACGAGTACAACATTTCGGCCGACTCGCTCCAGCTCAGCAACCGCGTAGCCGCCTACGAACAGTTTGCCGACGTCATGAGCGTGACAAACAACAGCGGTAAGTACAACGCCTCCTTCGTCTCCGGCCTCATGGCCAACACCTACGGCACATCGGTTCCCGGCGGATGGCTCATGGCCCTCCCCTTCATCAACCTCGGACGTCAGACGAACGAAACCGACGAAATCGCCAAGGTGCGACTCATCGTCCCCAGTGCGCAAGGACAGTCTTATGCTAGCAAGGGCATCTATGGCTGTTTCTACGAAATCACCATGCAGCGCGGACGATGACAATTTAAAGTTAACAGATGAAAGTGAAGAGTGAAGAGTTGATAGCGATGTAGGCAGAATCGATACTCTTCACTCTTCACTTTTTGCACTTCACATTCAACTCAACACTCTTAACTTTACACATTTCTATCATGTGGTTTTTATTTGCATTAAGCTCAGCCGTGTTGCTGGGCTTTTATGATGTGTTCAAAAAGCAGTCGCTCAGCGGCAACGCCGTCATCCCCGTGCTTTTTGCCAACACCGTCATTTCTTCGCTCATCTTCCTGCCCCTCATCGTGGCGGCACCCCTCGGATACATGCCCACCGACAGCCATTGGTACGTCCCAGCCGGAACACTCTCCATGCACCTCTGGGTAGTGCTCAAAGCCATCATCGTACTCAGCAGCTGGGTATGCGGCTATTTCGCCATCAAACACCTGCCGCTCACCGTCGTAGGCCCCATCAATGCTACACGCCCCGTCATGACCCTCGTCGGAGCACTCCTGCTCTTTGGCGAGCACCTCAATCCCTGGCAGTGGGCAGGCGTCGTCGTAGCCATCGTAGCCTTCTTCATGATGAGCCGCAGCGGCAAGAAAGAAGGACTCGATTTCGCCCACAACCGGTGGGTGCTCCTCCTCATCGCCGCAGCAGTTTTTGGTGCCGTTAGCGGCCTGTACGACAAATACTTACTCGCCCCTGCGCAAAGCGGAGGACGCGGCATTCCTGCTGTGTTTGTGCAAAGCTGGTTCAACGTCTATCAGATGCTCGTTATGGGCGTCGCGTTTACGCTCTGGCGCCGTTTCCGCAATGCCGACGAACACTTCCAATGGCGATGGACCATCGTGGGCATTTCTTTGTTTCTTTGCGCTGCCGATATGTGCTATTTTTACGCGCTCAGCTTCGATGGAGCACTCATCGCTGTGGTATCAATGACACGTCGAAGTTCAGTCCTCGTCAGCTTCCTCTTTGGCGCCTTCCTCCTTAAGGAGCGCAACGTCAAGAGCAAAGCCCTCGACCTCCTCCTAGTCCTCGTCAGCCTCGTCCTCCTTTGTCTCGGTGCAAAGTAAGGGCTGCACAGGATTTGGGGTGGTTCTGATGCTGGCAAAGGGCGTTGGAACCACGTTCGAAGTATAGTTTCCTACCTCAAAGATTTATTTATTTTCCTTGGAAAAATTAGTCGTGTCACAATAGTGCCACGATATTTTCACGGGAGTGGCACGATGGTCGCACGTCTGTGGCACGATAGTGTCACGGTCGTGCGACGACTTGTTTCTTTGAAGGCGGTAAATAAATCGCCGCAGTAGTTTGCTCTTTCCTTGCTGCGGTGCGGAATTTCTTTGCGACAGTTGTGGCAAAGATGCAAAAAAGGTCTCCTTGCATCGAGGTTGTGCAAGGAGACCTTTGTCGCGTTTTGTACGCTGCTTTGCCGCGCAACGGTGTTACTTCACAATGGTGGTTTTTCCGTTGATGACGTAGATGCCGGGAACGGTTACGGTGTGCAGACGATGACCATAGAGATCGTAGATGCCGCTGGCGTTGTCAGCGGGTGTGCCTTCTGCGCTGATGCCCTGAATGCCAACGACTTCGCCGCCGTTGAAGATGAAGGAAATGGTGCCGTTGAATTTGTCGTCGTCAAAGTTTTCGGTGATCTTTGTGATGGGTTTGCCGAGGAACTTGCGGTTGTCGACGTTGCGGCTGAAGAGGGTGGCGGCGGGGAGAGAGGTGTCGGAGAGTTCGGTGTTCTTCTTTGAACCGGGATAGGGGTCGCCAGCAAGTCCTGCGCTGGTGGTGTAGGTGTTGTTGTCGGCGGGGACGATGGTGCAGCGACGATGGCCGCGATCGTTGTTTACGACGTTGTTGTCCCAAACTTCTCCATCGTAATCGACGTGCATGACGAGCATACCGTGGCCAGGAGCGTATTCGTTCCAACCGTTCTGCTGAATGTTCTGCAGCAGATAGTACTCGTTGCGGTTGGCTTCGTTGTAGATGATGTAGGCCTCGCCTTCGTCGCCGATGGACTTCATGCCGGTGACGTTGCAGCCGGCGCTGAGTTCGGTGGGCTCGAGCCATCCGCAGTAGGCACGCTCATAGGCGGTGTAGCCGCAGGGGTGGTAGCCGTTGTCGTTGTAGCAGCCGCTGTCCATCAGGCTCCAGGCGTCCATGCCGAAACTCTTCGTGGCGCTGTAGCCGGTGTCGTAGATGTCGGGGAGACCGAGGCCGTGGCTGTATTCGTGGCAGAAGGTGCCGATGCCGTCGAGGTTGGTGCCGCGCACGCCGTTGAGTTCGTTGAGGACGAGGTAGCGGTCGATGAAGGTGCCGCCGATCTCCATGCGGCCGGGGCCGTCGCCGTACTCAAGGGCCTCGGTGAGTGTCCACTGATGGGGCCAGATGGTGTTGGCGGGAGCGCCCTGGGCTTCGCCGTAGCCCGAGTAGATGCAGACGACCATCTCGGCCTCGCCGTCGCCGTCCCAGTCGTAGTCGGCAAAGTTGATGCCTTGTGCGTAGGCCTGTTCGCATGCTTCGGCGACCATGGTGCCGGGGTACTTGTCGTTGCCGTAGGTGTCGTTGGAGCCGTAGTAGCTGGCTTTCTTGGATACGGTGATGGGGCCTACGACGTCGAACGTGAGGTCGAACTGCTCGTAACTTTGATCGTAGAAATAATCGTGTACGGAGCCGTAGCAGGTGTTGCCTTTGTAACCCACCTGGTTGACCTGTGCGTAGAAATCGTCAATGGTCCACATCATTGGCTTGTCGTAGAAGTCGACGAGCAGGAGGAGCGCCTTGCGCTGGCCGTGGAGGTCGAAAGGAGTGCGGTCGATTGTGCGGTCGACATCGGCACGGCGGGGGGCACGCATTCGGGTCGCATTGGCCTTTTCTGCACGCTGGAAGGCGTACTGCTGTCGCATGGTGAGCTCTGCGGCCGAAGGGGAGTAGCAGATGCCCTCGGCGTTGAGGTAGAGGATTTCGTCGGTGTCGACGGCTTGGTAGTAGTGGTAGTGTTCGTCACCCATGACGTAGGCCATAACGGTCGTGCCGTCGGTGCGGGTGAGTTCAACCTTCTGGCGCTTGGCGGGTACGGCCATGGCTGCCGACGCTACAGCAAGCGAGAGGAGTAGGGTAGTGAGTCGTTTCATTATTTTGGTTAGGATTCTATTTCTCGATGAAATTCACGGTGACGATGTCGTAGCCCAGGGCTTGGAAGATGTGGGTGAACTGGACCTTGGCGGCATTGCGCGTGGCGGTGATGTTTTCTTCGGTAAGGGCTCTGGCCTTCATGGCTTTGGCGGCTTCGTCGTAGAGGGCTTGCTTGGCCTTCGCGTCGAAACGTCCGTCTTCGTAGAACGTCGTGGTGCGTGCTTCGTCAATGAAGGCCGTGTCAAGGAGGGTGACGTCGGGCAACTGAAGCACGGCGGCGCGTTTGCCGGCGGGGACGTTGATGGTGTCGATGGTGAACCAGTCGGCAGGGGCTTGCTTCATATCGATGCCGAGACGGAGGGTGCCACGGAAGACCTTCACAAGGTGCTTGTCGCCGAAGGTGTGGGCTTCGTGGCGCTCAACGAGCTCTTCGGTGTTGATGGCCATGAACTCCCATTGTCCGATGTCGCGCAGGGCTCGCACCTCTTCCGGAGTTTGCTCGATGGCTACGGAGTGCTGTACGTCGAGGAGGGAACTTTCGCCCTCGGCCATGGTGCGGATCTGTCGTATGATGAAGGCGGTGAGGCCCAATGCGACGAAGAACGCCAGCAGTCGCCAGTGCTTGAAAGGCCACAACAGTGCCGTGGCGCATCCTGAAAGATGCACCTCCGTCCGCCGGATCATTTCGTCGTGTTCGTCGCCATGATCTGTGGGCTGTATGTGTTTGTGTTCGTCTGTGGCCATGCGGTGGTTATTTCTGTGTGCTGGTCAATCGGCGGAGGTCGTTGTCGTCGTATTTCTTGCGGAAACGTATGACGATGTTCTCTTCGGCGTACCCCATACGGGTGAGGATGGGGACGAGGGTGCGGGCGCAGGTTTCGCGGCTGCGTTCGATGATGCCGTATTGGGTGATGTGCGTCATGACGGAGTCTTCGCCCTGGGCGGCAAGGCGCGAAATTTCGTCTTCCGTGAAGCGTTTGCGGGTGAGGCTGACGTATTGGCGTGTGGCTTCGTGGTCGAGTTTCGAAGCTGTGACCACAACCTGCGGGTCGGGCAGCGTGATGATGACGAGCGAATCGTGAGTGGCGATGCTTTCTTTGGTGAAAGAGGAGAAGTCGACGTAGGCTTTGAGCGTGACGTCGATGGGGATAGCCACTTTGCGGTCGCCTGGCACAGACATGGAGAAAAGTTTTCCGCCAACGCTTGCGTTGTCGCTGTACAGCACTACCTTGTGGACCTGGCACTCGGTGGTGTAGAGCTTGCTTTGCTGCTGCACACGCGTTACCACCTCGGCCAATGTGTCGATAGGCTGAGGTGTCACGATGCTGTCTGCTGCAGACATCGTAATGTCTGTGCTATTGCTATCTTTGCATCCAAAAAAAAGAGCAAAAATGGACAATATTATACAGAAAAAAGACTTTTTCATACTTTTCGCTGCTATTTTCTCGGCAAAATTACGCAATAATTTTAAAATAATGGTTAACTTTGCGGAAAATTTTCGATAAATGTATCAATTATGAAGATAAACGTTTCCTCAGCAGCGGCTTTTGCCACTGTTTTTGTGGCATTGTCCACAATTCTTCTCGCAGCTTGCGGCACTCGTCAGGAGAGCGCCAACGCAGAAGGCCCCGATACCATACAGTATGAACTTGCTGCCGAAGACAGCGTCGAGAAGGATGCGCCTCAGCAACTCAGCGACACCGTCGTTTTCAACGATCAGGAGTTCATCATCAATATCGCTCGCACCCCTGCCGACAGCCTTCCCAAGGTTTACGATAACGACGATATCCCCTTCCTCGACAATATGGTCAATGTGACCGTTCTCACCGGTGGCGAAACCATCGTGAAGCGTACGTTTACGAAGAATGACTTCAAAGAGGCTGCCGAAAACGTCAATTTCAGCAAGGTGGTTCTCGGCGGTATGGTGTTCAATACCATCAACGGCACCGGCATTGTCTTCAACGCTCAGCTTTGTCCTCCGGGAAGTGTAGAGGGCGGCAACAATTTCAAGATTGCCTTCAACCTCCACGGTGGCAACATGCGCATCACGACCGACGACACCGAAGAAGATCACAGCAGCAACGACGATCAGTAATCGAAGGGCGATCGCAATTATTCGATTC
>JAUNIC010000118.1 GCA_030523615.1 Bacteroidales bacterium
GGAGCAGGAGCCGAACTCTTGGCGGGAGCCTTAGCAGGAGCGGAAGCAGCGGGCTTTGCAGGAGCAGCCTTAGCTACGGGAGCGGGATTGCTCTTGGGCTTGGAAGCCACAGCACCACCGCCGCCGTTGCGACGATATTCGTAGAAGTCACAGGTCACGTCCTGATGTACAAAGTCAAAGAGGAGTGCGGGGTTGATAGCCTCACCGAGGATACGGGTCTCGAAGTGGAGGTGGCTACCCGTTGAACGACCAGTGTTACCACCGAGACCGATGGGCTGTCCAGCCTTTACTACGTCGCCCGTCTTGCAGAGATGCTTCGAGAGGTGACCGTAGATGGTCTCAAGACCATTGTTGTGGCGGATGACTACGTAGTTGCCGTAGCCCTTTGCCTCGTAGTTCACGATGCGCACCTTACCGTCGAAGGCGCTGACAATCGTGTCTCCGATGTAAACCTTTACATCAAGGCCCTTATGCATACGTCCGAACGACGCACGGTATCCGAAATTAGAAGTCACGACCTTGCTGGGAGTAGGCATTGCGAATCCGCGCAGGTCTATAGTGTAGCGGTCAGGAGTCTGCTGCTTGCCATAGCAATGAACAGTCTTCGTATCCCACGTAGTGTAGAGTTCAGTCTGTTCATAATTGACTTCGACAACAGGCTGCTGTCGGACGATGGCCTTGTTGATGACAACAGAGTCTACGGCCTTCATCTTTCGGTCAATGGGTGCTTGACGCGCTATGAGATCTTGTGCTTGTGCTTCCGATGTGTTTGCCATTGCAGCCATTGTAAGAACGAAAACGAACGACGCTTTGGCAATGTTTTTCAAGGAGTTTAAGTACATAAAAAGGGGGAAAAGTTTTGTTTCGACTGCAAATATAGAAATAAAATATGAGACAGCCAACCCTTTGTAACAAAGAAAGCCTTAAAATATGTAAAAATGCACATTTTTGACTGTTTTGTGTTGCAGAGTGTAAGTTTTATTGTAAATTTGCGCACGATTAAAACATTTTAACAATCCGACCTTACAATATCGGTCCGTAAGCGCCCCATTTTTGACGTCGTTTCGGGCTGATATTTGTTCGATTTCATAACGCAGAAAAACAAAGATTCCACTACAAAATATGATTTCCGTAGAACATCTGAAAGTTGAGTTTGCTGCGCGTCCGCTCTTCGACGAGGCCACTTTCGTGGTCAACAAGCGCGACCGCATCGCCCTCGTGGGCAAGAACGGTGCAGGAAAGTCGACCATGCTCAAGATCATCGCAGGACTCCAGCAGGCCACCGCAGGAACCGTGGCGCGCCAGCGCGACGTCAGTATCGGTTATCTCCCGCAGGTCATGGTGCTCTCCGACGATACCACACTCATCGCCGAAGTCGAAAAGGCCTTCGGACACATCCACGAGATGAAGCAGCGCGTCGACGATCTCAACAACGAACTCGCCTCACGCACAGACTACGAGAGTCCTGACTACATGGAACTCGTCGAGGCTTTCAGCCGCGAGAGTGAGCGTCTGCAGATGATGGGTGCCATGAACTATCGTGCTGAGATTGAGCGTACTCTGCAGGGTCTCGGTTTCAACCGATCGGACTTCGAGCGTCCCACACGCGAGTTCTCCGGAGGATGGCGTATGCGTATCGAGTTGGCCAAACTCCTGCTCCAGCAGCACGACGTTCTGCTCCTCGACGAACCTACGAACCACCTCGACATCGAGTCCATCCGTTGGTTGGAGCAGTTCCTCGCCCGCAGTGGCAGTGCTGTGATGCTCGTCAGCCACGACCGCGCCTTCATCAACAACGTGACCAACCGCACCCTCGAAATCTCGTGCGGGCGCGTAATAGATTATAAGGTGAAGTACGACGAATATGTCGAACTCCGTGCGCAGCGTCGCGAGAGCCAGCTCCGTGCCTACGAGAACCAGCAGAAGGAAATCGCCGACATCAAGGACTTCATCGAGCGTTTCCGCTACAAACCCACGAAGGCCGTGCAGGTGCAGAGCCGCATCAAGCAGCTCGAGAAGATCGTGCCTATCGAGATCGACGAGGTGGACAACACCTCCCTCCACCTGAAGTTCCCGCCTTGCAGCCGCAGCGGCGACTACCCTGTTATATGTGAAGATGTGCGCAAAGACTACGGTCAGCACACGGTGTTCTCCCACGTTGATCTGACCATCAAGCGCGGCGAAAAGGTAGCATTCGTCGGAAAGAACGGCGAAGGCAAATCGACCCTCGTGAAATGCATCATGCAGGAGATTGAGCACGATGGCAAACTCACTCTGGGCCACAACGTAGAGATTGGTTACTATGCACAGAATCAGGCGCAGCTCCTTAACGACGAACTCACCGTCTTCAACACCATCGACTACGTGGCGAAGGGCGATATCCGTCTGAAGATCCGCGACATCCTCGGTGCTTTTATGTTTGGTGGCGAAGCTTCGGAGAAGAAGGTGAAGGTACTCTCGGGTGGCGAACGCAGCCGCCTCGCCATGATCAAGCTGCTCCTCGAACCCGTCAACTTCCTCATTCTCGACGAACCCACGAACCACCTCGATATGCGTACGAAGGACGTGCTGAAGGAGGCCCTCCTGGCATTCGATGGCACGGTGATCGTCGTGAGCCACGACCGCGAATTCCTCGACGGCCTCGTCACGAAGGTCTACGAGTTTGGCGGCGGCAAGGTACGCGAACACATCGGTGGCATCTACGACTTCCTCGCCAAGAAGGACATCGAGACGCTCAACCAGCTCCAGACTCTTACTCCCGCAGCAACCAACGCCCAGACGCCGACCAAGAAATCTTCTACCGACTCCTCCGCCACGCCGACCGCTTCTGCCGGAAGCGTATCGTACGCCGAACAAAAGGAACAGGCGAAGCTCCGTCGCAAACTCGAGCAGAGCGTGAAGGAAGCGGAGGCAAAAGTAGAAAAACTCGAAAACGAAATCGCGGAATTGGAAGCTCTCCTCGCCACTCCCGAAGGCGCCAGCGACACTACCCTCTTCACCCGATACGGCGAGCTGAAACAGCAGCTCTCCGAAGCCGAAGACGCCTGGGCCGAAGCGGTCGAAGAATTGGGGGAATAAGTTGGGATTTCTCAAATTATCGAATTATCTAATTATCGATTTTTCTATTAAACGATCTAAATAACAAAACCATACAAAATGAAACTGAAACACATCCTTTCTTTTGCAGCCCTCGCTGCAACGACGGCTTTCGGTCAAGGCCTCACCACAGGCATCGACAAAGCCAACATGGATCTCACCGCCAATCCTGGTGACGACTTCTACCAGTATGCCGGTGGCGGCTGGATGCAGAGCCATCCCCTCGACGCCGAACACAGCCGCTACGGTATGTTCAACGTCCTTAGCGACGAAAACGAAATCCGCCTCCGCGACATCATCACCGGCCTTGCCGATAAGGCTTCCACCGCAGGCAGCCTCGAGCAGAAAGTCGGTGGTCTCTATCGCCTCGCTATGGACTCCGCACGTCTCAATGCAGAAGGCGCCGCACCTATCCGTCCCTTCCTTTCGAAGGTGCGCGACACCAAGAACAAGACCGAGCTCTTCGTTCTTCAGTGCGAACTCTCCCGCCTCGGCGTTCCCGGTCTCCTTGGCAGCTACTGCGGTGCCGACGACAAGAATGCCAAGATGAACATCGTGCAGGTCAATCAGCCCCGTCTCACCCTCGGTCAGCGCGACTACTACCTCGACGAAGACGAGTCGATGGTCAAGATCCGCGAAGCATATGTGAAGTACATCGCCGACCTCTTCCGCCTCGTTGACGCCAACGACGCTCAGGCCGAAGCCAAGGCCAAGGCTATCCTCGCCCTCGAGACCCGCCTCGCCGAGAAGAACTACTCCGCTGTGCAGCTCCGCGATCCCGAAGCCAACTACCACAAGATGACGTACGCCGAACTCCTCTCCACCTTCCCCGGAATCGATTGGAGCACCTACTTCCTCACCCTCGGCTATCCCGCATTCAAGGAGATCATCGTTGGCCAGATCGAACCCCTCCACGAACTCGAGGCAGCACTCCGCGACACCGACCTCGACGTCCTCAAGGCCTACACCGAGTTCAAGGTCATCCGCGACGCCGCCAGCTGTCTGAGCGACGACTTCCGCGCCGTACAGTTCGACTTCTCCGGCCGCGTCCTCTCCGGTGTTCAGCAGGACCGTCCCCGTTGGAAGCGCGCCGTCAGCACCGTAGAGGCTGTCCTCGGCGAAGCTGTGGGCAAGATCTACTGCGAGAAGTACTTCCCCGAATCCAGCAAGACGCGCATGGTGGAACTCGTCAACAACCTCGCTGTGGCTCTCGGCGAACGCATCGACGCCCAGACCTGGATGAGCGACGCCACGAAGGCCGAGGCCCACGCCAAGCTCTCCACGTTCTACGTCAAGGTGGGTTATCCCGACAAGTGGACCGACTACTCCACCCTCGCCATCGACGAGACGAAATCCTTCTACGAGAATATGATGGCCGCTGCCGAGTGGGAACTTCAGGACATGATTACCAAGCATGTGGGCAAGCCCGTCGATCGCGACGAGTGGTTCATGACGCCCCAGACCATCAACGCCTACTACAACCCCACGACCAACGAGATCTGCTTCCCCGCAGGTATTCTCCAGCCTCCCTTCTTCAACCCCGAGGCTGACGACGCAGCCAACTACGGCGCCATCGGTGTGGTCATCGGCCACGAAATGACTCACGGCTTCGACGACAAGGGCAGCCAGTACGACAAGGACGGTAACCTCAACAATTGGTGGACCGAGGAAGACGGTAAGAACTTCGAGGGACGCACCTCACAGCTCGCCGCCTACTTCAACAAGCTCGAGGCGCTCCCCGGTCTCCCCTGCAACGGCGAACTCACCCTCGGCGAAAACATGGCTGACCACGGAGGTCTGAACGTAGCTTTCCAGGCATTCCAGAACGCCATGAAACTCCATCCTCTCACGAAGGCTGACGGTTTCACTCCCGAACAGCGTTTCTTCCTCAGCTACGGTCTCATCTGGGCGCAGAACCAGACCGACGAGAGTGTCCGTATGCTCACCAAGAGCGACCCCCACAGCCTTGGCAAGTGGCGTGTCAACGGTGCCCTCCCCCACATCAACGCCTGGTACGAAGCCTTCAACGTAAAGAAGAAGAACAAGCTCTACCTCGCTCCCAAGAACCGCGAAGATGTGTGGTAGAGAAATGATAAAATGATAGAATGATAAAATGACCCTTCAGCTATACTGTTGCCAGAGGGTCATTTTTTCATTTCATTCTATTATTTTTTCATTTCACAACCTTCTTGCCGTCTATGATATTGACGCCACGTGTGGGGGCGGCTATGCGTCGTCCTGCGAGGTCGTAGGTGGAGGGAGGAGGCAAGAGGGAAGAGGGAGGAAGTGAGAGGATGCCATCAGCATCGCCGAGGAGCTTCGAAATGTCGAGCGCAGCACTGTTGTGGACCATGCAATTATCGGGGTTCTTGCTGTCGTAGTTGCTCACGAAGGCCACAATCTGCATGTTTTCAGGTTTCCAACCGGCGTCGAGCGTGGTGCTGAACGTGTAGCTGTAAGGTGCGAGAGTCATGGGGATGGTCTTGCCCCACGAACCCGTGAGCGTAGCGCGCATGGCGTTGTTGTGCACAAACTTCATATCGAGATTGCCCGAACCCGTCATCTGACCGTAGCGGGGATTGTCGGCTGCCGAAAGACCACTCTCCGTAAGCCACACGTTAATGGTGGGATTGTCGCCCTTGAGCTTGGCAATGATCTCGCCGCTGACGGTGATAGTGAGTTTGCGCGATGCAGTGTCGTAATCTGCATCAATGTTTACATCGACGTAGGCAGGGAGCGCCGCCAGATAGTTGTGGATGAAAAGGATATTCTCGGGATCGCCAGGGCCCACGATGGGACTATGCTCTTCGCCGGGCGAACGCTGGGTATCGAAGAAGTCGTCGATCATCGCGCGGTCAAACATCATGCCGGGAGCATACGTCGTGCCGCCATTGTTGTAGAACCATGTGAAGTCGCGGTCAGCATTCGTCGTCAGGACATCGGTGCCGAAACCGCTATGATGATCCACGCGCACCACGTTCGTCACGCCCTCAAACGCTTTGTCCTCGCGCTCGTGGGCACCAGGGCAGTTGGCGCAACTCATCGTGGTAAACGCTTCAGCGAGCACAACATGGTCGAAGTAACGATCCACGACGCTCACCTCGCGCTCCACCATGTTGTCGGCGGGCTGTGTGTCGCCCACACCTTCCACCTCCACAACCTTCACGGCTACGGTGTGCGTGCCTTCGTTGCCGAACGTTACGGCGTCGTCGAAGGTCACTGTGGCCGACTCCTTCATGGCGAGAGGATGACTGAAGGTCACGTTTTTGGTCTCCGTCACAGTGCCGTCGAGGAGCAGCTGCGCAGCCACATGGCTCACCATGTTCGAGGCATTGTTGTAGACGGTTGCCGTACACGATGCTGTCTCCTTGGTGCGCATATAGGGTTTCACGACGAGTTCGGTCACAGCCACATCATTGACGGGGAGCGATGCCCCCTCCAGCTGCAGACGGATGAGGAAGTTGGGATTCACACACTCCTCAAACGAGTGCTTCATGATGGGATCCCAAGCCTTAGAAGAGGGGTTGTAGATGTAGCAATGCTTCGCACCCTCCTCATTCTCGTCGACAGCAAACTGCCACGTGCCGTAGTACGGCGCACTCTTATAGGGTTCGATGCTCACACCGGCGTAGAAAGGGCGCTCGGCGTCGACGATAAGTTCTTCGGGGAGAGGCACATCGATCCATTGGTAACACGGCACGATGTCGAAGTCGGGGATAGGCGTCACCATCGTCATATTTCCCGGCGTCGGCGCAGCACCCGGAAGCACATCCTCCAGAGCCGTGGCGACGAACACATCGCCTGCAGAGCCGAAGGATGCTCCGAGCTGTATGCTGATGGATTTGACGCGGTTTCCGGCGTAGTGTGCCAGGAAGTCGGAGTCGAAGTATACAGCAGCCATATTGAGGGTCTTTTCGTTCATACCGACGGCATCCGTCGATTCGTCGGAACAGTATCCCACGTTCATGACGGTAGTTTCCTGGGCGCTGACCGTAGCAGCCATGAGCGACGCAAGGATGAGAGCATTACGAAATTTCATCATAGTCGTATAGTGTATTTGGTTTCGTGTACATGCGTGCGAATAAGTTATGGAGCAAGTGTTTCGTCCTACTTCACCACCTTGTGCTGGCGTGAAATGCGGATGCCGTGGGTATTGTCGGCAGCGCGGCGACCCTGTGCATCGTAGTAGCTGTTGGCGCCCTGGGGAGCCACCATCTGCATGATGCCGTCGGCGCTATACTTCACGACGTAGGGAGCCGAGGGAAGCGATTCGCCCTCGCTATACACCGCCGTCACGCAGTACTCGTAAGTCTGGCCCTCTTCAGCCGTGGCGTCGGCAAAGGCAGGCGTAGGCAGGAGCTCTGTGTTCAGACGAACACGATCGCGATACACATTATACCCGAGGAGCGTCACATCGGCCTTTCCTGCGGGATGATAGGTCACATCGTCGACGAGGAGCGCAAACTTATGGTCACTCACACAGCGCAGCGCGAAGAACTTGGCACCTTCGGGGAGTACGGCGATGTGCTCTTCCCATTCGCTCACGTTGTAGAGTTCGATGTAGTCGCCGAGAGAAATGAACGAATCAGGGTCGTTGTCCGTAGTAGAATAGAGCACTTCGAGGAGTTCGGGCTGATAAGCCGATCCCATGCCGCACTTGGCAAAGAACGAGATGCTCTGCTGGCGTCCGGAGAGTGCGGGCGAGATGAGCCAGTCATCGTTCTCGTGGTAGCGCTTGTCTTCGTTGTTGAGCGCATTACCCATGCAGACCATCATCAGTTCGCCATCGTGAGGATCCCACGAGGTATAAGGAATGCCCGCGTCGATAGGCGAGAACACCTGCCATGCCATGGGTTCACCGGCGTGCTCATATTCGAGCGCGACAACACCATCTCCTGTTGAGAGGGCCATGGTAATGGTGTACTGCTTATCGCCGTCGTAGAGCGACCATTCGCCACAATCGGTGATGGAGAAGATGGGGTAATCCTCGAAACCGTCCGTCACGGGCAGTGCACTACCCTCCCCAACATCGGGAGTGCTCCAGCTCATTGCGACACCATCCTCGGAGCAGCTGCCTGCCAGATCGGCGGGAGCGGGATAGGCGGGTTTGAAGACCACCACATCCATGGGTGCCACGACATTGTCGGCGGGAGTAGCGTCGCCGGCGAGCACAATCTCTGCGCTGTACTTCACACAGTCGGGCGTGAAGATGCCGGGGTTGTCCTTCAGGGTGATTTCGTCGGTCATATCGGCAGCGAGCGCTGATCCCTCGAGCGAGTATACCACGTGGGGCTCTTCGTCGGCGGAGTCCTGACGGTAGAGGTTCACGGTGTAGCTGCCATCGGAGAGCGACTCGGCGCCTCGGTTGCGCACCACGAGCGTGAAACCGTTGTCGCGTCCTACGTCAACGCGTGCGGGGAACTTGTAGCTTTGGATGGAGAGGTCATATTCCGAGGCATTGCGGATGCTGATGTTGTCGATCGCGGTGATGAAGCTGGTCTCTTCGACCGAAATACCGTTGAAGCCCACCTGGATGTAGCGTGTGTCGGCGAATGCGCTGAGGTCTACGAGATGACGTTTCCAGCCGTCGTGGCTGTCGAGGACGATGGTCTCGAGCGTCTGCCACTCCGTCATCTCGGGCATCACACCGACCTCCACCTTGTCCTTGTTGCCCTTCTCATAGAGCCAGAAGGAGAGCGTGGGTGTAGAGAGATGGCTGATGTCAATCTTGGGCGATGTGTAGCGTGCCGAGTTGCCGAAGTTGGTAGTGAAGAAATAGGTGTAGCCACCGTCGCCGTCCTGATCGGGAATGTCGCCTACGGGCGAGGAGATGTACCACGAGGCCTGACCAATTTCGGTGTCACCGGTGACGTGGGTGAGCCAGGGGCCGTTCTTGCACGAAACTCCGGGATAGCTCTCTGCCCAGGGAGCCACCATTGCGGGTCCTGCGTGGGTAGAGATCGTCTGCCAGTCGTTACGGTTCGAACCTATCTCGTTCTGCGCGTAGATGGAATAGGCAGCGTAGGTCTGTCCACCGCTCACGTCGAGGTAATCGATGAAACTCGTCTCACGCGTTGTAGGCTCCTCGTAGTAACTCTTCGACACGGTGTAGTAGATCGTTGCGGGATTCAGATAACCGCCGTGGATGCCCTCGGTGGGAGCGTCCCAGGTGATGATGATCTTTCCCGGTTCGTCGAGATCTTCGCGAATCTTGAGATTCTTCACGCGTCCCGGTTGGTCGAAACCCACGTACACCTCGGTGATCGCCGGTGCACTCTCCTCACCCTCGGGCGTCACAGCCACTACGCGATACGTATAGAGGCGGTTGGAGAGTTCCTTGTCGTGCCACTTGCAGATGGCACCGGGTTCGAGGGCCTTACCTTCGGCGTCCTTCTTGAGGGTCTCTACCTTGATGTCGTTGCGGTAGATGACAACGTGGTCAATGTCCTCGATGGGGGTGCCGACGAGGTTTTCAGTGGGCATGCGGAAGGTGAGGTCGCAGATGTGGTCGCCTTTCTCGCCGGGCACCACGCTGATAAACTCAGGTGCCATGGGAGCCGTCGCTGCCGAACCCGTGATTTCGATATCGTCGAGGAAGATCGTGCCCTGATCCTTCGGGCTGCAGTCGTGCCATGCGATGTAATACACGCCGGAGGTCTCTACGGAGAAATTGACACGGTGCACAAACTTCTCGCTGATGTTCTTCACGTCCGTAGGTTCAATCAGCTGCACCTTCATCCCCTCGACCGTCGGGGCGTCGGCGAGCCAGAGGCAGAAGCGATCGTCGAAGTATCCGCCGTAGCAGTGGAAGGTGAGTTCATAGCTGGCGTGTCCCACGAGGTTGATGGGCAGGAGGAGATAATCGTCCACAGGCCCCGTCTCGCACCAAGGGCACGCAGCGCAGTGGATCATGGGGTTGTACTCCCACACGGCATCGTCGCCGTTGGCATTGATGCTGATGAAGGCATCGAGCGTCGCTTCGTTATCGAACGTCTGCTTATAGGGCGCATCGACGGGAGTCTGTGCCGCCGCCGTGAGCGACGAAAAAAGCAAGAAAAGAGTAAAAAAGTATTTCATAACAAATAATTTAGGATCATCCGGTAAATGAATAGGTAAAACAGAAAATGGGCGCAAACGGGTTTTTGCGTTCTCGTATGGCCAAGAGTAAACAGAAAATGGGCGCAACGGGTTCTTGCGTTCTCGCTGACAGGCGCCCTGGAAAACGACCTCCCCCAGCCCCTCCAAAGGAGGGTAGCTGGAAAAC
>JAUNIC010000119.1 GCA_030523615.1 Bacteroidales bacterium
TGGAGGATTGATGAAGACGCGGAAGTCGTCGAGACAGTAGTCGCCACCGGAGGTGGTGTAACAGTTGTTGATGACCTCGAGTGAGTAACTTACGTAACCTACCTTGCTGAGGATGGTGCTGAAACCAATCTGCTGCCAGCAGCCGAAACGGGGATAGGGGGTGTTGGCCGTGGGAGGATTGTTCTCGAGCCAATGGCCTTCCTCAGCGCTGTTGGTGCGGCCGTAGATGAAGGAGCGAACGGGGTTGTTGGCTTCGTCGTAGGTTACATTGGAAATCGTACCGGGGAGATAACGGGCAAGGATGTCCTTTGTGCCGTCGGCGTTGTAACCTACAAGGTTGAGCACGACGCTGCCAGAACCGGTGGTGTTGCGGTTTGAAGAACCCATCCAGCCGTAGATGTAGAGGCGGGAACCGGCGCAGAGGTTACCCTCGAGGGGCACGGAGGCTACCTTGCCAGGCTGCTCGGCAGCGTCGATGTAGAGGTAGTAGTCGTCCTTGATGTCGCACTTGGTGGACTCGGGATGCTTGATGTTGTACTCGTAGAGTGCTACGGGGTTGTACTTCAGACCGTAGCTCATGCGGCTCACCTTGTACTGGGCCCAGGTGTGGGCGTAGCTGTAGCCGTAGCTGGCGTCGCTGAACTCGAGGGGCACACCGTAGCAGAGCTCGTGGAGCTTGTAATTGTGAGAGCCACTGCCGCCAGTTCCGCCCTTCACCAGAGGCGAGTTGAACGAAACGTCCTTCTGCTGGAAGGTGAGCGATGCGATTTCCTGGAAGTTCTGCTGTACGAAGTAGTCAACGGAACGCTCGGAGATGGGGCGGTTGGCATCGGGACCGATGACGCGATTGAGGGCGAGAGGCTCTGCGTTGGCCACGAACTTGAGCGTGAACTTGGCAAGGTTGTAGAGGGGAGCGTCGGCCGCAGTGGTGGGCTTCAGCTTGACAGTAATGGTGGCGACGTGATCGGCGGGAATCACATTGCGCGTGTTGTTATTGTTGATGTAGTAGACAATGAAGTGGTTGGCGTGCGACCATGTGGCTGAGCCGATGCTACCGATATTACCGTTGGTGATGCCGGCACCACTGAGAACCGTGGCTTTCAGGCCGAGAGCAGCTGAGGCGGCATCGACCTCGACAACAACCTTGTTTCGGAAGTCGTTGTTGTTGGTGCTGGTATTGGGGGCAATGAGCTGGGTGAGGGTTGTGCCGTCGGCGGCATACATCCAGTAGTTGCTCCATGCCAGGTCGACGGGAATGAGGTCGCCCTTGTTGCCATCGGTGTCGCGGCCGTACTTGACGTTGGGGACGAAGTATTCCTTCTCTTCGAGATACTTTCCGGCTGCGGTCTTGGTTGCGAGTTCCTCGGCCATGAGGTTGGCGTTGTGGATGTGGTAGATGACGCGGTAGCTGAGCGAGGGTTCGAGGTAGTTGGTGCCGATGGCCTTGCCGTCGTTGAAGTCGGAGCAGTCGCAAGCGATGTTGAGGAGTTCGAGGCCTTCGGTGGTGGGGAAGGTGATGTCGATGTAATCCAGGGCGCCATTGAGGGATACCTGACCATTGGCGTAGGAGGTTAAGCCGCTGAGATCTGTGGTGATACCGTCAGCGAGAGGGAGTTCGGTGTCGTAATCGTACCAGCGCTGGAAGGTACCCATATGGCCGCTACCACTTTTCTGATTCTGGGTGTGGGGCAGCAGGAGACGGGCGGTGCCACCAGGCTTGCAGTAGAGGTCGATCTCGAAGTTGGAGGCGTGCTGCACCATGATCTGGGTGCCGTCCTTGAGGGTCTTCGGCTCCATGCCTTCGCCGAGCTGAATGTAGCCATCGCCGGGACGGAGTGAGGGATCGAGGGTGGCGAGATAGTCGTAGGAACCGTGCTGACGATGGATGACGGTCTGAGTCACAGCTTCGCCGATGGTGAGGGTGACGGGGATGATGCCGTCAGCACCTGCCTCACCGATGGTATAGGTGATGGGGGCGTTGGAGGACTGAGAGGTGAAGGCGCCAAACTCGGGGAGGGACTTGCCGGCTTCGAGGAAGATGAAGGAGCCGTCGTGGATGTTGCAGCTAAGATAGTTGTGAGGACCTACAGAATAGGTCACAACGCGGTCGCCAATGTCGCCCACTACGCGATAGACGGTGTAGTTGGTTACAACGGGGCGGGTCACGAGGTAGTTCTCGTAAAGTGTGCTGGCATCGCCATAGGCTACACGCGGACCGTTGTCGTCAGCGGCTACGTTAGTAGAAGTCCAGAAGTTGTCGATCACCCAACCATTGAAGCCCATGAGATGGGGAGTGTTGCCGTCTTTGTCGGTGGGGGCAGAGAAGACGATGTTGGAGGTCGAGATGGTGGTCTTAGTGTTAGACGGGGCGCCGTCGACACGCTCGTCGTCGGTGCCAGGATAGCGGCCGTCGAGCTGCTGGATGCTGATCTTGTCGCCCTCGCGCGTTATATATATATAGGAGTAGGGCTCGTCGGCGTAGTTGGGCACACCGTTGTACTTGAGTGTACGATTGGCGGTGTTGACGCAGTAGTTGGAATACGGCATCACGTAGAGGTAGTTGCTCTTGGTGTTGACGGTGGTGGACTTCATGCGGCTGTTGGCCTTGGCTACTGACGCCATGCTATTGGCCGGAGTGCCGGCGGTGAGGGCGTATTCGTCGTAGAGCTGGAGCTGGTAGAAGCCGGTCTGCAGCTGGCTGAGGTCGGTGATGGTGGGGCGGATGCTGAAGGTCACGATGCGATTCTCGGCATCGATGACGGGACCCCAGACGAACTGGTCGGTGCAGGTAGTCTTGAAGTCGATGGCGGCAGGGACTTCGCCCATTGCGATGCCGAAAGTCTCACTGTCGGCGTACTCCTGTCCGCCGTAGATGACTTTGTAGTCGGCGATGTTGATGCCGCTGCCTTCGGGAGTGGTGATGTAACAGATCCACTCGTCCTTGACGGTCTCGAGGTTGAGGGTGAGGACGTTGTAGGGCTTGCCGGCAGAGGGGTCGGCAAGGGCGGTGGAGATGGAGGTCACACGGGCGTTGCTGGGGGTGAAGTCGCTCTTAGAGAACATCGTGCCCTTGCGGACAACAATGATGTCGCCGTTCTTGAACGTCTTCACGCCGTTGAGCGTGGTGAGGCTGGTGGTGAGGGAGGTGGTGGTGGTACCACCGACAAGGTTGAGCTGGTATACGTAGTAATCGGAAACCTTGGCAGGGGTCACGTAGAACTCGGTGCTACCATTACCAAAGAAGTAGGGCAACTCGTAGGGCTCGTCGGTGTTGGTGGAGATGGTCTTGTTGAGGGTGACGACTCCGTCGGCGAAAGCGGAGACGCCGATGCTCATGGAGCGGCCGTCGGCATAGCTCATTGTATAGCCCGAACCGGTCTTCTGGATGCGGACGAAGAACGAGGCCTGGTTGGAGGAGTTGGTACCGGAGAACTTGAAGGGGCGGTCGGCGTAGGCTTCGCCCAATGCAGGCATGAGGTAGATGTAGTTGCTCTGGATGTTGGTGTTGACGCTGGAGCTGGCAATCTGTCCGTTGACGTTTGCCACGTCGGCATCGTTCTTGAGCATGAGCTGGAAGAGGCCGTCGTTGAAGGCGTTGGGATCAGTCTCAAGATCGCGGACTTCGAAGGTGATGGCCTTGGCCTGAGTGTCGATGACGGGGCCCCAGATAAACTTATCAGCGCAGTCGGCAACTTTGAATTTGACTTCCTTGATAGCGTCGTTCACCACTTTGATTATGCCGCCATCGGCATAGTCGGCGCCTGCATAGTTGACGGTATAACCGCCATTGATTTTCAGGGTATAGTCGACTGCTGCGGAGTTGGTGAAGTTGAGAGTAAGCAGTTTGTAGGAGTGACCTGCTACATCAGCCGTGGTGGCTTCGGTGAGCTGATAGTTGGTGTCGGCAACAGAGAAATTGTCAGCCGCTACAGGGCTGTCCTTCTTGACGATGAGGTAGTCGCCATCCCTCGCGGTAGAGAGGCGTCCAAAGGTGGAAGCGTTGGGGGTGTATGCTACATCGTCGTCACAAACGACTCCGTTGTGAGTAACCTTGTAGACGTCGAAAGCGGTACGTGTGTCAAAGTCGTCTACGGCATCGAGGTAGAGAATTGAGCTGGCATCGTTCTTCGTATAAAGTTCGAAATAGCCGTTATTGACGCTATTGGCTGTGGAAACGAAATACACGTAATTGTCGCCAGTGGTTCCAGCACGGAGGGCATAGCCAAATTTATAGCCAGAAGCAAGAGAAGTAACTTTCGTTGCGGGGAAAGTAAATATGGTGGTAACACCCACAGGGATATTGTCCTTGGGATACATCTTCAGACGGGCGTAGTCGCCTGAGCCGGTAACGCCAAGCAAAAAGTCAGGTCCGAAAGCTGCGTTATAGATGTTGTAGCCACCACCTTCAGGCACGAAAGCCCAGGCACCACCTTGGTTTTCGTTAGGATTTGACGTATAGGGGCGCAACTGGCCGAGTTCGTCAACACGGGTGGCTGCAGGATAATAATAGCGGCCGTTGGTCCTCATTATGAACCAGTTGGTATCAGCAGCCCATTCGCCGTTGACAGGTGCAGCGGAGGCAAGGAAATGATGAGGATTGTTTGTAACCGTAAAAGTCAAAGTGCTGGTCGCTGCGTCGTAGGAGGCGGACACAACAAGGGTGTTGACGGCAGAAGCAAAGCGGCTTTTATCGAAGAATGCGCCCTCAAAATCGTAACTGGCTGTTCCTGCTGTAAGGGTAACGGCAGAACCTCCGTTGGCGGGAGTGTATTTTACAGATACATCGGAAAGGACATTTCCTGAACCATCGACAAACCGAAGAGCAGCAGTGCCCATAGTCACGGCAGTCTGCTCCACGAATTTTACCGAGGAGTTGTTGTCGTTGTTGTTGTACTCCTTGATCAGATTGGACTGAGGATTCCAAACTTGATTGGCGCTGGCATCGTTGCGATGGATGCCCCAATAATCGGCACGGGCAGAACCCTGCATATTAATAAGGCTGAATGCGGTGGCATCGGCTGCGGTGGTCGTTCCGACGTACTTTTCGCTGTCCCACTTGGCGTAAATGCCATCATAAGAAACGAGTACAAAGTTGTCAGCCGTACCAACGAGCTGCCAGAGCGTCTTTTGGTTGAGGGCAGGCTTAGCACCATATGTGAGGGCTTCGCCATCGCCTTGTGCGGCGTACAGATTGCCACCCGTCCAGTAGGTGATGTTGTACCAATGGCCGTTGGCGTTGTGCGCGGATTCAAATGTCGGCGTGAAGCGCGCTGCCCACGCCGCACTACCCCACCCTACCATGAGGCAGAGGATGAGGAGCAGTCTCTTAATGATCTTATGCGTTTTCATATCTAATATGCGTTAGGGCATGTCCGTTCGAAATGTTGTATCGGGGAGCCGTGCCCTTTCGAAAATAGTGGTGAGGATTTGTTCTGATTAAAGCTTCGTCACGTTGATGATGCCCTTGTAGTCTTTCTCGACGCTCTTGTCGGGATAGTTGGGATAGAGCTTCGTGGTGATGGTGATGGTGGCCTTGCCGGGGGTGCCGGTGAGTTCGCCAGCGGAACCCATCACGGGGTCAGCATCGAAGATGTGGTCGGGATCGACCATCGTGATGACTGTGGAGCTGGGAACGATGTGGTCGGGATCGTTGAGATAGAAGAAGTCGCTGGGCTCGTAGTACTTGTGGATCATGGGATAGAAGCCGACGTCGCCAGGGGCCGCGAAGGTGACGGCGAAGAGGTTGGCGCGGTCGGGATCGTAGGTTACCCGAGCATCGGGGTAGCCGCCGATGGGGGGATAGCTCAAGGCCTGGAGCTCCATCACCCAGTCGCCGAGGGTAACGGGGATGACGATCCAGTCGTTGCGGTGAATGAGCGTGAGGGTGTTGGGGTCGGTCAGCGCGTAACGCATCTTGTCGGGAAGACCGGGGCTGGGAACCTCGTCGAGCTCGAAGTCGAGCTGGAAGGACTTGATGGCCTTGTCGGCTTCTGATTCGAGCACATAAAACGCTTCGCTGTGCTGGGGAGCGGTCTTGGGCGTGTCGCTGTACTTTCCTGTGAAACCTTTGTTGAGCAGCACGGGGGTGGTATAGCTGTGGCCGAGTTTCTTGATGACAACGTCAGTGGGGAGGTCGATGGTGCCGCGTCCCTCTTCGTAGTTCATGAGCAGAATGGGGTCGTCACCGCCGGGGGTGGCAACGTTCTGCGTCATGTTGCTGACGGCGATGCTCTGGAGCTCGATGTCCTTGGCGGTGGGGTTGCGGAAGTCAAACTGGAGCTTGGCAAGCATGCGACGCACCTCGATGCCGAACGTCTGGTTAACGCGTTCGGTAACGGTGATGTCCTGACCGGCAACGCTCGTCATGGGGATGGCGGGGAAATCGGTGGTGCCGAGTTGGCTGGCGGGCACGAGGTTCGTTCCGCTGAAGAGGCTGCTGCTGATGCGGGTGCGGAGGGTGCCGATGTTGGCGGGAATGGTGCCTCCCTCCTTGATGCCCAAGGCGGCAAGTTCGGCGGCGTCGATGTTGGCAAAACCGTAAACGGAGTAATTGCCGGGACGCAGCTGGAGATCTACCAGGCTCTCCTCTACTCCACTGAGTCCGTCGACGGCAACGAAACCGACAATGTCTGCGCTGCCTCTGGGGGTGACAGCTACGACGTACGATTTCATCAGTTCGGCTGCAGTGGCTTGAGCCGTGTATTGTCCTTCGTTAGCAGCGCGCGAAGGTGTCTGATTAAAAGGTGCGGAAATGACCAACTGCACTTTGGGGGCTCCGTCAGTCGTAGTGACGTCTTCCTCATTAGCGCACGCACAAAAAAGCGAGGTGCACAATAGCAGCGCACCAATCATTTTCTCTCGATTTATCTTCATACTACACTTGTTGTTTTTTCTCACATTTTATGCACACCGTATTAAAATACGGATTGTGGCTTATTTGTTTTTTCGTGAACAAAAGTACAAAAATTATTTTCGTCTGAGCGGACTATAAAACAAAAGGACTTTTTTTTTGTCAAAATGGCGGCATTTTGCCAAATTTATCCTCATAAACGCTTTATATTTAAAGATTTCGGAAGATGCGTTGTTAATTTATTCCATTGGGGAAGAGTGCCACCACCATCGTTTCATCCTATAAAATATGAGGTACCTCCTATGATTTGGAGGTCAAAAGCAAGCTCCCCAACGCTACGGATACAGTGCTGGGGAGAATGCAAAAAAGCGCGAAGCCACGGCACAGAAATCGACTGCCGTGACACCCGAAACGGGCAGTAGCGCAGCATACCACAAAATGAAGCGTGGGCAGAACAATCTGCCATTTAGAACAATTTGTCTATCACCATTTGGTGCGGTCGGAGGCGAGTCTGCACCTCTTGCGTTTGAGGAACTGAACGCCGACGTAAAGCTTGAAATAGGTGATATTGTTGTTGAGGTCGTAGTTGTGGTGGCGATAGTCATAAAGGTAGCTCACGGCACTGGCACCGGCAAACCAACGCTGGCGATTGTAGGTCACGCCGGCGCGGAAGATGGCGTCGAGGTGGAAGTTGCGAAAGTTGTCGATAAGCATGTCGCGAGAGATGTTTTCACCCACCTGCTTCTTGAAACCGAGCGAGGGCGAAACGCTGGCCGACACGAGCCAATGGGGAGCAGGTACCCAGTTGTAGGCATAGCCCACGTTGACGCCGATGCGATGGTAGTTGACGGTGCGCACACGGAGTTGGTCGATGAGCGTGGGGACGGGAGCTGTGGGGTTGACCTCGCGGATGACATCGCGAATGACGCTCTGCGCGGCATCAGGGTCGAAGAGGAAGCGCTGATAGTCGTAGCTTGCGCCGACGATGAGCGAGCCGGCGCTCTTGAGCTGCACGGTGCAGGAGTTGTAGGCCGCGGGATAGCTGAAGTGGCGATAGTTAGCCACGGCGTAGACATTGAGGGCCAAGGTGCTGGCGCTGATGCCGTCGACCTCATAACCTTTGACGCTGTACTCGGGCAGACCGCTTACACCTCGCACGCGACGCAGGGTAAAGGGGCTGCTGGAACGCTGCCAATTCATGTCGCATCCGACGCGTGAGTTGTAGGCCGCAATATTGAGTTCGGAGGCTTTGCTGCGTCCGTCGGGCCCCACACCGAAGGCGTAGCCCACATTGAGCCAACGCCAACCGCCGCGGGGACCAATCTTATAGGCCCTGCCAGGGACAAAGGTTAGAATCTGGCGCTCACCCGTAGCCTGGTTACGACCGGCTATTCGGTAGATTTGGAAGTAGTCGGTGTTGGTAGCCATGGCGCGGAAGTTGTAGCGATTACGCTCCACGTAGGTGGTGTCGTAGGTATTAAAGAAGTGGGCGATGTCCATACAGATGTCCAGAATGGGATGTTTGCGATGGCGTCGCCAATCGATGTGGCAATCCTCAGGCACATGGCTCCAATAGACGGAGTCACGATGATGGGAAGAGGTTTTTGAGGGTAGAGGGAAGAGGGAAGTGGGAAGAGATTCGGGGAAAGAGGATATCTCTGTGGAATCACAAGCAGAGGCAAAACAAACCACCTCCCCCCGCTCGGGGGGAAGGAGGGGGGTCGCACAAATCAAGCAGGGGGCGACACTCATTATTAATATTATAAGGAGGCGGGCTATCACTAAATTTCGGGAATGGCCTTCAGATAGTTGATGAAGGCGTCGGTGATGGTAGGATAGGTGCCGGGGACGCGGTCAGCCTCGGGGAAGAAGTCGGTGCTGTAACCGTCGCCGCCAGTGGTCATGAAATCGTCGGCTACGATGACGAGGGGCGTTGCGTCCTTGAGTTCGATGCGGTCTTGTCCGGGAGCTGCATAGAAGATGCGCTTCACATGTCCTTTCTTGTCGAGTTCAACTTCGACGCCGGAGGTCTGGATGCGGCCCAGTTTACAGCCGTTGTAGCCAAATTCCATCAGCGCCTTGAACTGACGGCCGGTGTAACGATAGGCACGGAGATTGTTGGCAAAAGGCAGCACTTCGCCTACGTCAAGCACAGTAACGTCGCCCGCCAACAAGCCAGCACGCACGCCACCCACATGGCTCACGCCGATAACGATGGGACGCTCTGTTGCGAAGGGTTCAATGGCGCGGACAGCTTCGGCATAGGCCGTGGTGACGAGGGTGCCCATGGGCTTAGTCTCCCACTTGGCAGCACGATCGTGGACAATGTCCTCGCGGCAATGGGTGAGCACGGTGCTCAGTGGAAGTCCACGGAAGGTGGTGAGGTCATACTGCTCCTGCACCTGAGCCTGCAGACGTCTTGCCTTGGGACCGAGCTGGGCGTTGGGGTTGACACGCACGAGTTTCGGTGTGACCTTTACACAGCGGCCCGTGGCGAGATCGACGTCGCAAAGCATCATGGCGATGTACTGACCATGCCAACCGCCCTGCACGACGGGATAGGGACGCGCACACTTCACAGTGCCGCACACCACCTCGTGGCTGTGAGCGGTGAAGATGCCGTCAATGTCGGGGCGGTCGAAGGCGTAGAGGTTCGCCTGGTCGCGGTCGTCGAATACGGGTTCGCCGTCCTTCATGAAAGTGCTGATGTGGGTGAGGAGCAGATGCACGTTGGCCTTCTCCACAGCCTCATAACCCGGCAAGCGCTTGATGCTGTCGAGGCAGGCGCTGTAGTTGCCATCGAAGGTGAGGCCCTTGATGCGGCTGGCGCTGGCTTGGTTGGGAGTGTTGCTCGTCATGAGACCCGTGAAGGCCACATTGACGCTGCCGCCTTCCTTGAGCTCCACCTTCTCAACCACCCAAGGCTGGCAGTAGTCAGGTATGGCGGGAACTTGTCCAGAACCCGCCAAAGGCTCTTTGCGCATATTCGCACAAACGTAACGCATCTTCCAGTCGCGGGGACAAAAGATGGTGGATTGCCAGAGGTCGGCGGTGTGTTCCTGGCCAATATCGAAGGCGTGGTTGCCGGGCACGGAGATGTCGATGCCCATATCGCGGAAGGCTTGAGGGATGAGCGACTTCTCCTGCGTGGCGGTGTAGAAGAAACTACCACCGTAATTGTCACCAGCGGAAACGGTGAGATGGTTGGGATAGACTTGTTTGAGGGAGTCGAGGGTCTGCACCACCCATGCAGCACCAGGAGTGCCACGCTGAGGGTCGTGGATGAGACCGCAGTGGAAGTCGTTGATGCAGAACACAGCTACCTGTGCCGTCTGCTGAGCCGAGGCGGTGAGTCCGAGTGCCAGGGCTGCTATGGAGAGGATATTTCTGAGTTTCATGAGGCTTATTGGCCATATGTGTCTAATAAGGATTATTTGACTTATG
>JAUNIC010000120.1 GCA_030523615.1 Bacteroidales bacterium
CTCCGCATCAACGCCGGTTTCCACGAGTACTTCGACAAGATCGCCAAGAAGTACGGCGACAAGCAGGACCTCATCGACCACAACACCTGGGAAGTCAATGCCGGTGTCGAGTACGACGTCTGCAAACTCCTCACCCTCAGCGCCAGCTACCAGGTGACCCAGTACGGTCTCAGCGAAGCCTATATGAACGACCTCAGCTTCAACCTCAGCAACAGCATGATCGGCGCCGGTCTCCGCATCAACGCCACCGACCGTTGCTCCATCGACCTCGGCTATATGCACACCTTCTACGGCGACCGCACCATCACCGCCGCCACCGCAGCAGGTCCCAAGGTCGACACCTACGTTCGCAAGAACGACGTTGTAGCCGTTGGCGTCAACCTCGCATTCTAAAGCCATCCATTCCCGCAACATAAAACGAGAGGGTGTACCCAAGCCACAAGGTTTCGGTACACCCTCTTGAGCATATTTTTTCAAAAATAACGCATAAAACCCTTTGCTGTTCAATGAAATATTTATAAATTTGCGGGCAGAAAACACAATACACGACAAACCTCCGCACTATGAAACTACGAATTCTTGCCCTTCTCTCCCTCGTCGGAATGTCCTACACGGCATTCGCTTGGGATTGGAAACTCCACAAAGCCGCCGACGCCACCCTCACCGGTGAAAAAGTCTCGTCGCCCACCTTCGTCATGGATTCCTCCGCCACACCCGACGCCCCCTGGCTCGACGCTCCCGTGCCCGGCACCGTAGCCCTTGCCTACACCCGCGCCGGACTCCTCGAGGACATCCGCTACGACGACAATCTTACCCGCATCGACGACGACTACTTCAACGCCGACTTCTGGTACCGCACACCCCTCGACGTTCCCGCCCTCGCCGCCGACGAACGACTCATCCTCAACTTCGATGGCATCAACTGGAAAGCCGAAATCTACGTCAACGGCCTCTACGTCGGCCGCATCGACGGCTCCTTCAAGCGCACCCACTTCGACATCACCAGTTTCCTTCAGCGCGGAGGCGATGCAGCTCATAACATTCTCGCAGTCAAGATTATCCACAACGCCAATCCCGGCGAAGTGAAGATCCCCACACTCGAGAAGAACGTCCCCAACGGCGGCGTACTCGGTCAGGACAACCCTACCTTCCACGCCAGCATCGGATGGGACTGGATCCCCACCATGCCCGGTCGCAACATCGGCATCTGGAACGACGTCACCCTCACCGTTGCCAAAGGCGGCATCACCATCGGCGACACCTTCTTCGACACCACACTCCCCGGCACCACGCCCCGTCATTTCGTAGCCGACAAAGCCCAGATCGACCCCATCATCACGATGAACAACTACGGCTCTCAGTCCGTCGACGGCCGTCTGCGCATCACCTTCGGCCCCAAGACCGTTGAGCAACCCGTCAGCATCGCCCCCGGCACCCACGACATCGATCTCGACGCCTTCGTCCTCGACCATCCCCAACTCTGGTGGCCCGTCGGCTACGGCGATCCCCACCTCTACGACGTTACCGTCACCTTCCTCGCCGGCGGCAAAGAACTCTGCCAGAAGACCACCAAGTGCGGAGTCCGCCACATGCAGTACACCCTCGAGCAGACCGCCATGCAGATGTTCATCAACGGCCGTCGCTTCATCGGCCACGGCGGCAACTGGGGCTTCAGCGAGTGCAACCTCAACTACACCGCCCGCGACTACGACATCGCCCTCGCCTACCACGCCGACATGCACCTCAACTTCATCCGCAACTGGGTCGGCATGGTCGGCGACGAAGAGTTCTACGAAGCCTGCGACAAGCACGGCGTCATGGTGTGGCAAGACTTCTGGCTCGCCAATCCCTACGACGGCCCCAACCCCAACGACGAAACCATGTTCATGGACAACGCCAACGACATGGTCCACAAAACCCGCGTACATCCCTGCATCGCCCTCTATTGCGGTCGCAACGAAGGCAATCCGCCCACCTCGCTCAGCGTACCCCTCAGCGAACTCGTCGCCGACCTCTGCCCCAACAACCTCTACATCTCCCACTCCGCCGAGTACAACGTCAGCGGCTACGGCCCCTACCGCGCCCTCTCGCCCCAGGAAATCTACGACCTGCCCCGCGGACGCAAGAAGATGCACAGCGAACGCGGCTACCCCTGCGTACCCACCTACGAAAGCATGTGCCGTATGTTCCGTCCTGAACACCGCTGGCCGCAAAACGATGTGTGGGCCATGCACAACTTCACCCTCAAGGGAGCACAGCGCTGCGAAACCTACAACGGCCTAATTGCCAACGGCCTCGGCGAAGCCCAGAGCCTCAAGGAATACGCTGACCGTGCGCAGTGGGTCAACTACAACGGCTTCCGCGCCATGTTTGAGTCGCGCAGCAACTACCGCAACGGCCTCCTCCTCTGGATGAGCCACTCCGCATGGCCCTGCCTCGTGTTCCAGACCTACGACTACTACTACGACGTCAACGGTGCCTACTTCGGCAGCAAGAAAGCCTGCGCCCCCATCCACATCTCGTGGAACCCCCTCACCAACGAAGTCGAAGTTGTCAACGAGTGCGCCGGCCAGCGCAACAGCCTCACCGCCGAAGCCCAAGTCGTTGATATGAGCGGCCGCCAGCTGTGGCACGCCTCCAAGACCATCGACGTCGCCGAAGACGCCACCGTCCGCGTGTTCCCCATCGGCATCACCGGCGACACTCTCAGCGAAGTCTACTTCATCAAGCTCGTCCTCAAAGACGGCGATCGCGTCATTGCCGACAACTTCTATTGGGAAGGCCGCGACCCCGGCAACTGGCAAGCCATCCAGCAGATGGACAAAGCCCAGCTCGCCACTCGCGTAGAGCAAACCGACGCCGAAACCCTCACCGTCACCGTGACCAACGAGAGCACCGTTCCCGCTCTCATGCTCCGTCTCAACCTCGTCAACGGCAAGGACGGCGAGCAGATTCTCCCCGCCTTCTACGACGACAACTACTTCAGCCTCCTCGGCGGCGAGACCAAGACCATCCGCGTGCGCTACCTTGCCAACGAGCATCCTGCCGTCAGCAAGAAGTTCAAGCCCACCGTCACCGTCGAAATGATCAAATAATCGACGGACAAAAAGAACGAAAAAGAGAATGCGAAAATGGACGTTTGCCATCTTCGCATTCTCTCTTTTTTTTGTTTCGTGCTTTGCTTTAACAGCAGCAGCGCATCTTACTTGATACCAAGGAGTTCTACCTTGAAGACGAGAGCAGAGTAGGGCGGAATCTTCGGGCCGCTGCCCTGCGAACCGTAACCATAATACTGCGGGATGTAAACCTCCCACGTACTACCCACCGGCATCGCCTTCAACGCAATCTGCCAGCCCTGGATCACGCCACTCACGGGGAAGCTCGCTTCCTGGCCGCGCTCGTAGCTGCTGTCGAACACCGTGCCGTCGATGAGGCGGCCCTCATAGTTTACGCGCACCTCGCTGTCCTGACCCGGCTTCGCACCCGTGCCAGCCTTCAGCTCCTTGTAGAATACGCCGCCGCCAAGAGGCTTCACGTCAGGATCCTGTTCCACCTTTGCCATAAACGCCTCACCCGCAGCGCGGATCGAATCGTTCACAGCGTCAGCCGACTCCGTCGCTACAGGACTCTCATACGTTGTCTGGTTGTCCAGATAATTCTTTACAAAATATCCTCCCGCCACGAGAGCAGCGAGGACGAAGGCAAAAATCCATGCCTTATTCATATTGGGCTCAGTGCCCTTCTTTTCCTGTTCCATTGGTAGTTACTGTGTTAGTGATTGTTGTTTCCTAAAAATTGTTTTCTCTGCGAAGCGGTGTTTTTAATGTTTTCTTCCTACTCGCAGACGACAAGTTGTCAGCGCGTCTTGATCTCAAACACCAGCGCCTCCTGAGCCACGCCCTTCGGGAGCTTCACCGTCGTCACATTGTCGCGCGTCACCGCCTTCAATGACTTACCCGTCGACAGCAGACGCACCTTGCCCTTCGCCGGCACATTACCCGTCCACGACAGTTCGGCAGGAAGCGTCTCACCCTCCGGCAAAGCATAGATTGCATAGAGCGTCTCGCCATCCTTGTTCGCTGTAAACCAGAAGTTTCCCTCGTGGTAGTGCGCCGCGTTGCGCGTACCATAGATCGCAGCACCATTCTTGCGGAGCCACTCACCCACGACACGCAGACGACTCGTCAAACCCTCCTCGATCGTACCGTCGGCCGACGGGCCAACACCGAGGAGCAACGAACCACCCTTTGCCGTCGTCTCGATCAGCAAGTTGATCACCTTCTGCGGACTCTTGTACGGCGCATTAGGCACCCAACCCCAGTCGTTCGACAGCGTGATGCAACTCTCCCAAGGGTTTGACAACTGCTCGTTGGGGATGCCACGCTCCGGCGTCTGATAATTCTCGTTCTTGCCCGGAATCGCACGATCCACACAGATCAGTCCCGGATGACGCTGACGCGCACCCACGAGCACCTCGTCCAGGTCCACATCGTCACCCTTCACCCATCCGCCGTCGAGCCACAGAATGTCCAACGCACCATAGTTCGTCGTCAACTCATTCAGCTGGTTCTTCGTGAAGTCCTTATACTTCTGCCACCACTCCTCGTGCTCCTTGATCTTATAGTTCGGCATGCGGTTCGCCGTGGCGAAGTGCGGATTCCAGAACCACTCGCAATGCCAGTCGGGCTTCGAGAAGTAGCAACCGATCATGAAATCCTGCTGGCGGAACGCATCGAAAACATAGCGAGCCACGTCGCGCTTCGGGTTGTCCTTGAACGCATAGTTCGCAATCGAGAAATCCGTATACTTCGAGTCATACATACAGAAACCATCGTGGTGCTTCGTCGTGAACACCATGTATTTCATACCCGCGTCCTTCATGTCCGCTGCCCAGCGTTCCGGGTCAAACTTCGTCGGGTTCAGCTCGTTGCAGAGCCCCCAGTACCACTTCTTGTATTCGTCGTACGACAAGTCCCAGCGGCGGTTGATCCAATCCACGTCCTCCGAGCAGATGCTCCACGACTCCACGATGCCCGGCACCGAGTAAAGGCCCCAGTGGAAGATGACGCCAAACTTCAGGTCGCGCCATTCGTCCAGCTTCTGCAGCACCTGCGGGTCAGTGGGATCAACATACGTAGCGCTGCGTCCGTGCACTTCGGAGTCCACCTCCTGTGCGGCAGCGGGCAAAGCTGCAACGCCCAGCGCGGCAGCGAGAAAAAGTTTAAGGTGTTTCATAGAAAATCGTAATTCGTATTTTTATTTTTTCGGTCTGCAAATTTCGCACTTTTTCCCCACACGGCCAAATTTTCATCGCCTTTTGGTTTTCCCAACTGCAAAAAAACACCCAAAAGACAAATTTTTATGATTTTTTTCGATTGTTGCGTTCGTAATTCGTTAACAAATTGTAAATTTGCGCCCGAAAAATACATTCCTTTTTGAGAAAAACAAACAATAATCAATAACACTAACTAACAAACCCCTAAAAAACATTATGTCAACCAACACCAACGAGGAGCCCCGCCACCTCGCCGACGAAAAGTTTGACGTTGTCAAGTTCGTCAAGATTACCGCGGTACTCATCATCTCCCTCCTCCTTTGGAACCTTCCCTCCACCGTATTCGGCATCGAAGGTCTCACCGTCATCGAGCAACGCATGATCTCCATCTTCGCCTTCGCCGCCCTCATGTGGATCACCGAAGGCGTGCCCGCATGGGTTACCTCCGTGCTCATCATCGTCGTCATGCTCTTCACTGTCAGCGACTCGTCCATCTCGATGCTCATAGACCTCAACAACTACCAAGGCGCAGCCACCGAGGTCAATGCCAAAGGCGTAGAGCAGCTTCAGGGCCTTATCCCCTACAAGGACATCATCGCCGCCTTCGCCGACCCCACCGTCATGCTCTTCATGGGTGGCTTCATCCTTGCCCTCGTAGCCTCTAAGAGTGGCGTCGACATCAGCCTCGCCCGCGTAATGCTTAAGCCCTTCGGCACCAACAGCAAGCGCGTCCTCTTCGGCTTCATGCTCGTCACCGCCATCTTCTCCATGTTCATCTCCAACACAGCCACTGCGGCCATGATGCTCACCTTCCTCGCCCCCGTGTTCCGCACACTTCCCGAGAACGAGCGCGGTCGCGTAGGTCTCGCCCTCGCCATCCCCATCGGCTGTAACATCGGTGGTATCGGTACCCCCATCGGTACCCCTCCCAACGGTATCGCCCTCGGTGCCCTCAAGGACGCAGGCTTCAACATCGGCTTCCTCGACTGGATGATCATGATGGTACCCCTCATGCTCCTCATCCTCGTCATCGCATGGCTCCTCCTCCTCAACCTCTACAAGTTCAAGAGCGAGACCCTCGAGTTCAAGATTGAAGGCGGCGCCAAGCCCGGTTGGCAGACCAAGGCCATCTACGTCGTAATGGCCATGACCATCGCCCTCTGGTGCCTCGAGAAGGTAGTCGGCATCAACTCTTACGTAGTAGCCCTCTTCCCCGTCGGCGCATTCACCGCCCTCGGCATCGTCTCCTCTGAGGATATCAAGCACATCGACTGGTCCGTACTCTGGATGGTAGCTGGTGGTTTCGCCCTCGGTACCGGTATGAAGCAGTCAGGCCTCGCCAAGGCTATGGTAGAGAGCATTCCCTTCGCAGAGTTCAACGTCTTCGTCGTGCTCATCGGCGCCGGTCTCCTCTGCTGGCTCCTCTCCACCTTCATCTCCAACAGTGCCTCTGCAGCCCTCATGGTGCCCATCCTCATCACCGTCGGCACCGGTATGAGCGAGCAGCTTGCTCCCATCGGTGGCGTAGTCACCCTCGTGGCAGGTCTTGCCCTCAGCGCCAGCTTCGCTATGGCTCTCCCCATCTCCACGCCTCCTAACGCCATCGCCTACTCCACCGGTCTCGTCAAGACCAGCCAGATGGCCAAGGTCGGCATCATCATGGGTGTTATCGCCATGACTCTCGCCTACGGCATGCTCATGCTCTTCGGCTCTATGGGCATCGGCATCTTCGGATAATACAAGCACATTCCCTCTATAGTCATCCCTCTGGCCATTCCTTTTGGCCAGAGGGATGTGCTTTTTAGGGGCGTACTCATTATTATAATAAATAGGGTGTAGAGTAAGTATAGATTTTTAGGCGGATTTTCAGTCATGATTTTGAGGGCTTTGCCCGACCCTCCCGAAAAGCATCGCATCTTATTTTTAGGCGGATTTTTAGTCATGATTTTGATCGTTTAGATTTTAAAATCTTTCAGAAAATCTCAACATAAAATCTGACTAAAAATAAGAGAATTAGTTTTTTAGAGGGTCGCTTCGCTCAAAATCTCCGCTCGGCCTTTGGACGCTTGCCAGAGCAAAAACTAAAAATCATGCGGAAAATCTTGGCGAAAAATCTACTTATCCACTTTACACCCTATATAATAAATACCCGCAATCGGGCCTCTCGCGTCCCTTTGCCGACGAGTTACGACGTTTTTTGCGCCAACTCCTTGGCCGATTCGCTTTTTTTGCATACCTTTGCAGCAAGAACCAGAACAATAACTCATGAAGAAGATTCTCCTCCTCCTCCTCCTCGCCCTCGTCGCCCCCGCCGTCATGATGGCTCGCGACCTTGGCGACTGTCAGAAGTGGGGCCTCGCGCCCAATGACTACAAGAAACTGACGACCATCAGCTACCTCACCACCCCCGGCGCTTACGGCGAAGGCCTCAAGATGCCCTACAATGCCGAGTGGACCGACTGCACCATCGAGGGCGTCAGCGTCCCTGTAGCCATGACGAGCATGAAAAACCTCACCTGCCTCGTCGCTACTGACGCAGGCTTCCGCAACGTCATCGCCAGCGTCAACGTCCCCGACGGCACCCTCAAGAAGGGCTACAACGACATAGCCTTCGACGACCCCATCGCCCTGCCTGCGCAGGACGTCTACGTCGGTTACACCTACACCATCGCCGAGAACGGAGCCTCCCTCATGGTCTACGACGCCAAGGGCACCGATGCCCTCTTCCTTTGCATGAACGGCACGTGGATGGACTACTCCCCCTACGGCATGGGCGTCAGCGCCCTGCAGGTCATCATCGGCAGCCAGAGCCTCGAGGACTACGGCGTAGAGTTCCGCAGCGTGGAGTGGCCCAACGTCCTCTGCGGACAGAGCAGCGTGAGGACCACAGTTCGTTCGTCAAGCAAGAAGCCCGTTCCCGGCTTTACCTACACCGTGACGATTAGGGGCGAAGAGCAGCGGGGGACAATCGTGCTTGACACCCCCATCCCCGAAGGAATGGACAAGGAAGTCGTTGTCGATATCCCCTTCGACGCCCCCACTATCCCAGAAGTTTTCGACGCTACGCTGAGCATCGTGGCGATTGGCGACGCGCCCAACGTCGAGGCCAAAGGCCCGCTCACCGTCCACCTCAACAGCGTGAGCCGCAAGGTGGAGCGCCGCACCGTCGTCGAGGAATTCACCGGCACCAAGTGCGGCTATTGCCCCAAGGGCTGGCTCGGCATGGAGACCATGAAGGAGCGCTACGGTGACCGCTTCATCGGCATCGCCATCCATCAGTACAACGCCGACGACCCCATGTACTGCGCCGATTACGCTCGCCTTGGGTTCATTGGCGCCCCTTCGTGTCGTCTTGATCGCAACACACCCGACACCGACCCCTACAAAGGCAGCGGATACTACCCCAACATCATGGGCGACTTCGAGCACGCCAACAGCCTCCTGCCCCTCGTCGAAGTCAGCGTCGAGGGCGCGATGAACGCCGACGGAACAAGTGTGACGGCCGATGCTACGGTGGAATTCCTCGGCTTGGCCGAAGGTTATTCCTTGGCCTACGTCCTGACGGCCGACGGCCTCACTGGCAAGGGCCCATGGCTGCAGAGCAACTACTACTATTCGATGGAGCCCGAAGCCATGGTCATGGAGTCCTTCCCCGAACTGGCGCAGTTCTGCAAAGGCGGCGAGAAGGGTCAGGATCTTGTCCCGCTGACGTTTGGCGACGTGATGATTGCTTCATCTTGGAATGCAGCAGGAAAGTCGCTCGCCGAAGCCCTTCCCCAAACGATAGAACACGGCACAACGCTCACGGCCGACTACACCCTGACGCTCCCCACGGGCAAGGCCCTCCTCGCAGCTCTCGACCGTGACCAGCTCTACGTCGTGGCTCTCGTCATCGACGGTGAAGGCCGCATCGCCAATGCTGCACGCTCCCGCATCGCCGCTCCCACAGGCATCGGCACCGTGCTCAGCACACCCGCTTCCGAGACGATCTTCTCGCTCGACGGCCGACGTCAGCCGGGCGCGTCACGAGGCGTCACCATCGTTCGTCAGAGCGACGGCAGCGTGAAGAAGGTGCAGCGCTAAGCCCCATCCATCATTACCCCCTGGCTCAGCTGGGGGGCATTTTCTTTGTATAAGGCGTAAGGGTATTCGCCCACTTCTCCGTCATAGAAAATAGACATGAGCCAAACCACCCACCTCGAGACGTTGTTCAGAGCGCACTACCGCGCCCTGTGCCTCTATGCGCTCCATTACGTCGATGATTTGGCCGTGGCCGAGGACATTGTGATGGACTGTTTCGTGCGCCTTTACGAACGCTCTTCACAGCCGTCTGGCCAGAGCCCCATCGCCTTCACCAAGAGCTACCTCTATCAGATGGTGCGCAACGCCTCCATCGACCATCTGCGCCGCAAGGCTGCAGAAGCAGGGGATGAAGCAGCACTTCCGCTCGAATCTGCCGACAACGTCCCCGACAATTCTGCCGAAGAAGAGCAAGCACTCACAGAACGCAGCCAGCGCGAGGCACGTCTATGGAAGGCCATCGACGCCCTCCCGCAAGCCTGTCGCAACATCCTCCTCCTCAGCAAGCGCGACGGCCTCAAGAATCGCGAGATCGCCGAGACGCTGGGCATCTCCGTCAAGACCGTCGAGGCACAGCTCACCAAGGCCTACAGCACCCTGCGCGGCAAAGCACGAGAGATTTATATGATGTTCTTTTGAGTTCGACCCATCCTGAGGCCGAACTCATTTTTTTGCCCTCTCCATAAGGGTGTTTCCCGTGTTCTGCGTCATAGGAGTAAACAACAATTCAACGACTATGAAAGAAATCAACGAAGACGAACTGCAGTTTGTGGCTCGCCATTACGAAGAAAAGGCGCTGGATACTGACCGCGCCTGGAAGAGGTTCCGAATGCTGACGGGACAAAATACACACCGCATCAACGCTTCGACACACCGCATCAACG
>JAUNIC010000121.1 GCA_030523615.1 Bacteroidales bacterium
AGCTGCTTGGTCTTCATGGGGTCGGCGTTCTCGATGTACTTGAACATCTCGGGCGAGAATGAGGGGAGTCCGCGGAAGTGCATGACTTCGCCTTCGGTGAGGGTGTCGCCGATCTTGAAGGTGCCGTTGTCGGGCAGACCGACGATGTCGCCGGGCCATGCCTCGTCGATGGTCTCCTTGCGCTGCGCCATGAACTGCGTGGGGGAGGAGATGCGGAGGGTCTTGCCGCTGCGGACGTGGAGGTAGGGGGCGTTGCGCACGAACTTGCCGGAGCAGACTTTGCAGAAGGCGATGCAGGAGCGGTGGTTGGGGTCGATGTTGGCGGTGATCTTGAAGATGAAGCCAGAGAATTTCTTCTCTTCGGGATCGACGTCGCGCTCTTCGGCCTTGGTGGGACGGGGCGAGGGGGCAATCTTGACGAAGCAATCGAGGAGTTCCTTCACACCGAAGTTGTTGAGGGCAGAACCAAAGAATACGGGGGCGATCTTGGCGTCGAGGTAGTCCTGGACGTCGAATTCGGGATAGACGCCCTCGATGAGTTCGAGGTCTTCGCGGAGCTTGGCAGCGTCGTCTTCGCCGACGTTGGCTTCGAGTTCGCCGGGGGCGTTGATGTCGACGGTGACTTTCTCCGTGACCTTCTGCTTATCGGGGGTGAAGAGGTTGAGCTGCTCCTCATATATATTATATACACCCTTGAAGCGTGCGCCCTGGTTGATGGGCCAAGAGAGGGGACGCACGTGGATTTGGAGTTCTTCTTCAAGTTCGTCGAGGAGGTCGAAGGGGTCTTTGCCTTCGCGGTCCATCTTGTTGATGAAGATGATGACGGGGGTGTTGCGCATGCGGCAGACGGTCATGAGTTTGCGCGTCTGGGCCTCGACGCCTTTGGCTCCGTCGACAACGATGATGGCAGAGTCGACAGCGGTGAGGGTGCGGAAGGTGTCTTCAGCGAAGTCCTGGTGACCCGGGGTGTCGAGGATGTTGACCTTGTAGGGGAGGGTGTCGGTAACGCCTTCGGGGAGGTAGTCGAACTCCATAACGGAGGTTGTGACGGAGATACCGCGCTGCTTTTCGATCTCCATCCAGTCGGAGGTTGCGGTCTTCTTGATCTTGTTGCTTTTGACAGCACCTGCAACCTGGATCTGTCCACCGAAAAGGAGGAGTTTCTCGGTGAGGGTGGTCTTACCGGCATCGGGGTGGGAGATGATTGCGAATGTGCGTCTGCGAGCTATTTCTTGATTCATGGGTTTTATGGTGGTGATTTTTGGTTTATGGGTTTATGGGTTGGGTTGTTTGCGGCGTCGGAAGAGGTTGATGAAGCGGGTGAAGTCCTTCTTCAACTGCAGGCCTACGCCTTGTGTGGTAAGGGTGGACTTTGTGAAGTATCGGTCGTTGGTCTCGGAGTAGGCCTTGATGCTAACGGTGCCCTTGGGGGTGATGAGGTACTGCATGTCGAAGTCGCCGACAAAGTTGGTCGTGGCTGCCTGGCGTTCGGAGTAGCCGAAGTTGCCGTTGAGGAGCAGACGGTTGTTGAGCAGTCGGCTGGAGACAAGGCCCTCGACCTCCATGTCGCTCCATCCCATCTGGCCGGTGGAGATGTTGGTGCCGAAGGTCCAATTGCTGGAGCCGATGGCGTCGGAGATGATGTTGTTGAGCTGCGAAGAGAGGGTGGAGGAGAGCAGGGAGTTCATCATAAGCACGGATTGGCTCTGGGCGATGTCGGTAGCGTTCCAGTTGTAGGCATAGAAGCGTCCCACACCGAGGAGATAGAGCACCTGCATGGTGCGGTCTTCGTCGGAGGCGATGAGGTTGTTCACCATCTGCTGTTCGTCCTGCGAGCAGTTGGGGAGTTCGAGGCCAAGGTCGAACTGCATGTTAGCCACTTCGCCGTAGATGTTGGCAAGGCAGTTGACGCGTGTGGTGTTGTTGGCGAAACCTGTGCCGATGTTGAGGTCGGCAAGGGATGCGGAATTGACAACGTACTGCGCCTTGACTTTGACGTCGGCATTGGCAGGGTCGCCGGAGAAGTTCACCTGTCCGCCGTCGAGAATCTCAAACTTGCGACGCTGGGCGAGGGAGGGGATGTTGAGGTTGTACGAACCGCGGGAGATGTTGTAGGTGCCGTACATGGTGAATCCGCTCTTATTGTGATAGTTGGCCTGAATGGGGCCGCTACCGTAGACGGTGATGACATCGCCCGATTTGTCGTCGGTGATGAGGTGGAGGCAGGAGCCATCGTCGACGTCGACTTCAAAGTAGAGGTTGATGTCGGTCGTGGTGGGAGGTGCCGGTGCTGCGACGTTGGGCGTCGTGGGTTGGTAGGCGGCGACGTTCTTTGCCTCTACTTCCAGGGGCTGTATGGGGAGCAGGGTAGAGATGGTGTCGGAGTCGGTGGGAGTGACGTCGTGGAAGGTGAGCAGCTGCGACACGTCGGCGTCGGGCGAGTCGAGGATGTAGGTGAGTTCGCTGCCTGCCGAGGTCTGTATCTGCATCTCCGCATTCATCACGCCGGGCCTGCCATGGAGGTGGACTTTGCCGGAACCTGTGGCGGTGGCGTAGAAGGGCATGTCGAGTTCGCGCGGCTTGTCGTAAAGGCGGAGATTGGTGCCGGAGAGCGTGAAGTCGTAGCGCATATCTTTAATATGCGTGTGAGCAAGATTGCCGGTGGCGACGCCTTCGCCGTGGTATTTGTCGTAAATCTTGGCGCTCTTGATCCAGAACATGTCGGGGATGATGTCGACGTCGGCATCGGTGACCTTGTAGGTGACGCCGGTGACGGGGATGGTGGCTTCGGCTTCGCCGACTTCGTGGCCGCTGAACTCGATGGTTTGGAATCCGCCGTAGATGCGGCAATTGCCGGTGGCGCGTCCGCTGATGTTGGAGAAAATGCCTTCGGTATACTTGTTGAGGAATCCGAGCTGGGTGTTCTTGCTTTCGGTTTGAAGGTCGAGGTCGTGGTTGACGGGGTCAACGTATCCCTTGACGTTGGTGTAGCCTACACCGGGTTCTACGATGTGGCCTTCAATGACGATGTCGCGTTCGGCGTGGTCCCATCGCAGCATGACGTCGGCATTGCCAAAATAGGCGTGGTTGAACTGCAGATCGGGGACGTTGACCTCGGCCTTTGCCCAGGGATCGCCGTTAGGGAGGGCCTTGACGAAAATCTTGCCGGTGGCGTGACCGGAGAATTCGACGACGTTCATGTTGACGAAAGCGAGGACGTAATCGAGGTCGACATTGTTGAGGTCGACGGTGATGGCGTCTTCAAACGTGCGGTCGTATTTGCCGTTGATGGAGAGGCTTTGCGTGGCGTTGTGGATGCCGAAATCTTCGATCGTCACGCGGTCGTTGTGGTAGTCGATGCGGCTCTTGGTGAACTGCCACATGCTGTCGCCGATACACATCTGGGAGGGGGTGAAGTCGGTCGTAATGCCGAACTTTTTCTTCTTGCCCGTTGCGGTGCTGGTGGTGGCCGTGGTGCTGACGGCAGTCACGTTTTCGTCGCCAGGAGTGGCAATTTGTGTCGTTGTGGCGATGGCATTGGTCGCGGTTTCAGTCGTGGGCATGTCGATCTTGGAAACTGCGGAGAGTTTGCCGAAGAATGCGTGGCGTGCGCTTTCGTCCCATTCAATGTCGGTGAAGATGCGGCCATCGCGGTTGATGGCGGTGAGCTCAACACGCACATCGCCGTTCTTTACGGTTTTGCGGCCCTTGCCGATAACGTTGAACGAGCCATCTTCGCTGCGCACGAAGAGCGAAATGTCGGAAACGGAGAATTTGCCGAATGTCAAGGACGGGGCTGTGCAGGCTACAGTAAGGTGGTTGCCGTCGTCGGTGGCAGAACCTTGTGCCTGGATCGTACCGCTGTAGTTGATCTTCATGCCAAGAAGTCGGTTGAAGACTTCGGCGCTTCTGAGAGAGACGATGAAGTTGACGGTCTTATCGACAGGATGCAGCATGTTGCGGGCCACGTCGTCGGAAACCGTGCTGGCGCTCTTGGCCTCGTTGAACACGCCGTTCTCGACGTTGCGATAGATGTTCTTGGCAATCTCTTTGAGCTTTTCGGGGTGTACGGGACCTACGTAGTCGATGTCGGCAAAGTCGGAGCGCAGAATGACGTGGTTGCCATTTCGGACGGGTTCCGTCCTGAGGTCAAAGTTGCTGATGCTGAAGGGCGTGGTGCTGCCGTTATCGCCCATGAGGGTGAAGTTGGAAACGGAGATTTCTCCCTTGGGATTGTCAATGTCCAGCGAACTGATGTTGCCGGTGGCCTTCATGGCAAATTGGCCGTTACCGAAGCGGTCGGTCAAATGCAACTGCGCAGGCGATAGGTGGGTAATGTCGACATTAAATGTCGCAGCATCGGGTAGCGTTGCGAATGGATTGCTTCCTGTCAACTGAGTCGAGAGGTCGGCGACGAGTTTGGCTGCTGCGTCATCGGTAGTGATATGAAGGTTTACGCTCGGGTGGGCGTAATTTGCTGTTGCGTGAATGTTTTTGAAGGTTTGTGTGCCGATTGTCGCGGAGTTGACGGTGAGGTCGGCATCCGTATTGCCAAGGCCCCATGTGGTGTTAGCAAACATATGGCTGTTTGCGGTGATGGACGAATTGACCGAAAGTTTGAAGTCAACGAGCGAAGGGATGTACTTGTTGTCGTGGAGAAGGGCAGGCTTGAAGCTGTTGGAGGCCAGAGTGGCGTTAATGCTGCTATTGGCAAGTTTGAGGTCGGCGTCAAGGGGGCCGAGTGCCGTGGTGAGTACACCCTTGAGGCTTCCGCTATTGGCGGCGAGACCATTCTGTGAATTGTCGTGCTGGTATATGATATCGCCGATAAAGTTCACATCTCCAAGCTTTTGTACGATATGAGGTGTGTCCTTGTGGAGCATGTCGGCGAAGAGCATGTTGACGAATCTCTGCTCCACGTTAAGGTGGCAGTCGTTGGCGTTGACGACAAACTGCCCCAAGGCGTTACGCTGATAGACCAGGTCGCCCGAGAGGTCAAACGTGTTGAGTGTATTATGAAGATGCAGCCCGTTGAGCGCGAGCGCATTGTTGGCGAATACGAGTTTGGTGCTGGCTATGATGGTTTCGTCGAGGGTCTTCAGCGCCGGCACGAAAGCAGCGATGTCTTTTGTTGAAATCTTGACGTCCTCAAATTGTCCGGAAAGGCGGAGAGTATTGAGAAGGGTCTTAATGTCGCTGAAGGCGTAATCCATGCTAATGAGCTTCTGCATCACGTGTGTGTTGGGCAGCGTGAGATCAAGGTCGTGGATGTCGGCATGTTCGCGATCGGCCACAAGGAGTAAATGCAGATTATCAATCTTGAAACCGCTTTGCTCAGCTAGACTCAATTGCCTGATACGTAGATTGATGTCGTTGTTGGTGAGACGCTTCAGCGAAAGGTTGGCATTGACGTCGCGAAGGAAAATGTGATGAGCCGTAAAACGGTTGTCGGCGGGGTAAGGCCGATAATCTTCATCGTAAGCAATTTGACAACGTCGCAGCAATAACGAGTTGATGGACAAGTCGATAGGCTTCTTTTCTTTCTTGTTGCTCTTGAAAGCGTCAATGACGTATTTGAAGTTTGTTTCTCCGTCTGCTGATGACTTATAGAGCTTAAAAGTAGCGTCGAGGACGGAGATGTTGCGCAGGTAGATTTTACCCTTCAGGAGCGATGAGATGTGTGCTTTTCCGTAGATCAATTTACTCTGTAACATCTCTTTGTGCGCTTTGTCGTAAAGCGTTACATTATGTAATTCGACGGCATTGAATAAGCCGACGGAGATGTGGTCGATGTTCACCTCGCTACCCAAAACGGCCTCCAGTTGTTCCTCCACAACATCGGCCAAATAGGCCTGCACCCTCGGTTGGTCAAGGGCGATGATCAGTGCAGCGTATGTTCCGAGCAGAACACACGCTAATGCTTGAAGTATGCGCTGAAGGTGTTTCAATGTGGAGGACTTTATTGTTCGCCTTATCGAGTTAGACTTCCTTTTTTCGTTGCCGAGTTGGCTTTTATAATACGCTTTATCGGAAGTTAGTGCGTCACGTCAATGAGGTACGTGACTTTGATCATAATGGTACTGTTGTTACTTTTGGGGAAGGGATCTTTTTTCGAGTTGTTAAACACGTTGGAAAGTCCCATGTAGTAGCGGCCTTCAAGGATGAAGTGCCCGAGCGACGTCGTCAATTCGCCGCCGAGACCTGCCGTGATGCCGTATTCGAAGCTGTTCTCGGCTTTCAGGCCGTACTGCGATGTGATGCTGTTCATGCGGTCGGGGCGTCCGCTGCTCATCGTGGTCCATATTTCGGATTGTTTCTCGACGTCACCGATGAGGTAACCGAATTGAGGTCCAGCAATGAAATGGCCTCGGAATCCTTTCGTGTATTTGCCGAAGGAAAGATGGGCCATAATGGGCATTTGTATGTAGGTCAAATTGCGCTGATAGGTGTCGGGCAGTTTTTCGTTTGTGGAAGAGTAAATGTCCTCTTTCCAACCGAGCGAAGAGTAGTTGAGTTCGGCCTGGAAGGCGCAATACATACCAAGATAACGCTCGCTGGTGTAGCGCATGGTAATACCCGCCGTGGGGCCCATATGGTAAGTTTGGTTGATCTTCGGAGTGAAGCCCACCTTATTGAGGGCAATTCCACCGTTGATACCGAGACACAAATCGTGTTTCTGTTCGCCCACTTGCGCTCGGCTTGTGATGGGCAGAAGAGCGAGTATGATGAGAATAGACAGGATTTTTTTCATGATGTTTGAGGGCGTTCTTGGGTGAGTGCACATAAAACGCGGCGCGAATTTACATAAAAAATGGCAAAAGAGCGATATAAAACGGCTAAAATTTGCTTTTTTCTCATTATTTAGATGCATTTGCGCGCCTGAACCTTTCGGATTAAAGAATAATTTTGTAATTTTGCGCCGATTTTTGCGCATTGTGTGCGCTTGCGTCACGCAATGTGGAGGTTTTGTGTGCATACACCACGGGTTAAATATTGTTCTGTATGCTCCGACCCGAGAAATCATTAGACGTAGAATTTCAATAGTTGCAACCAACACAAAACATAATTGTAATCAATCGCAAATTATGAATATATCTTACAAATGGCTGAAAGAGTATGTCGATTTCGACATGACAGCCGACGAAGTAGCTGAAGCACTTACTTCAATTGGTCTCGAAGTGGGTAGTGTTGACGAAGTCCAGACCATCCGCGGCGGACTCAAAGGCCTTGTCGTAGGCCACGTCCTTACGTGCGAGCCTCACCCCAATTCCGACCACATGCACATCACCACCGTCGATCTCGGCAATGGCGAAGCCCCCACACAGATTGTCTGCGGCGCCCCCAATGTGGCAGCTGGCCAGAAGGTTATTGTTGCCACTCTCGGCACAAAGCTCTACGATGGCGACAATGAATTCACCATCAAGAAGTCGAAACTCCGCGGCGTCGAGAGCAACGGCATGATCTGCGCAGAGGACGAAATCGGCGTTGGTCAGAGCCACGACGGCATCATGATTCTTCCTGAGGAGACCGTTGTTGGTACTCCCGCAGCCGAGTATTTCGGCCTTGAGAGCGACTATCTCATTGAGGTGGACATTACTCCCAACCGCGCCGACGCTTGCTCGCATTGGGGTGTGGCACGCGACCTTTATGCTTACCTCGTACGCAACGATCAGCCCACCGCGCTCCATCGTCCCGGATGCGAAGGCTTTGCTGTTGACAACCACGATCTGCCCATCGATATTGTTGTCGAGAATGCCGAAGCTTACCCCCGTTACTGCGCCGTAAGCCTCAAGGGCTGCGAGGTAAAGGAGAGTCCCAAGTGGCTGCAGGACAAGTTGACAACCATCGGTCTGCGTCCCATCAACAATATCGTGGACATTACGAACTACATCATGATGGCTTACGGCCAACCCCTCCACTGCTTCGATGCAGATATGGTCATCGGCAAGAAGGTGGTTGTGAAGACCATGCCCGAAGGCACGAAGTTCGTCACCCTCGACGGTGTAGAGCATAACCTTTCCGATCGTGACCTCGCCATCTGCAATGCAGAAGAGCCCATGTGTATCGCCGGTGTGTTCGGCGGTAAGGGTAGCGGCACTTATGAAACGACCACCAACGTCCTCTTCGAATCCGCCTATTTCCATCCCACCTGGATTCGCAAGAGTGCTCGTCGCCACGGCCTCAATACCGATGCGTCGTTCCGTTTCGAGCGTGGCATCGATCCCGATGGACAGATCTACGCCCTCAAGCAGGCCGCCCTCATGGCCAAGGAACTTGCAGGCGGTGAAGTGTCGATGGAGATTGTTGACGTAGAAGCTGGCGAACTGCCTAAGACGTTTGAAGTAGAACTCAAGTACGACTACCTCAACGCTCTGGTAGGCAAGGTAATAGAACCCGAACTCGTGAAGCGCATTTGCACCGCTCTCGATATGACCGTTAAGGCAGAGGACGAAAGCGGCCTGCAGCTCGTCATTCCCGCTTATCGTGTAGATGTTCAGCGTCCTTGCGACGTTGTAGAGGACGTTCTCCGTGTGTATGGTTATAATAATGTGGAAATCCCCACCGCCGTCAAGTCCAGCCTTACCATCAAGGGCGAAGAAGACCGCAGCTACAAGCTTCAGAAGCTCATCAGCGAGCAGCTTGTCGGTGCTGGTTTCAACGAGGTTCTCAACAACAGCCTCACTCGCGAGGCTTACTACAACGAGCTGAAGAACTACGCTCCCGAGCACCTCGTTCGTCTGATGAATCCACTCTCGAGCGACCTCAACGTGATGCGCCAAACCCTCCTCTTCGGTGGTCTCGAAAGCATTGCCCACAACGCCAACCGCAAGAACTCCAACCTCGCTTTCTTCGAATTCGGCAACTGCTACTTCTTCGACGCCGACCGTAAAAAGGCTGCTCAGGAAGGTGCAACGCTTGAAGAAATCAAGGCTGACCGCAAGAAGTGGCTCGCCGGTTACTCCGAAGAGCTCCATCTCGGCCTCTGGCTTACGGGTAATCGTGTCGAAGGCAATTGGGCTCATGCCAACGAAGCCACCAGCGTATACGAGCTCAAGGCCCACGTGATGAACATCCTCCTCCGTCTCGGCATCAATATGAGCCAGTTCCTCATTGAGGACGGCAAGAACGACATCTTCGCCAAGAGCCTCGTTGTAACCGACCGCAACGGCAAGATCTACCTCGAACTCGGCCTCGTACGCAAAGCCCTCTGTGCAGCTTGCGAGGTGGAGAACGAAGTGTACTTCGCCGATCTCAATTGGACGCTCCTTATGAAGAAGATGCCCAAGAAGGACGTCAGCTATAAGGAAATTGCGAAGTTCCCCGCCGTAAAGCGCGACCTCGCCCTCCTCATCGACAAGAGCGTCACCTTCGGCCAGATCCAGAAGCTCGTCTTCGCTGCCGATAAGAAGCTCATCAAGCGTGTCGAGCTCTTCGACGTCTACGAAGGCAAGAATCTCCCCGCCGGCAAGAAGAGCTACGCCATCAGCATCGCCATCCAGGACGAAACCAAGACCCTCAACGACAAGGCCATCGACGCCATCATGCAGAAGGTCATCAAGAGCGTCACCACACAGCTCGGAGCTGAACTCAGATAAATTAAGAATTAAGAGGTAAGAATTAAGAATTCGAAGTTACCGCGTAACTGCACAACGCAGCAGATCGTGTCCTACACTCTCCATTCTTGCCTCTTGATTCCATTTTCAGAAAATATAATTCTTAATTCTTAATTCATAATTCTTCATTAAATAACAATGGGAAGAGCATTTGAATATCGTAAGGCCGCCAAGATGAAGCGTTGGGGCCACATGGCAAAAACCTTTACTCGTCTCGGCAAGCAGATCGCCATCGCCGTCAAGGCTGGTGGTCCCGATCCTGACATGAACCCCTCACTCCGTAGCGTCATCGCTGTCTGCAAGCGTGAGAACATGCCGAAGGACAACATAGACCGCGCCATCAAGAACGCTATGGGTAAGGACCAGAGCAGCTACGAAACTCGTACTTACGAAGGCTACGGCCCTCACGGCATCGCCATCTTTGTTGACACCCTTACCGACAACCCCACCCGCACCGTGGGTGATGTTCGCAGCGTCTTCAACAAGTTCAGCGGCAACATGGGTACCTCCGGTTCTCTCGCATTCCTCTTCGACCATTTCTGCCAGTTCACCTTCAAGAAGAAGGACGGCATGGACATGGACGACTTCATCCTCGAGGC
>JAUNIC010000122.1 GCA_030523615.1 Bacteroidales bacterium
GAAATAAATTTTGGGCAATTTGGGGAAATTTTTGTTCTATCCCCATTTTGGAGCCTTTTTGTATATAGTTCCCTTATTAATACTTAAATTCGCCGAATTCGCTCTTGATGGTGAGACTGCGCTCGCCCTCCTCGATGTGGCCCACTACCTGAGCGTCGATGTTGAAGCTCTTGGCAATGGCGATGATCTGGTCGGCAAGTTCGGGACGAACATACACCTCGAGACGATGGCCCATGTTGAACACCTTGTACATCTCGCTCCAATCCGTACCGCTCTGCTCGTGGATCGCGCGGAAAAGAGGAGGCACGGGGAACATATTATCCTTCACCACCTTGCAGTTCTCACCCACAAAGTGCAGCACCTTCGTCTGTGCGCCGCCCGTACAGTGGACCATACCGTGGATCTCCTCGCGCTTCACCTCGTCCAGCATCTTCTTCACGAAGGGAGCATAAGTACGCGTGGGGCTCAGCACCAGATGACCAGCGTCAACGGGAGCACCCTCAACGGGATCCGTCAGCTTATAGCCACCGCTGTATACCAGTTCGTCGGGCACAGCATGATCGAAGCTCTCAGGATACTTTTCGGCCAGATACTTCGCAAACACATCGTGGCGTGCAGAAGTCAGACCATTGCTGCCCATACCGCCGTTGTAGCCCTCCTCGTAAGTCGCCGTGCCGCAAGAAGAAAGACCCACGATGACATCACCCGGACGGATGTTGGCGTTGTCGATGACGTCGCTGCGCTTCATGCGGCAGGTCACCGTCGAGTCAACGATGATCGTGCGCACCAAGTCGCCCACGTCAGCCGTCTCGCCACCCGTGGCGTAGATTCCCACGCCCATCTCGCGCATCTGCTGGAGCAGTTCGTCCGTGCCGTTGATGATAGCCGAGATCACCTCACCGGGAATCAGCATCTTGTTGCGGCCGATGGTCGAGCTGACCAGGATGTTGTCCACAGCACCCACGCAGAGCAGGTCGTCGGTATTCATGATGAGGGCGTCCTGAGCAATGCCTTTCCAAACGGAGAGATCACCCGTCTCCTTCCAATACATATAAGCGAGGCTCGACTTAGTGCCAGCGCCGTCGGCATGCATGATGTTGCAATATTCGGGATCACCGCCGAGGATATCGGGGATAATCTTGCAGAAAGCCTGAGGGAAGAGACCCTTATCGATGTTTTTGATGGCAGCGTGCACGTCCTCTTTCATAGCAGAGACGCCACGCATCATGTAACGTTGATTTTTGTCCATAACTATTAGCGACAATATCTTTATATTATTAGTTTGGCGCAAATTTACGAAAAAGTTCTCATGTACAATGCGTCTGTGATGAAAATTTTGTATTATTTACGCCATAAACGCCGCAAATTGCACGGCACGATGTAAAGAAGCCCCGCACTCAGCGCCTTGCCAGGACTCGAGTTGTGTGCGAAACGACAAAACACCGATCACCAACAAAGAGGCACCTCACGCTACACTACAGCGCAAGGTGCCTCGAAAGATTTATCACGCCATCTCATTCCCTTCGGGGAGATGGGGAACATGATGGAGGTTGATGCGGTCTAATGACGGATGACGCCTGCCTTACCGTCGTTGACGATGATAAGTGTGCCCTTAGCGTTGACCTCGACGGTGGCCTCTTCGGCAGCAGGCTCCGTCCACTTCAGCAGGCGGCCCGTGGCGTCGAACACCTTAAGGTCCTTCTCGGGATTGAGGCCTTCAATGGTGATGCTCTTACCGACGTTCGTGACCTTGAGCTGCGGATTCTCGAGGTCTGAAACGGTCAAGCGGTCGGGCGTAGTCTCTGCAATGAGAGCGACGAGGGCGTTGACGTCGTCGATGGTGACAACGCTGTCGCCGTTGTAGTCCTGGTCGGGCGTGGTGTGTTCCTTTCCGGGATTGTCAGCATTCTTCTTAAGGGCGTCGATGAGGCGTACGAGCTGACCGATAGTGAAGGTCTGTTCTTCTGATGTTTCGCTGCCGAAGTTCGCGGGTGCGAGGCTCACCATGGCCATATTGTTGGTGCTGTTCTGGTCGAACACTACATTGCCGTCGCTGTCGACGGTTCGGCAGATGGCGTACACCGTGGTTCGGGCTGCCGGAGCGGGAACGTAGAAACTCACCGTCTTCACAAGTCCGCGTCCCGTTGTAGCATTGTAGAGTTCGCTTGCGGGAATGGTATAAGTGGCTACACCGGGGTACTGCGTGTCGCCGAGGGGATCGGTGAAGAGGCTCACCTTCACGCTGTTGCCGGGCTTGAGAGCCATGGGACTAAGGTTGGAGACGGAGAGCACTACAACATCACGTTTTGTCGCAGCATCGTAGCGATTAGCGGTAACACCGCTGACGAAATCGACCACGTTGACACGGAAGGTGCCACTGACGCTTACCGTCTCGGTCTTGGTGCCTTCGTCACCAGGGTCAGTGATGTCAATATCGTAGAAGTCGGCAAGGATGGTGAAAGGCACATCGGCGGAGAAGTCGGTCTTTGCGGGGAGCTTCACAGTAAGTGTCTTGGCCACAGAGGGCGCAACATTGACAGGGATATCAAAAGTCATACCGGCCATCTTGACTGTGAAGTTACGGATAGTATGAAGACCAATGTTGCGAACGGTTAGTTTTATCTCTGTACCGTTCTTTCTGTCGATAATGTTGGCGAGTCCTGATTTTTCTTCAAGCCATTCTATTTCGTTATTGAGGCTTATCTTCTTCTCGATGATCTCAGCTGCGGTTGACGCACCGTCCACCTGCGTCTCGCCGATGCAGAATGCTGCGGTGACAACGGGGCAGTTGAGCGAAGTGTCAAAGTCCATGTAGGCCGTCATGTCGGCTACACTCATGTCATCTTCGAACTCGAGAGCCTGAGCTGCGTGAGAGAGGTAGATGTAGTCGCCACGGCGATTGATGCGCGCCACGTAAGTACGGTTGTAGGGCGTGGCGTCGAGCGTCTCGTCGTCGGTATTATCCTGCTCGTGCTGGTTCCAGATTATACCGAGGCCATCGACGCCCGTAGCACCATGTTTGGGACTGACGAGACGGTAGGACAGTATCCGATAACGGTTGAGGCCGAGGCGGCCAAGAGAGGAGTGGCGAATGTTGCCATCGGGGGTGAGGGTAATGTCGAAGAGTTGTATATCGGTGGTCCCCTTATCGTCAACGGCTACGAGACTCGAAGCTACAAAGTGACGAGTGGTGGTCTCGCCTGGGGCATAGACGGCTACAATCTGATGTTGCGCTCCCTGAATGCCGAGAGACTGACGACGGACGCCACCATTGGCGTTCACGGTGTAGAGGGATGTGGGAGCGTTGACGTTGCCATCGGCATCGACGCTGGGGGTCGAGGCAATGACGATAGGACGCTCACCGCCCGTTGCCAAAGCATAGTCCTTAACTTGACCGCTGGGCGAAGTAGCGGTGAGTCTGATAGGGGTTGTCCAATTTCCTTCACCCAAGGGGCTGGTGACGTATTGGGCAAGGACGATATCGCCCGTGAGGCAGGGTTCGGTGTACGTACCGTCCTCTTCGCTTTCATGTTCCACCACCTCGATGTCACCGCTTGCCCACACCACAGCAGCACTACCGTTCTGTGCGATAGCTGTGCGAGGATCGGTGTTGGCGCTGCCAGTGGGCGAGATGATGGTGGGCGTGAAGGTACCGTCGCCGTCATTGACCGACGCCACTATCTGCAGCTTGTCGGTGAGGGCCGCAGCGGCTGCCATATCATTGTCGTCGGCGCTCAGGGGCTGGGCGAGGCGCTGCACGGCCACTATCTGATGATCGCCAGCAGAGGCTGCGTGGTAGGTGAAGGCGGGCACATCGTCGGCATAGAGACCGACGGGATTATTCACGTTGCAGCCTGTGCCGCTGAGGAAAACGCGGTCGTCGTTGGCATCCGTAGGATTGCCCACATGGAAGAAGGCCAAACGGTCGCCTCCATTCATATAGATCGGATTGGCGAAAATGTCGACCTTGTCGCTGATCGTGCGCGAACCGATGACGCTGACCCTCTTGCGCTGCGGCATGTAGGTCATCGTGAGGGGACGGATGCGCACTCGGGCATTGCTCTCGTCTGCAGTCAAGTTGAGATTGGGGTCCGATTTCCAGGGATTCCAGTTGTTGTCAGGACTGTAGCAGGTCATCGCGGCGCTACAAATGGGCCACTCCTTGCTGTATTTGAGGAATGCAAACTTGAAGTAGGCGTAGGCCGAAAGGCTGGCCGAGAGGTCAAAGCGTGCACCCGAACCCTCGCAATAGTTGCTTCCAAGATAGGGGCGATTGACGTAGGCAAAGCGTGCTGCGGCACGCGCCTTACCCATTAGGCCGCCGTGGGCAGCGATGAAGCCCGCATCGAACCCGATGCCGGCCTGGAGACAGAGCGAGAGGTCGTAGGTCGAGAGGAGATAGAGGTTGAAATGGCTGTAGGGATTGAAGGTCGACAGATTGAGGTTTTCCTGCGGATTGAGGGCTGCCTGGTTAAGAGCGTAATCCTTAGGATGGGGATTGAGGAGGAGGAAGGACGTCGACACTTCGCCGCGGGTGGTCATTTTGGCGAAGAGCGGCGTACACTGTAGCTACCATGAGAACTGTGCCGAGGCTTCCAACTTTGCGCCAAATCCGGTGAAGTAGGGCTTCCATGCGTTGGCTTTATAGTCCTTGATGACCGCCATTTCGAGGAATCCCTTGAAGCCTACGAAGACGCCGTCGTCCTGTTCGAAGATATCAGTCGTGTAGTCACCGAGACAGGTGTTCTTGACGCGCATGTATTGCAGGGTGAATGTAGTCACATCGTTGACGCGCTTCTGTATCTTGTCGAGCTTTTCCATAGCCTGATTCTGCGGCATGATGAAGTCCATAGCGTTGACCTCAAAGCTGGAACGGATGCGGTATTCGCCCTCCTTGCTTGTCACGAGGAGCGATGCAAAAGGCAGGCAAGAGGGCGAGGAGAACTCGAAATCGCGTAGACCGCGGTCAATCTTCGTTGTTGAGTCATCTTCGGGCACGGCATCACCATCGAACGAGGGTGAGGTCATCTCTGCGACGCTTCTGACGCAGCCTTCTGGCGAAATCTCTTCGACCGCAGTGTTGTAGACGCGGCCTATCGAGGTAGACCAATAGTGTTTGTCGCCGCCGTCATCGGAATCGATGGGGCGTCCGCCGTCATCGACACCCGTTGACGAAAAAACACTCAGCACGACATCGGCACTGTTGGGCTCTGTCTGTTGTTGCGTCATGCGAGGAATGGTGGCGTCGGGAGTAAAGGTGTTGAGCGTGTAAGTCTGTTCAAATCCCGTCAGCGATGTAGGCCAGATGATCTGTCGGCCCGCATCATCGCGCATGATGGTGAGAGGGTCAATGAAGTTTTGATCGTAGAACTTTCCTGCGTGGAAAGAATTGTCAGCATTGTATTTGATGTCGCTCACAGCATACATGGGAGCAAAGATGGCCAGACGTTTGACGGGCTCCCAATCTCGAGAGACTGTGCCGTCGGCGAGGTTAGTGGTATAAGGGCTCTCGTACACATGGGCATCGTCGGTGTAAGCCATGATGTCGATGACGCTCTTGCCGCTCTCATAGCCTAATTCAGAGCCATGGGCAAGGAGCAACGAACTGCGTTCGTCAGAGAGGACACTCGTCCCGGCAGGTCGTATCCAGGCATCAGAGATGCCCACATAGTAGGAACGGGAGCGCAACACACAAGGATAAGGGAGGCCTTGGTCGAAGTAGTCGGTGAAGGCCTCAGGAGTAGTGAGGCGTGAGATGATGCGGTTTCCATAACGGCGAACACCGTGACGCGCAGTCTTATCGGCAACTTCTATGACAACGTAGTCCATGTATCCTTCCTCGGGCGTGGGAAGGTCGATGGCGACGATGCCGTTGATTTCAGCGACTGCAACGTCGAGCTGCTCGCCCTTGATGAACGGGTTGTAGTCTACAGTGGTGCCGAAGGGTATGGCGCCGCTGTTTTCGGGAACGCGGATAAAGGCACTCGTCACGATGATGTCGTTACCGATGTTGTGGCCATCTTCATCGATAATCTGCAATTGTACGGTCTCGTGGGTATCGATGTGGAGTTCGCGCAGATGAGGGTTGAGGGTTTCAATCTGTGCAACGGGTTGGGCACTGCAAGTTATGGTATGGGGATGCCAATAAGCATCGCGTTCGCTGATAGCCAGGATGTGGTCAGCATCGACCACGGTAACAGGTTCACCATTGGAGCCAATGATTGTTTTCGTGCGATGCTCTTTGTTAACGTAGACGGCGCGCTTGGTGTTCTCGTCGCGCAGGGCGAGGAATCCTTCGTGGTCTATGCCACGGGGGTCGTGAATGCAGAGATAGTCGGGGTCTGGGGCGCCGGTGCCGAACAGACCGACGGTGGTAACAGACTCACGTTGGGAAGGCTCACCGTATTCATGAGCGAGGGTGTAATGGAGGGTGACGCTCTGTTCGCCATCGGCGCCGTCAATAACAGGGGCGAAGAGGTAGTATTCGTTCTCGGGGAAGGGGTGGAGGGTGTAGCTGAAGTGGCGAGAATAGCCGACCTTCGGCCACGCGATGGTAAACTGATAGGTTCTCTCTTCGGCAGCGCGTGGCATGCAGACGTAAAACTTGTCTCCAGATCGAACTTCCCAAGATTCGACAGAAAGTACGGCTTCGCCCCATTCGTTGGGGGCGCGCACGGTGAAGGTCTTATAGTTGCTGTCGGAGTAGCGGAGAATGGCGTTGTCAATGCGCTTGGCATTGCCAGAGGCGAAGGCTTCTTTGAATGCTTCGAATTCGGGAACGTTGCTATCGACCCATTGTGTCAGGGGACGCGGATCTGTCGGTTGATCGTGGCCGCTGGTGTAGTAAATGCGTACTTCGTTGTCGGGATTCTCAATGGGGGTGTAGCTGAGGTTGAAGGTAACGTCGGTGGTACCGCGATTACCCTTGTTGGTGGTCGTTAGCGTAACCGTTGCCCCGTCGCTACCAATCGCAATAGGAAGGTCGATCCGTACCGATAGGCCAAATCTAAACATATGTCTTCCATCTTCTTCCCATTCGGTATTGTCTGAGAGCGTGAAGATAGGCCGGCCATACTGGTCTTGGATGCTTTTGTCCGAGGACGGATAGTCAAATTGATAAATGAGGGGCGAATCTGCAGGATGGTCATGATCGACAACCTTGATGTCGATGGTGAAGCCTGTCTTGAAATCAAGGTCGGTGACGGTACGCTTAAAGTCATGGGCAAAGGGCGCGGAGCATGACTTGAGTTCAGGATCATTGCCGAGAATGGAGGGGCCGTAGAATGCATATTCATAAGGGACGACCTCTTCGACGTCGACAATGCGGCCTGTGGCGCGTTCGACGGCGCGGAAGCGGACGATGACGTCGCAAATGTGGCCAGGAATCTTTGGGAGACCATATTCGACGTTAAAGAGTCCGAAGCCATATTTCACGACGAGGGGGACGGTGAGGTTACCCTCAGCGTCAAACTCCAGAGCGGGATTGCTCATGGTATCGTCGTAGATGACTTCGGGACGGTCGGGATCGACGGAGCGGAAGATGGCCTCTATCTTGCCTTTGCCAAGGAGGTAAAAGGGACCATCGGCTGCAAGTTCGCTGCAACGAATGCGCAGGAAGGCATTGTCAAAACCCTTCACGGAATTCTCCAATACTTGGAATGGCGCAATGTCGGGCTCGGGGCCGTAGTCAATAACGGGGGTAGGCTCAAATTCGTCCTCATGGAACTCAAGCTCGGAGATGGTGATGGGATTGTCGTAGCAAAGGTCGTCGCGGTGATTGAAGACTCGGAGCACGAAACGGTTGTAGGTGCCTGGATGGCTGACGACGAAGTCGACACGCATCTCATCGAGATAGTAGAAACGGAAATCGGTCTGCTCGTCGAGAAGCGTCATCTGGCTCACGTCGAAATCGGCATCCGTGACTTCTTCGGCGTCAAGATATGCGCCATAGAGTGCCCAGCGACGAGGAAAGTTGAGGTCGTTCTCGTTGATATTGGAAACGGTGAGAGCATAACCTTCAACATAGATGTCACGATGGCCCGCTATCAAGATGTCCTGATAGTCATGGCCTTCGAGCGTGGTCATCATGTCCCACTTGGTCTTCAGATCACCATCGCGGAGGGAGACACCGTCGGTAAGACTTGGAAAGGTGAAATAGGTATTTTCGCGCTTTTCGTATTCTGCGTCAAAATCATCGCAAAAGTTAAAATAAGCCTCACGGACTTCCTCCCAAAAACGATTGTAATGGGCTATGGCGCGCCAGTCTTCTTCGCCAGGACCGAGTGTGCCTTTGGCATGGCCTTCTTCAACGGCCTCCATGATAGCGGGATAACGCGCACGGAAAGTCTCACGAAGGGCCACCCACGCCTTGACGGAAGCGTAGTTGGGGTAGTTCGCTATTTTCTCTGCATCTTCATACTCAAAATAAAACGGATCGTCGGATTCTGTGGGATACAGGTATGGGCGCACAGGATAGTAGATGGTCACATCTTCGTAAGCCTCTTCGCCTGTTTCGTAATACATGTAATAGTTTTCGTCATCGTCATGGCCGCAGGAGGCCTGCTGCCGACGAGGCGCCGACAACACCGGTGCTGACGATGCGAAGTGCTGGCGACGGAGTTCTGCGCGTTCGCTTATGCCCAGCTGTAGAGACGGGCGTGAGGTCGCGCCAACTGAGCTGCTGGCATAGGTCTGCGCCAAAGCGCTGACATGCACACAAATCAGACAGACCAGCGTAACAACGAATACTGACCATCGGGATGCACTACACCCATGAGTGGATGGACGGGCAGAAGGTGCCGGGAGTGTTGAGAGATTCTGCATATTCATATCGTTTTATTGCTTTATATTACATTATCGCCGTTTCGCTATGTGCGCCTCTTGCCTCGAAAGGCTTGTTGGTCGCCGCCTCACGATACTCCTTGAGCGAGACACCGGCCACGCTTTGGAAATGCTTATGGAAATTGGAGCGGTCGCTGTAGCCGACGCTCTCGATGATCTCGCTCACGCTGACTGCGGGGTCGGCGTCGATGAGGCGCATAGCGGCCTCGATGCGGATGTGGCGACGCCAAGTACGGAACTGCGTGCCGAGCACGTTCTTGAAGTAGGCCAAAAAGTCCTGACGACTCACACCGAGGATGTCGATAATCTCTTCGACCGTGACGTCGCCCTGAGCATAACCTCGAGCATTCACCCACTTGTCTAAAGCTTGACGCACAGACTTATAGCGGTCAGTATCTTCGGCTTCATCAGCGTTTTCGCGATCGCCGTGAGCATAAGTATCATTCTCTAATGTCGGGGCCGAGTAGGAGGCGTGGAGCGGAGCAGAACTTTCTGCGGGAGCGTGCACCTTGACGACGAAGGTCGAGGTGACTACGTAATTCATCAGACGCACCACGGCAAAGCAATAGTACACGGGCACCGAAGCATTGAACAGGGTGTAGATTTCGACATAAGGGAACACAGCAAACACGAGGGCCATGAGTCCTACAAAGAAGGCGCCGAAGAAGAATACTCGAACCCAGCGCAGACGAGGCAGCATATCGTCGTCGTAGACCGTCTCGAGATAGCTGACTGCGAGGTTGAACGAGCGCAGGAAAAAGATCGTGAGATAGGTCATGTAGCCCGAGTAGCAGATGCAGCCCACGATGACAAAGGTTTCGGCCAAATGGGGGAACGCTACAAAGCCTCCCACGCAGAGCAGCGTCATGACGGCAAGGATTGCAAGATGCCGAGCTACCTGAGGCCATCGCACAGCGTCGGGCAGGACAAGCACCACGGATGTCATGGTGAACAGCATGGCCTGAAACATGGCACCGATGACCGTGATGAGCGACACAAGACTCTGGTTGGCGATGTCGGTAGGGATTGGCCCCGAGAGGGCAGAATCGGAGGAGGACTCGAAGAATATGGAGGTGAGGTAATCGACGGCAAGCAGCAGGCAGGCAAGGCTCACAAGGTGGACGGCCATGCGAAACTGCCGCCACTCGCGGCGGCGCGGTATGTGGATGCCGACTGTCACAACGAAGAGCACAATCATCACGCTTCCTATCAAAAGATTGCCGATGTTCGTAGCACTACCAAATATATGTATAGTATCCATAAATGCTATAGTTATCATGAGGGGGATCGAGGACTGAGAAACACTGGTGTCCAAGGAAAATCACAAATAAATTGTGTAACCTATTGGTATTTAAATG
>JAUNIC010000123.1:0-7423 GCA_030523615.1 Bacteroidales bacterium
GCCAGTGGCCTGCAACAGTACGTACAACTTCTACGCTTGCTCGGACTTCACTTCTAACCAGAGTCACAGCATCGTGCGCGGCACGGCGGCTCCCACCGAGGGCACTCCCGTCCTCTTCCGCACCAGCGCCGACGATCTCGTAGGCAAGCCTCTCTTCTGGCGTCCCACGAACGTGACGAGCGGCACGAGTATGACAACCTTCAGCCCCAACTGATAACGAATTCCTCTTGCGGAGTTACGGATAATCGGAAACGAACAGCCTGAAACTCCCAAACACAAACAAGCGCCCCGCAAGCTTCACAATGGCTTGCGGGGCGCTTCGTCGCATGGCGGGAGTAAATTATCGGATGATCATCTTGCGGCCGCCAAGAATGTAGGTCTTGCCGCTTTCGAGATGGGTGGCGCGGCGACCCTGGAGGTCGTAAATGGCAGCGGGAGCAGCATCGTCAGAGGTGATGGTTTCGATGCCTTCCTGAGCGCCAAAGCGGACAGCGTAGTCGTGCTTGCCGTCGGCGAGTTTTCCACTGTGGACGTAACCGCGGAAGGGAACTACCGTGCCAGGGGTGAACGCTGAGGTCTCTTCGTCGAAGACGAGGGCAGCATTGATAACGCTTGTCAGAGAGGGAAGGCAGAAGGCGCCTTGAGCGGCGGTTTCCTGCTCGGGAGCGGCGCCGAGGATGTCAGCATCGACAAGGTTGAATGCACAGGTTTGGTCAGCGCCTTCGACGAGGAACATCTCGCCAGCGGCTACCTCGTCGGCAGCGCGGAAGTAGAGGTTCTCAACGTCAGCAGAGTCAAACACGTACACCTTAGCGTCGGCACCTAAGTCGCTGGCCTTTATAGCGAAGGGCAGAGAAACGGAATGGATGGCGGCTTCGCTGAATGTGCAGTTGAAGGCAAAATGCTTGGCGTTGTAGGTGCAGGGTGCGTGGTAAGCATAACGGTCGTCGAGCGTCACAGCGTCAGCGGTGTAGACGGGAGCGTCGGCAGTGCCTTCAGTATAGACGAAGTTGGCACGACCGCAGAGGCTGGCGGGAGTGTCGCCACCATTGGGGCCATCGACCACTGCGATGGAGTTGGGAGTGTCGAGCGTGGGCACGTCGCTGCCGTCGCCCATGGCGGTATAACGGAGGTTAGGATTGATCACACCGCCCGTGCAGAGGTAAACGGCGCGGTCAGCCGACTTGACAGAACCCTGATAAACGGTCACCTTCGTCGTGGCGGTGCCGGGAGCGGCGAGGGGCAGGTCGGTGTCGTTGCCGAGGGTAGCTACAAGGGTGTAGGAGCCGTCGGTAAGACCCGTAGCCATTTCTTCGGGTACGGTGAACGACTTCATGTTGGAGAGCCACACGAGGTTGCCGTCCTTGTCGTAGACCTTGAAACCGAGCATACCGGAGCCACTTACGGTGACCTTCGTGCCCTTGACGGTATACTTGAGGCTATTGGCTTCGCTCGTGCCGTCGTAATCGGTGTACTGGCCGCAATCGCCCTGCTTGTCGAGGGTCCAATAGTCGGTCATCGTGGTGCCGGCAAGCGAGGGCTTCAGCTGAGCCACGAAGCTCTCGGGACGCACCTTGGTGGCCTTGATGTGGTCGTCAATGAAGAGGAGACCAGGAGCCTTCTTGGGATAAGAACGAAGCTGGGCAATGAGGTCGTTGATGCGTTTCTCGTCGGCAGCGTTGCCGCGCTTGGGCATCTTCATGTAGTAACTGCCGTAGTCACCGATGAAGCGGATGCTCTTGCTCTCGTCGTCGAGGTCGGCGTCATCCTTCTCCACGCCGTCCTTGGTGTAAGGAAGCTTCGTGGTGACGCACTCATCATAATATTTAAAGAAGCCATAAGCCTGGAAGAACTCAGAGAGGTCTGTCTGGCTGACGTCGGCACAAGCCTGGGCGAACTTGAAGTAGTCGTTGTAGTAGAGCGTGGGATTGCTGATGGAACTGCCCTTGGTGATGCCGCCGTTCTTGCGCATCCAGTCGGCCACGCGGGGCCAGAAGTCGGGCATGTGGCCCTGCACGTGGAAGTAGAGGTAGAGTTTGTAGAACATCTGGTTGGCCACGTGCAGACAGTCGTCGTAGTGAGCCACGTTGCGGTGGTTCATGGCGCGGGTGTAGTCAACCCAAGTGTAGCCCTGATTGAAGAGGTCAATCATGACGGGAGTGCTGACACCGCGGCTGCGCTTTGCGCCAAACTCGTAGGTGACCATCTGGCAGTAGGCGTTGTTGCTCACCTCGGTGAGGCCGGCGATGTTGACGGGGTACTGGTGGGCGTGGGCTTCTTCGTGGAGAATCTCCCAAAGTCCGCCCTTGAGCATCTCGTTGTAATTGAACGTACCGTTGTTGGAGTTGATGGTGCCGGGATGGTTCGTGCCGTAGTTGCCAGGCCAGTTGGGATTGTTACTGTAGCTTTCGCGAGGATTGATGACGGGGCGGTAGCGGCCGTCCCACTGGCCGTCGTTGCCGAGGAGATACTCTTCGCGGTCGAAGATGAAGTCCCAGATTTTGAGGACGCCTTCGACGTTCTTTTCCGTATCGACGCGGTTGCGCTCGACGGTGAGAACTGTGCTGTGGCCCTTGACGTGGATAATCTGCTGCTTGAGGGCGTTCTCCACGAGCCAAGCCCAGTCGTCGTTGGTCATGCCGCGGCTGGCGTCCCAGCAACCGTTGGCGGTGCCGCCTTCGATGTGCACGCGGATGTTGGGGTAGGTGCTGAGTTGCTTCGAGGTGTCAGTGACGAAGTAGCCGATGAAGATCTCACCGTTGTTGGGCGCCTGGATGACGTTGAGGCCCTTCTTGAGCGGGAAGGTTGCACCGTTGAAGCTGGTAAGTTCGGGGATTTCGGCAAAGAGGTTGGCGCCGGTCTTGGCCGAAGCGTCAACATAAAGACAGACAACGTCGCCCGCCTTGACGGTGACGCCGGAAGGATTGACGAGTTCGGCGAAAGCGCCAATCTGCGTGATCTTCTGCCAAGCCTGACGGTCGGAGTAAGCTTCGTAGTCGTAGATTCGGAACATCTTTTCGTACTTGTTGAAGTCGTCGGCCTCGGCCCACTTGTCTTCAAGCACGCGCACAGCCATATCGCAGATGACTGCGGGGAGGCCGTCGGCCGTCATGGCGGCGCGAAGTTCGTCGGCACTCTTTGAGGCGTGCTCGGCCTTCAGTTTTGTGCAGGCGCTGTCTTCAAAGTAGTTGGCCAGCGTCTTGGTGTAGGCGGAGGCATTGTTCTGGAGGTTGGTTACCTCGCCGAAGCTGTTCGCGATGCTGTTGATGTTGTCGGCATGCTTGGCGATGCTGGCTTCGGCCTGTGCGAGTTCATCACCCGTGAGGGCGGTGAAGGTGAACTGCGAATTCGACTCGGTGCTGTTCCAAATGACGAGACGGGTGCTTCCGTCCTCGTGCCAACAGGAGTTGCCGGAGAAGTCGCTCTTGGAGGAAATGACGTACTTCGAATTGCTCTTCTTGATGTAGAAGATGCCGCAAGAGGTGGCGCTGGTGGCGTGGGGCGTGCGTTCGCTGCCCTGCACAAGAACCATGTTGCCCGTGGCGCAATTGGCGATGATGTAACCATCTGCGCCGTCGCCTTCGGTGAGCGCTTTGATGTACCACATTTCGGAGAGTTCACCCGTGGTCTTCGACGTTCCGGACGAGAAGGTCGTGGCGCCATTCGCTTCGATGACAAACTTGCCAGAGCGGGGGCCCTTGATGCGATAGTAGCCGCTGTAATCGACGGCAAAAGCCATGAATGTTCCAACAAAGAAGAGGAGGAACAAGGCAAAGAATTTATTTTTCATAGTTGTAAGAATTTTTCAGAGGTTAAGACAAGCAAGTGCTATACGCCATGCGCCTCGTCCGCCGTGGGCGGTGTACCACTGGAGCATGCGGGCCATCAGCGACGAATCGCTCAAAGCACGGACGGTGGCGGCTCCTTCACGATGGCCTTCGCGCAGAAGTTGGCCGCTGACGATGTGGCAACGCAGACGGAAGGCGCGCTCAGCACGGCCATCGGAAGCCGCGCAGATTTCGTCGCGGGCAATGCCGAGGGTGGCAGCAATGCGCTCCCAACGTGCTCCGTAGGAAGGGCCGGTGATGCTGTCGGCATGAACGTAGATGCGGTGACGGGGGTCGTCGGTAGAAATCCACTGCAGACGCGGACGGCGAAGCAGGGCACGGAGGCCGAGTTCCCAATCGTTCCAGATGGGGCAACGGTTGTCCCAACCGCCTATGGCGCGGAGCCACTCGGTGCGGAAGAGCATCGACTGCGTGCCGAGCATAGCGTTGAGCACATGGATGGCGGCGTCGGCCGTAGGGCGGTAGTCACGGATGCGATCCTTGCCGTCGACAATCATACGGACAGGGAAGCAGAGCATATCGTTGGCTGCGGCGGTGGCGTCGTCCACGCTGGGCAGCGAAGTGAATTCATCGTCGCTGTCGAAGAAATAGACCCACTCCGTCTGGCACAGTGCCAAGCCGCGGTTGCGGGCTGCGGGAGCGCCGGGGGTAGGTTCGCTGGCAAAGACGGCCCCGGGACGACGGCTGCAAAAGTCCTCAGCCATAGCGGCCGAGCCGTCGGTGCTGCCGTTGTCCACCACGATGAGCGGATAGTCGGCAGGCACACTCTGCAACGTGCGGAGCAGGTACTCAGCACGATTGTAGACGGGTATGACGATGGTTACTTGCATGGTCAGCGCAGCGGATTGTGAAGCATGCCTCGCAGCATGTGATAATAGATGGGCAGCGGATTGGCGCCGTGGTGTAGGAAGTGGTAAGCCCCCTCCTTCAATGTGCGCCAAAGGGCAGAGCACATGCCGTAGCGGTAGCGGAAGACGATGCCCTTTGTCTGCTGCAGGCGATGGTCGTGAAGGAAGCGCGAACCGGTCGTTGCAGGATCGGTACGCACGATGACCTGAGGCACAAAGTCAATGAACAAACCGGCACGTTCGGCGTCACAAAGGAGCACCTCCTCTTCGCTGGCGGGAAACTCGGCACCAAGGCCCAAACGCTCGTTGAACCAAAGAGAATTTTCCTCAAAAACAGAGCGACGGAAGGCGAGTTCGACGGAGGCGGCATAATAGCCCTGCCGGCAAGCACGGCCGTAGCTCATAGGCGTGGCCGGATAATGCTTGAGCGGAATGCCGTCGTAGCCCGCGGCCTCGAAACAGACAATGTCGGCATCGGGACGTGCCGCGAAAGCCTCGCAGATGGCATCAATGGCCTCGGGAGTGTAGCGGCAATCATCGTCGGCGATGACCACAACGTCGCCCGTGGCAGCCCGCAGCGCATTGTTGCGATTGCGTGAAAGTCCGCGGCCTTCCTGCGTAGTGACCGTCACATCCGACCGTTCTTTAAGAACAGCAGGAATCTCCGGAGCGCTACTGGTAGTGTATTGGACTGATATGACATAATGCACAGAAGGGATAGGAGGCATCAGAACATCGCCGATACCACCTATCCCATCGTCTATCGTGCATATGAGTATATCTATAGTCATTACATTCCGGGCATTCCAGGCATCTTGCCCATCATGCCTTTGGGCATACGGGCCATCATCTGCTTCATGCCGCCACCGCTCATCATCTTCATCATCTTGCGCGTCTGGTCAAACTGTGTGATGAGGCGATTGACGTCCTGAATGCTGCGACCGCTACCCTTGGCAATGCGGGCCTTGCGGCTGCCGTTGAGGATTTCGGGATGCTCGCGTTCCTTCGGCGTCATAGAGTAGATGATGGCCTCAATGCCGTCGAGGGCATGGTCGTCGATGTCGACGTCCTTGATGGCCTTGCCCACGCCAGGAATCATGGCGGCGAGATCCTTGATGTTACCCATCTTCTTGATCTGCTGCAGCTGGCCGAGGAAGTCGTTGAAGTCAAACTTGTTCTGGGCAATCTTCTTGGCTACGCGACGGGCTTCCTGCTCGTCGTACTGTGCCTGCGCCTTCTCAACGAGGCTGACGATATCACCCATGCCGAGGATACGGTCGGCCATACGTTCGGGATGGAACACGTCGAGAGCGTCCATCTTCTCGCCCATACCGACGAACTTGATGGGCTTGTTGACTACGGTGCGGATGCTGAGGGCAGCACCACCACGGGTGTCGCCGTCGAGCTTGGTGAGGACAACGCCGTCGAAGTCGAGGCGTTCGTTGAAGGTCTTGGCGGTGTTGACGGCGTCCTGACCGGTCATGGCGTCAACGACGAAGAGGGTCTCGTCGGGCTGGGTGGCCTCCTTGATGGCGGAGATTTCCTGCATGAGGGCCTCGTCGACAGCCAGACGACCGGCGGTATCGACGATGACGGTGTCGTAGCCCTTGGCCTTGGCCTCCTGGATGGCGTCGCAAGCGATCTTCACGGGATCCTTCTCTTCGAGGTTCATGAAGATGGGCACGTCGATCTGCTCGGCGAGAACGCGGAGCTGCTCGATGGCGGCGGGACGATAGGTATCGCAGGCAGCGAGGAGGGGCTTGCGGTGCTTCTTGTCCTTGAGGAAGAGGGCGAGCTTGCCAGAGAGAGTGGTCTTACCGGCACCGTTGAGACCGGCCATGAGGATGACGGAGGGACGATGCTCGAGCTTCATGTCCTGTGCCGTACCGCCCATGAGGAGGGCGAGTTCGTCGTGCACGATCTTGACCATGAGCTGCTGGGGCTTGATGGCGGTGAGCACGTTCTGGCCGAGGGCCTTCTGCTTCACGGTATCGGTGAACGACTTGGCTACCTTGTAGTTGACGTCGGCGTCGAGGAGTGCACGGCGCACATCCTTGAGTGTTTCTGCCACATTGATTTCGGTGATGCGGCCTTCACCCTTCAGAATCTTGAACGATCGTTCAAGTCTTTCACTAAGATTTTCGAACATATATTGTTGTGTGTATTTTTGGTTGCTTTCTTGTGGCCAAATAATTTTCGGCGCGCAAATATAACACTTTATTTTGGAATACGCATCATATTAGCTTTACAATCGTACAAAACATTCGTTTTGATCGTCTATTTGGCGCTCAGTGTGGACATTGGAACAGCATTTCGGTCGGTGCTTCGGTTGTGGCTGATGCCTTTGGCATGATGACGTGGCGTGGAGACTGGACATCTGGGGGAAGGCATTGTTGCGACGAAATGCACGAGTCAACACAATTCGCAAAAACAGGCTCTGAGAATGCCTTCAAAACGAACTTACGACCCGCCGACCGATTCTGAGGGCACTCTCGGCGGTTAGAATTTTACACTTTTTAACCATTACGGGCTCTTTTCGCCGCATTTCACTCGCTTTTACATTGCGATGTCAACATTTCCAATGCAATTTGGCCTTGCGCAGCCATTTTCGGAGCTTGCGACGCTGTCATCTGGGCAAGTGATTCGTCAAAATACATCAAAGATAGCTTTGTCTACCTCCGCGATAGAATTTTCTCTCTCAAAGATATTTTTTTCTACTTCAAAGAT
>JAUNIC010000123.1:7433-10156 GCA_030523615.1 Bacteroidales bacterium
GCCGACAGCGCCAATTTCTTCAGAGACGGAATCTGCGCATTCCGAAAACAGGGCAGCGATCTCCGCACAAATTTGTCAACATCGTTCGCAAAACAATCTCAAGAGCAATCTCATCGCGCACGAAAATTTACGCGCATGAAAATATAAAAGATGTGTTGCGACGCTTCCGAGGCATTATGGTGGTCGACGAGGTTTACATCGTCCGTCATCAACGCCCTTCACCGCCTCGCGTGGAACCGCTCCTCACTGACGAAGGTCTACGCATAGAGGACTTCGCAGCAGAACTCGCAGAGCTCCACAATCCCAACAGGAAGAAGCATTGAAGAATGAGAATGACGAAAAGATAGGAGAACGAAAAAGTGAAAAAGGGGGAATAACCGCCAAATAAACGCGTAATTTCGAGGCGCCCCCCCACCAATTTTTCATTTTTTCATTTTATCTTTCTTGCATTTTATCTTTTTTTTGTACCTTTGCAGCCGAAACAACGCAAAAACAGCCGCAAAAGGCCCTAAACGTTAACAATATAACACAAAGATACTTCAAAAAAAATGAAAAAGACTCTCTTCTCCGTGGCCACTGCCCTTTGCCTCGTTGGCGGCAGCGTCATCGCCACCAGCTGCGATCTCGGCACCGCAGGTTCCGCCATCGCTACCCAGGCTCTTCAGAATTACCTCACCACCGGCAAGCTCACCGGCGGCAACCTCGCTGGCACCGCTCTGCAGACTATCTTCAAGGATAAGGATATGGCCAACGTGCTCGGCCAGATCGCTACCTCCATGCTTCAGGCTTACACCCAGAAGGGTACGCCTGTGGTCTACACCGGCCAGTCAAACGTAGAGGCCCTCTCCGGCACCTACGAGCCCATGGCTTACAACTCCATCGGCAAGGGCACTCCCAATATCGACATCACCCTCACCGGTAACCAGAAGACGCTGGAGCAGAGCAACACCGCCATGCTCACCATCCCCGCCTACACCGTAGCTTCAGGCATCACCACCAGCGAACTCACCATCGCAGGCCTCAACGTTAGCACCGCTGGCGGCACCACCACCATCGCCCTTGGCGACAACAGTGGTTTCTCCGGCTCTCCCACCTGCACCGTGAAGGGCACCGACTTCCCTGCCACGACGGTATTCATCACCGAGGCTAAGGTTACGGGCAACGTCCTCAACCTCAACATGACCATCTACTACGGCAAGGACTACACCAACCCCGTCAACCTCATTTACGCTGGTACTGTCAAGTAGTATATGAAGGATTACCTCCACACCACTACCCTGAAGGTTCGCGACTACGAGTGCGACCTTCAGGGTATTGTCAATAATGCCAACTACCAGCACTACATCGAGCACGCCCGCCACGAGTTTCTACTGAGCTACGGCGTGAGCTTTGCCGATCTGCACAACCGCGGCATCGATGCCGTCGTAGCTCGCATCTCTATGGCCTACAAACAGCCGCTCCGCCCGGGCGACGAGTTCATCGTAGCCACAAACATCCGCAAAGACGGCCTCAAGTACGTTTTCCTGCAGGACATCTATCGCGCCAGCGACGAGAAACTCTGTTTTACGTCGGAAGTGACGACCGTCACCCTCATCAACGGCCGCCTCAGCGATTGCCCCGAACTCAACGAAACCTTCGGACTATAACCACCATAACCAAAAACTACAAACAATGACAAAGACTTTACTATTTGCAGCCGCCATCGCATGCGGCACCATCGCCCACGCCCAGAGCATCACCACCATCCCCACCGACCTCACCACCGAAACATGGGAGGTCGAGGCACAATCGCTCGCTTCCGACAACGCCACATGGAACCAGCTGAACTACACGTGCCAAGTAGGATTTGCCGACGACAAAGTGTACATCCAAGGCCTTGCCGACCGCTTCCCCGAAGCATGGATTGAAGGCACCATCAGCGATGGCGCCCTGACCATCAGCGCCGGACAGGAACTGGGTGTCTTCAAGTCATCCACCGGCAGCCTTTACGACATCTACTTTTCCGGTTACGACGGCCAGACCACTGCTATCGTCGATGCCGAATGGGAATACGACTCTGCCAACCGCAGCATCTATGGCGACTACTTTGTCACTACTGCCCAGCTGACCAGCATCTACGCCCTCGACGCCATTGCCGAAATCAACATCATCGGTCCCCAGCAGGACGGCATCGGCACCGTCATTGCCCCCACAAGCGTCGCTACAGCCTACAATCTCGCAGGCCAGCCCCTCCATCATTCTGCCTCCGGTGCCGAGAAGGGCATCGTCATCACGAATGGCCGCAAGACCATAAAGTAAGGGAATTCAAGTTTCGCAAGCTCTGCTTGCATGTGAAAATGTGGGCTCTGCGAGCCTATGTGAAAATGTGAAAATGAATACTACGGCTTATAATTAGCCTCTCATTGGCGATACATTCAATTTTCATATTTTCACAGGTAACTATATACATTGTGGCACCAAATGTTTTAGAACAAAAATTGACCCAAAAATTACACAAAATTGGTCTCCAAAAATTAAAATATAAAATCTTAACCAGAACCAAATCACATGTATTTAATTTTTGGAATTATTTTTGGGGGACTCCGCTTGCGCCTGAGCACCTACTGGAGCGCAAGAATTTCGGAAAATTTTTGTTCCCCCCAAAAAGATATTTGTTGGTGCCATTTTGTATATACCTTAATTCCGCAACACTATAGTTTAACATTATTTATAAGTGCCTGAGC
>JAUNIC010000124.1 GCA_030523615.1 Bacteroidales bacterium
GCCAGGCCGACTACGAGAAGTTCTCGCGGATGTTGAACTCCCCCAACGGCATCATCTACCTCACCGGTCCCACCTCCTCGGGCAAGACCACTACCCTCTACATGGTGCTTGCGGCGCTCGCCAACGACGAGAATGACGTCGTCCTTGATGGCATCAGGCAGGTTGATGCCTCGCAGCTGAAGCGAACGCACCCAACCAGCCACTTCTTCTGAACGCAGCGTGGTGAAGACCTCGTCGAACTCCTCTACTTCGGCGTCGCTGTAGTCGCTGCTTTCACGGCCTGCAAAGCGGTCGAGCTCTTCGTCATCGTAATACTCTATATCACGACTGACGGCAGCGAGGAGGCTGTCCTTTTCGCACACTTCGTGCTGGCCGCAGCAACCAGCTTCAGCCGCCTCGACAATGCCAGGCATCTCGTCGATTTTACCCGCACGCAACTGCTGGCCCAGCCACCATTGGCGGACGAGTCCTGTGACGGCGGCCACAATGCCGATGCCAAGAATAAAGAGAATGAGTGCAACCATTTTGAGAGGGAAGATGGATAAAGGGAGAGTGAAGTGAGAAGAGGGAAGAGGGGGGGAATCTGTATGCGCTATAGAGGCAGGTCTTGCCAATAGGCAGGGTAGCTTTTGCTGACCACCTCGGGATGTTCAATGTTGAGCCCAGGGAATAGGTAAGCCGCGGGAGCAAAGGCCATAGCCATACGATGATCTTCGTAGGTGGCGATGGAGGGAACGGCGGTGGTGGGAACGGCACTATCCTGCTCTGTTCCGACGTAAGAAAGCTCGCCGGGGACTTCCTCGCGAATGATGACGCCAAGCTTTGCCAACTCGGCAATGAGGGCAGCGATGCGATCGGTTTCCTTGATGCGCAAGCTGTGGAGGCCACAGAAGCGGAAAGGACGACGCATGAGGGCCGCTGTCACAACAAACGTCTGCGCCAAATCGGGGCAAGCGCTGAAGTCGAGAACGAGCGGCTCACAGGTCGTTGCGCAGGCATTTGCGATAGTGGGAATCTCTCTAACGGCCTTCGTCAGCACAGCGCCTTCGGAGGTGAACTCCGTTCGCACGCCGAGATGCCCGAAATATCGCGCACAGATGCTGTCGCCTTGGAGGCTTTCGGCAGAGAGCCCGCTCAACACAACGCGAGCCGCAGAATCGGGCGTAAGCGCCACGAGTTCGTACCAATAGGAGGCTGCGCTCCAGTCGGGTTCGACGTTGTAATGGGCCGTACGCACATAGGAGCCGGGAGCCACTCGGATAGTCTGTCCCTCAAAGGTAGCCTCTGCGCCAAACTGCCGCATCAACTGCAGCGTCATCTCGATGTAGGGACGCGACGCAATTTCGCCTTCAAGCTTCAGAGTGAGCCCCTCGGCGAGCGTGGGGCCAAGCATAAGGAGCGCCGAAATGTACTGGCTACTCACACTGGCCTTGATGCTGACGCTACCGCCCTGAAGTTTGCGTCCGCGGATGAGCAGCGGCGGAAAACCTTCTTCGGCAGCATACTCTATGTCGGCCCCGAGCGTGCGGAGCGCATCAACGAGGATGCCGATGGGACGGTGCTTCATGCGTTCGCTGCCCGTGAGCAGATGCTCCTCTCCCTCGCGCGTACTATAATAAGCGGTGAGAAAACGCATCGCTGTACCTGCCGCACCAATATCGACAAGTGTGTCGTCGCTTGCCAACGCCTTCAACACAGCCTTCGTGTCGTCGCAGTCGGAGAGCCCATGCAGGGTGCAAGGCCGCTCGGCCAGCGCGTTGACGATCAAGGCGCGGGCAGAGATGCTCTTCGATGTGGGGAGCGTGACGAAGGCAGGGAGCTGGGGACGAAGGTTGATGCGCATATTATTTCTTCAGACCTTTGTAAATGAGGAAGACGACGATGCAAGCCACAATGGCAAAGAGAGCGTAGCCAATCTCGTGGCTGTACTTACCAGCGAGTTCTACGACCTGCTCTTTGGTCTCAAGGCCGGGGATGCGGCTGCAATAGTAACCAAGGGCAGCAAGGACGGTGTTCCAGATGCCTGCGCCGAGTGTGGTGAAAAGCACGAAACGCGACAAGCCCATACGGGCCAAACCGGCGGGAATGCTGATGAGCTGGCGCACGGCGGGAATGAGACGTCCCACGAAGGTGGATACGGCTCCGTGCTTGTCGAAGAATCGCTCAGCGGTCTCTACCTTCTCCTGGTCGATGAGGCACATGTGGCCAAAGCGGCTGTTGGCAAAGGCGTAGACGATGGGACGTCCGAGCCAAAGGGCAAGGGCGTAGTTGACGAGGGCGCCGATGACGGCACCGAGCGTGGCGCTGAGGATGACGAGGAAAATGTTGAGGTCGCTGTCGGGCGTGGCAGAGAGCCATGCGGCGGGAGGCACAATGACTTCTGAGGGGAAGGGGATGAAGGAGCTCTCGATAGCCATGAAGAGCACGATGACCCAGTAGCTAAGATTGTCGAGCACCCATTTCGTGATGCCTTGTATGAATAGGAACATAGGATGTTTTTTAGCTTTTACCTTCTTTACTGCAGCAGTATGCTTACGGTATGTTTAGGGGCGTTTTACTTCTTGTCGAGACGGAATGTGCTGGCGGGGAGATTGTCGCTATTGACGAGATTACCACGTGTGAAAGGCTGCCAACCATAACGCACGCTGACGGGATCTTTGACATGCTTGGAGGTCACCTTGAGGCGGCCTTCGCCAGCAGCTTCGCCCTCGGCGGGATAGAAGATGCCGTCAGCGCCAGCGAGTTCAAGCGTCACAATGCGGTGGTCGTCCGAGGCCACAGGGCCACTCTTGCCAGCGTGGAGCCCCGTGCCGTAATCGAACATCACGGTAGCGGCGCCCTTGCCGAAGGTGGCGGCGTAAGCCATGGGGCCACAGGGAGTGAGGCGCTCATAACCGTAGCGCTCGTGGAGGGCAAGGCGAGCCAGACGTTCGCCTACCTCTTTCTTATAACGCGGATGCACATCAAGGCTGTCGCCGAGGTCGGTTGTAACGACCATACCCGTATTGCGGATTTCGTTCTGCAGAATGCGCTGGCTGTCGCGGAACCAAGGCCACGACGGACGGTTAAGACTAGAAAGCTGCACGAAGTAGACGGGCATGCCGAGATTCTTCCAGTTCTGGCGCCACGAGTCAACGAGAAGCGTGAAAATACGATCGTGCGCCTCCTTGTTGTGAGCGTTTGACTCGCCTTGGTACCAAATGACGCCCTTGATAGGGAAAGCATCGAGGGGAGCGATGCCCGATTCGTAGAGGTAGCAAGGCAGATAGGGATGACGTTGAGCAGGATTCTGGCTCTGTGCAATGTTCTTTGCAGCACGGCCACGGCACCAATCCTGGATAAAGTCGTTTGTGCGCCAAGCGCGGAGCATTGCGGGGAACTCACCCTCAATCGTTGTACGGTCCACCCACGATTCGGTCGTACTGCCGCCGATAGCGTTGTTGATAAGGCCGATGGGCATCTGGAGCGAGTCGGCGAGCACGCGGCCGAAGTGATAGCCGATGGCCGAGAAGCGTGCGGCGGTCTCAGCGCTGCAGGACGTCCACTTGGTGGGATGGTAATAGTCGAGGTTGTTGATGGCGTCCATCGCATCGGCGGGCCACTCCGAATTGTTCGTCTCCCAACGCTCCTTCATGTCGTAGAGGCGGATGAGGGAGTTGTCGGCAGCAGCAATGTCGTCCTTTGCCGTGACGCACTGGTTGAGACGGAAAGCCATGTTGCTCTGGCCGCTGCACAGCCACACTTCGCCGGCGAGCACATCGTGGAGCGTCACGCTACTCGTCTGGCCCTTGACGCCCCCCTTTGCCTTGAGGTCAATGGTGTAGGGGCCGCCAGGCTTCAGCGCCTTGAGGTGGAGTTCCCAACGGCCGTTGACGTCGGCCGTAGCCTTGCCGTTCTGGCTGTAGTGGTCGCCCTTCACGCTCACCTCTACCACGTCGCCGGCATTGGCGCGGCCACGAAGAACGGGGGCGTCGTGCTGGAGTACCATACCGTCGGAGTAAACGCTCGCGAGCTTTAATCCGCCCCAGTTGCCCGTCACACCACCATAGACCGTCTGGGCAAGGATGAGTGCACCGGCGGGATTGGGGTGCAGATTGTCGGGGAAGAGGTCAGGGCGGCAATGGAGCGGCGTATAGAGATCAAGCGTCTCGATGCCGTTGCGCAGCGCCACACGCTCGATGGCCTGCTGGATTTCAGCGTGCCAATCGCGGGTGCCGCTCTCGAAGCGAGAGTGTCCGTCGAAGATGGGCGTCATGCGACAAACGACGAGCTTCTTCAGCTTTCCGCCGGGAGCCGCCTTGTGGAGGTCATCGATGAGCTGCTGATAGTCGCTCTCGAACTCATCGCGATAGTTCGGCCAGTTGCGCGGGTCGGTATCGTTGAGACCCAGATGAATCACAGCGATCTCAGCACCAAAGGCAATGGCAGCCTTGTACTCCTCCTGCTCGTTGTAGGGGCGGTGTCCGTGTCGCAGGAGCGTAGCGCCGCTCTTGCCGAAGTTGCCCACCTCGTATTCGTCGCCGAGCATCTGCTGCAGGCGTACGGGATAGGCGTCATGGTCACGGTCCTGGAGACCATAGCCGTAGGTCACGCTGTTGCCCACGCAGGCCACTTTGATTTTGTCGGCCATAGCGGTGAGGGAGGTGAAGAGGAGAAGGGTGACGAGAAGGATGTGTCTCATACTATTGCAAAGATTGATGGTCGTGTGATGTGTGTTGTTTACGTGCAGTAAGGCTTACTTTGCAGCCTGTGTGTAGGTGATGACGTTGCTAACGCCATTGGAGGTGAGGGTCACATGAGCCTCGCGCTCAGCACCCGTATTGTTGGGGTCTACGACGAACTTGATGCCGTGCGAACCGGGCTTGAGCACCTGGTCCTCATTGTTTACAATAAGCCAGTTTGCGTCGCTCTTCAGCGTAGCTTCGGCATACGTTGCACAACCCAGCACAGCATAGGTGTCCTTTGCGGCCAGCTTGGTAGCAAAGGTGGCCACCACCTCGTTGCTGCCTTCCTTCTTGCTGTAGGTAGGCACTGGAGCCGTAATGTTGAGCCAAGGATATTGATAGATGTAGGTCATGAGCGTGCCGTACTCGGGATAGCTGCTGTTGATGCCCACAGCGGCCTCACGTATCTTGCCCGTGGTGTTGGGCGTCATCTTGAGATACACGCTCTGGGTCACGACGTATCCTACGGGAACCTTGCAGTTTGTCGGGGTGATGGTCAGCCATTCGCCGCCCTCGGTAGCCTTGACGCTGGCCTCCCATGAGTCGTAGCTCATGACAAACATGGAGTCGAGCGTCTGGTCGGCATAGAGCTCGGTAGGAGCGTTGGTGCCAAGATTATTGTAGATTGCGGTGCCGTGGCTTTCGTTGTCGCCATCGATGCACGACTGCAGGCTTACAGCAGAGAGCAGCGCAACGGCTGCAATGATGAGTTTCTTCATTTTCGTTTCTATCGTTTTTAGGTTATAAAGGTTAGTTTTCGGGTTAGTACCACTGGATGTTGCTATTCTGCGAACTGCGCTTCTCGTAGCGGAGAGCGTCGGCAAGTTCGGAGGCACGGGCACGGAAGGAGAAGTTGTAGCTCGTGTAGGGTTTGAGCACAACGGAGCAGGTCATCTCGAAGCAGTGAAGGTCGCGGCTCAACGACATCGTGGTCATGGAGAGATCGTGGTAGTTGAAGTCGTAGCCGGAGGTGAAGCTGACGTTCCAGCCTTCAGCCAGACGCACATATCCCGAGAAGCTGAGTGTCTGCGTGAACTTGTAGGGATAGCGCATACGCTGCTCGTTGAGCTTGCCCTGGGTATTTTCACGCATCGAAACACCGTAGCTCATGGTGAAGCTCCAGGGGAGCGAGAATTCCAGATAGCCGTCGGCGTTCACACCCTTCGACTTCTGCTGGCGTTGCTTCTTGCCCTGACGCAGAGCGGGGTCGACGTTGGCGTCTTCATCGTCGCGCAGGATGGGATTGCCGTCCTCATCGTACATCTCCTCGTCATCGCCGTAGTCGTCATCGTCGCGTTTGCGTTTCGTGGTGTCGTCCTCCTTGCCGGTGTATTTGGCAAAGAGTTCCTGCCACCCTCGTCCGCGCAGCAGGTCGAGGAGGACCATGGCCTTCTGGTTGTTGATGGTGTACGAGAGGTTTTGGCTCATGCCCTGGAAGCGACCGAAGCGGCCATAGCTATACTCCGTGCGGTTGCCGATGCGGACCTGTCCCGTCTCGGGGTCTTTCTCGTAGGCATAAGTGGCGAAGTTGGCGTTGAGCGAGAAGGTATAGCTCTTCGTCAGCTTCAGACGGATGCGCATGGAGAGGTCGCTCCACGGACGGGTTTGGGCCGCGAGGTTGTACGACATGTTGGCGCTCAGTTCGTCGATGAGCGAAATCTTGCGGATGGAGTCGTTGGCCGTACGCACCTTCATTTCGAGGTTGTTGCTCAAACCGAAGTTGATGCTACCGCTCTTCTGGCCGCTCGGGAATCCGTAGAGGAGGCCTTGGTAGGGGGAGTATTTCACCTGCGACACTTCGCCGTTGGCATCGGTCTTGACGTAGTAGTCATAGTAGCCGTAGCGGTCGGCGGTAAAGTCGGGCGAATAGGAGAAGCTCACGTTGGGTTTGAGGACGTGGCGGATGCGGTCAATCTTGTTGCCGAAGAGTTTCTTCCACGGCTTGTAGAATCCGTAGAGCGTGGTGTTGGCGCTCACGCTGGCGCTCCAATCGTAGAGGTTGTAGAAGCCGAAGACGGTATCGGTCACCTCACGCTGTCGGCGTTCATCCCACGACTTTTCGTAGCGACTGATGTACATAATGTCGCGGAACTGCAGTGAGGGCTGGATGTTGATGTGTTTGAACAGCTGGAACGTAGCGTCGATGGGCACGCGGTGCTGCATACCGTTGCGGAAGTCCTTGGCCAGATTGGCATGGAGAAGCTGGCTTTCCTTGCCGCTGAAGCTGTTAGAAAGCTGGCCGGTGTAGGACATCGAAATCTTCTCGTACCAGCGCTCCTTACCTGCGGCGTGTTTGCGGCGGAAGGGGTAGAAGCGGCTGACGTTGATGGAGAGATCGGGCAACGTGACGGAAAGCGAGGAGTCACGCATGTTCTGCGTGATGTTGCCGGAGAGGGCCAGCGACATACCGATCTTTGAGATATTGCGGTTGTAGCTCACGGACGATGCACGGGTCGACTGCGTATTCGACATCGGGTTGTACATCGAGGTGAGGTTTGTCTTCTCATAGTTCTGCGAAGCGAAGTTCACACGTGCCGAGAAGCTCTGGTTAGGGTTGGACTTGGGGTCGGTGGAGTGGGTCCACGTCACCTTGAGGCTCGTCTGCTTCTGATAGTCGGGCAGATTGCGCTCACCGTTCACCGTGTTCTGGTAAGAGATCATGGCATTGCCGCGGAACTTATAGCGCTTGGCGTACTGCGTTTCGGCCGAAAGTCCCCACGAGCCTTTGGTGTAGATTTCGCCGAGGAGGGTGAGGTCCATCTTGTCGCTCAGGGCGAAGTAGTAACCACCCTCGCGGAGATAGAAACCACGGGAGTTTTCGTCACCGTAGGTAGGCATGATGATACCGCTGGAGTAGCTCTTGTTGAAGGGGAAGAAGCCGTAGGGCACGGCGAGGGGCAGCGGCACGTCCTCGACAACGAGGTAGGCAGGGCCGAAGAAAGTCTCCTTACCCGGGTGGATCTTACCCTTCGTCAGTTTCAAGTAGAAGTGGGGATGCTCAGCGTCGCACGTGGTGTATTTTGCGTTCTGCACGTAGAACATACCGTCGTCCGTACGCTTGGCTTCGGCACTCTGCAGATAGCCTTCGCCCTGCTCCGTGCGCACATCGGTGATGTAGCCCTGCTTCGTCTTGAAATTAAACTTCATCGTCTCGCTCTCGTACTCTTCATTGCCTTGTTTGTAGACGGGAGTACCCGTTGTCGTGCCCAACGTGTCGGTCACACCGACGGCACGCACGAGCGAGGAGTCCATATTCATCACAATGCGTTCGGCGCCGAGGTCCATCTTCTGGTAGTGCACCTTGGCGTCGCCGTAGAGGTAGACGCTACCGCTCACAGCGTCGTAGACGAGGGAGTCAGTGGCGCTATATTCCACGGGGGAGTCGATGCTCGACTTTGTGCTCACGGTATCAGCCTTTTCCTTGCCCTCGTTGGCGTCGTAGTGGACAGCAATGGTGGTGTCTTTGCGCTGCGCGATGGCACGTTGCGATGCAGCCAACACGGTAGAGTCGGTCAGCAGTGAGAGCACGCTGTCGGTCATCGCGGCTACGCGATCTTGGGGGTCGATGGCAGAGAGGAGGGAGTCGTTGCCAGCCAAGAAGGAGTCGGCACCGGCCGCGAGAGAATCGGTGGCGAGGGCACCGGCAGCACCAGCGCCTGCAGCGGCCACACGAGAGGCCACGACACGCTCAGCGGGAGCCACGACGGCGTCGGGCTCGTTGGTGGCCACACGTGTGGCGTCGCTCACTTCGCGGGGCTCGGTGGACAGATCGTTTTCGTCAAAATCAATATCGTCGATAGCCTCCTGCACCTCCCTTAGCGCCTGAGCTATCTCTTCGCGGTTCTGTGTGTATTCTCCGTGGTCGAGGATCTCAAAGAGGCTGTCGAGTGAGGAGCCGCCGTATGTGGCGACGTCGTCATCCGGCATCGTCTCTGGGCCCACGAGGGCGCGGTGGCCCGTGCAACTGAAAAGTGCAACGAGCGTGAATAATATGGTGATGTAATATGTGCGCATAAGTCGGGCGCAAAAATACGAAAAAATTCCCATTGCGCACGCACGACGCGCGAAAAATTTTATGATGATTCCCTTTTTAACATCTGTTGGGCAAGCCTACACGACAAAAAGGTGCTTCCCAAGCGTCTTTTTTTCCCTTTTTCTTGCACGCCTCGCTTATTTGGCTTAACTTTGCACCACCTTATTCACTACTACCCCACTCTAACATGGAAAGCATCAAGAAAATCTGCACCGACGCGCTGCGCCAGTTGCAGACGTATCAGTTCTGGAAGGAGTTCTTCATCATGACGCTCGGCATGTTCATCGCCGCCATCGCCGTCGACTACTTCCTCGTACCCGCAAAACTCGTTATCGGCTCCACGAGCGGTATCGCCATCGTGCTTACCGAACTCCTCGAAACCGTAGGCATGCCGGCCAAGCTGTCGGTGGTGCTCACCATCGTCAACAGCGCCCTGCTTCTCGTTTCGTTCATCTTCCTGGGGCGTGATTTCGGCGCAAAGACCATCTATGCCTCGCTCATCATCGGTCCGATGGTAGACTTCTGCGAATGGATTTACCCTTACGCCAACCTGCTGACGGAGGCGGGACAGACGAGCGTCATGGGCGACCCGTGGCTCGACTCCCTCTGTTTTGTGCTCATCTTGGGCATCTCGCAGAGCATCCTCTTCACCATCAACGGTTCGACGGGCGGACTGGACATTGTGGCCAAAATGGCCAACAAATATCTGCACCTCGAAATGGGTACGGCGGTGACCATCGTAGGATTTGCGGCGAGTGCCACATCGATGGCCATCAACCCGGCTAAGATCGTCATTATCGGCCTCATAGCCACGTGGATCAATGGTCTTGTGGTGGATTATTTCATGGCGGGCCTCACGCGAAAAATGCGTGTGTGCATCGTGACGGATACGCCCGACCCGATCCTCAGTTACATCCTCCACGACATGAATCGCGGATGCAGCATCTACACCACCAAGGGCGGCTACACGGGCCAGGAACACACGGAACTGCAGACGTACCTCCACAAGGACGATCTGAGCCACCTCATGACGTTCATCCGCAAGAACGATTTCAAGGTTTTCGTCACGGCGAGCAGCGTCAATGTGACGTTCCTCAGCGACAGCCAATCGGAGTGATTCGGCACTCGTCGGGAGCGTCCGGCAGAGCATCCGCAACGTGCGGCGCCTCCCAAAC
>JAUNIC010000125.1 GCA_030523615.1 Bacteroidales bacterium
CGTGTGATGGTTTTGTCGGTGACGGCAAGGGGCTTACGGCTGACAAATCCATCGGCTTTTTTGATGATTGTAGTCTTGAGGGCTGCGTAGGCAGGATCGTCGGCGGCTCGGTCAATCTGTTCAACGTTCCAGAGCAGGTTTTGTGCGGTGGCTGCTGCAGTAGCGAGTGTGACGAAGAGAAGTATCAGTAGTCGTTTCATTCCTTAATGCGATTGCTTCGGACGGAGGTTAGCGGTTAATTGTGGGATGACGTTGGCAGGGAGAAAAGCCTGTGCCTTCGTTGTGCAGTTGTGGCGAAGAGACGTGATGAGCTCAGGATGCTCGTAGCATTGCTTCAGACGCGTGACGAGTTCGTCGGTGGCGCCGAGTGTGTAGCCGTAGCCTGTGACTTCGTCGTCGATGACATCGTCAAAACTCTCCCATCGGGCGGAAATCACGGGCACGCCGGCAGCGTAGGCGTCGATGATGGTTCCGGGCACGCCTTCGGTATAGAAACGTGTAGGGAAGAGGAGCGCGAAATAGTGGCAAAGCGTCTCTACGCTGCTTTCAAACGGCACGCTGCCACCATAGTGGACGTATGAGGGAAATGAGGCTTTGACGCGTTCGAACCATTCGGTTTCTGCCGGCCATACCGGCCCGTAGATGGTGAGATCGTAGACCGTGCGTCCGTATGCTTCGTTGACGCAGCGAACGGCTTCAATCGCATCGTCGATGCCCTTCATCTGCATCACGCGGGAAAAGGTGCAGAGGCGGTAGGGAGTGTCGGGCAGAGCGTCTTCCTGTGCCACGTCTTTGATGTTGAGCTCTTTGCAGTTCGGGAGGATGATGAGGTTTGTGAAGCCAAACTTCTCGATCTCTCGTTTCATCTGGCGAGTCTCGACATAGATGCCGTCGAAGCTGCGCAGGCAGGCGCGGAGAATGCGGAAACGCTGGATGTAGCCAGGCAGCCATCCTCCGACAACGACGTAGTGGAGACTGCGGTGAAAGATGAGGTTGAAGAGTGTGAGCAGCGGTGTGATGATGAGTACTCCCTTGTAGGCGGGGAGCATGATGACGTTGCGGCTCTTTCGGAGGGAGGAGAAAATGAGGAATGGGGCTTTCAGCAGGAAGCGCCATCGGCCGTGGGTGTCGAAGCTGCACACTTCGTCGTCACCGACAGACTGCTGGAGTTGTTCGGTGATGATTTTCGTCTTGATGGTCTGACCGTTCAGGCAGACTTTACCAAAGGCGTAGTGTCCGATGATGCCTATTTTCTTCACTTTCTTAACTTCGTGTGCGATTCTTGTTTTACTGGTTAGTGGAACCCAGCTTTAGTCTTCGATTGCGTTGCGGATGGCTTGCAGGAAGCCGTGGCCGAATTTCTGGTCAGGCTCGACGTAGTTGCCCTCGCCCCATTCGTTCCAGGCTTTGAGGAAGAGGATGCGGTGCTCGGGAGCTTTGTCCTTGATGAGTTCGACGGCCTCTTCAACGCTGCGCTGAAACTTTTCGGGCGTGGCGTCGGTGAGGAGGTTGGTCTTGCTGCCGGCGCGCGGTGTGCGGTCCCATTGCGGCATGAGGGTGGGGTAGACATTCTCCCAAGCGTCCTCCTCTACATAATAATTGCGCATGACTTTCGCGTAGTCGGTGCGGTTGGAGGTGGGGAGGAAGGTGTTCTTCGTGATGTAGTACCACAGCATGCTCAGCGTGGAGTGGCACATGGATTGTGCGCGGAACATGCCTGAAGGCATGACGGCATCGAATCCTTTGTCGAGTACGCTCTTGTAGATATTGCCTGCCTGTTTGGTGTCCCAAAGGGAGATTTTGCCGTCGGAGGTGCGGCCTTTGGCGTTTTCGGTGTAGCCGACGAAGTGAATGCCTGGTAGACCATTTTCGTGTGCGAGACGCTGCCAGAGTTCGATGAACTGTTCCACATCGGGGAAGGTGTGAGGCGACCAGATGCCGAAGATGGGTTTGCCGTCGACAGTGACGTAGCGATGGTCGCGGAAGGCGGGAAGGAGGTGGTGGAAGTGTGCCACGTGATCCTCCATGCTGTACTCCATCTTCATGATCATAGAGTCGCGACGGAGGCTCGACCCCTTCTTCCAAGTCTTGTTGGTCCAGTCGTGGTTGGCCCAGCAGAGGCAGAAGGGAAAGTCGGGTTTTCCGCTTTCGAGCACCTCGTTGAAGGGACGCTCGAGCAGTTGACGACCGCCTCCGAACCAATAGTGGTAGTAGCAGAATCCTTCGACGCCGGCTTCGCGTGCCAGCTCTGCCTGCTTCTCGCGAACCTCAGGCAAACGGAGATCGTAGAAGCCGAGGTCAGCGGGTATGCGCGGCTGGTAGTGTCCGCGGAAGAGCGGCTTGGCCTTGGCGACGTTGGTCCATTCGGTGAAGCCAGGTCCCCACCACTCGTCGTTTTCGGGGATGGGGTGATATTGGGGAAGGTATAGTGCTAAAACGCGTGCTTTCATGAGAGTGTGTATGGTGTGTGTAGGGTGTTTGCGAGATCGATTTTGGTGCGAAATTCAGAGGCGCGGGATGTTCATCTTGATGAATTTCGAAACTTTCTTGCCGTCTTCTATTTCGCCGATGCCGAAGTATAGGTGTCCGTTCCATTCATCGAAGTTGCCTGTCTGATAGAGAGGCAGTGAACCGTCTTCAACAGATCCTTGGTAGAGAATGAACCAATCGTAGCCGTTGTAGGTTCCGACGAGACGTGTGCGGCGCGGGAACCCGTTGGAGTCGCCTTGTGTGAGCATGGTGATGATGAGACCGTTGCTCAGTTTCTTGAAGCGCGTGGTGTAGTGCGTTACGGTGCCTTGTGCGTCGGGATTGTAGTAGTAGACGGGCTTCAGAGGCAGGTTGGTGTTGGCTTGACTTTTGTCGATGCGATAGATGCAGTTGTGGTAGTCGTCGCCTCCAGCCACGATGAAGTCACGGTCGGCATAGAAACTGACAATCTGGCCGTGGGAGTGAGCGTTGTTGTCGGTGCCCCAATAGAAACTCCAGTCGTGGGAGTGCCATGAGTCGCCGTTGTCGTCGGTCCACCACAGGCGCTTGTTGGAGCGTCGGCCTTCGACGGCATCGCCGCTGGAGACGTAGAGGCGGTGGTCGTAGGGGTCATAGTGGATGGCGTGGATGTGGAAATGTTCGTAGAAGATGGTGGGATCGTCGCGAAAATCGACGAACTGCTGCCAGGTTTCGGCATTGTCGGTAGAGCGCCAGATCTTGGTGGCGCCCGCTTTGCTGCCGAGTTTCTGACCGGGGTGCTGAGGGTCGTCGGGGTTCGTCATGCTGTTGCCGTACTCTGCCATATAGAGCGTGTGGGTGTCTTCGACGTATTCGAGTCCCCAATGGTACTTGAGGCTCTGGTATTTGTTGCGGAATGTGAAGACGGGAATGAGCTGGTGCGTTTCGGGCCAGAACTTCCAGACGCGGTCGCATGCGTCTGGACGGACTTCATAGAGGAAATAGTTGCCGTCGTTCAGCACTTTGATGTAATCGAGGGTTCCTGTGAAGTCGGTGTTATAATCGGGGAGCTCGTAAGTCAGCCGAGGTCTGGCATCCATGTTCTGAAGGGTGACGATGGTCTGCTTGAGAGCTCCTCCCATAAAGAGCATCTGGCCGCGAATGCTGTCGATGCACGCGAAGTAGGCGAGGTCGCGACGCTCAGCGAGCACGCGAGGACAGTCGAAGGTGATGATTTGTCCGTGGTGGGTGTCGATGGTGTTGTCGCCCAAGGTCAGTATGCCGTCACTGTCCACTTCCATCTGAAAGGGATCGGATGGAATGTCGTAGGCAGTATATTGGTTGTCGGTCCAGATGTAGAGCTTTGTGGGCGAAGTGGGCGTTGAGGGGTCTTGGGCCCAGACGGTGAAGCTCAGCAAGAGGACGAAACATAGGGCGATGTGTCTCATGGAACTTTTGCGGGAGAAGGTGGAGTGGGGTTACTGACGTGTGACGAGCGGATGGTATTCAGCCAAATGCGTGGTGTGTTGCAGAATGGCGCTGATGGCGGTTCCTTTCTGCTTGACAATGCGTTTGTTCTTCAGGATGTAGTAGAGCACCGGGAGCTGTCGGGCACGCTTTTTCGACACGATGTGTTCCAGCATGCGGGTAAGCCACATGATCGTGGCGAAGATACGGGCATGGCAGGTGTCGTAGCGGCGGATGATGTCGATGGCTTTTGTCGCGAAATCGTGATTGGCGCTTTGGAACGAGACGCGGTTGTAGAGGAGGATGACGCCCTCAAAGAGTGCCGTGTGGCAGCGTCGGCCGTAGGTGGCGGTGAGGGCGTAGAACTTGTCGATGGCGTGCAGGAATGAGATGTTGTGCTCGTTGGTGTACATCTTCTGTGTGATGGCGCCTGTGCTGTTGATGCGGTAGGCGTAGTCGGGTGGGCAGTCAATGTAGGCATAGCGCAGTCCTGCGGTGAGGGCGGTGAGGTTGAAGTCGGCGTCTTGCATGGATTTCAAGGCTTCGTCCCAAACGATGTTGGCCTTGTGAAGCGAGGCGAGACGGTAGATGTTGTTGCAAACGACGAACGGGAGAATGCGGCGGCAGAAGTGGTTGACATCGTCGGTGCCGAATGCCGGATAGCCGAACATGAACGAACCTTTGTCGTAGACGAAACGGCCATCGGTGAGCACCATTGAGGGGGCTGTCATGAAGTCGTTTTCGGGGTGTTGCTCCATGGCATTGACTCGTGTGGCAAGACACTCGGGAGTGATATAGTCGTCGGAGTCGAAGAATATGATGTATTTGCCCCGTGCTGCTTCAAGACCAATGTTGCGGCAGGTGGGAGCTCCCTTCGGCATGCGTTCGCGCTGCAAGAAGTGGATGCGAGGATCTGCTGCGCTGAAATTCTTCAGGAGTTCGATGCACGACGCGTCGGAGCCGTCGTCGATACAGAGCAATTCCCAATCTGTAAAGGTGTTGGCCTGAATGCTGAGGATCATCTCCTGTACTTCGTCTTCGCGGTTGAAGACGGGCATGACGATGGAGAGGGTAGGGACTGCGTGTGCTGTTTCCATGAAAATGAGTGTGAGGAATTTGCTTTTTGGGGAATGGCAACTTACTATCTAATCATCACTAAAGTCGTGCGTCGACGATGCTGCGGTCGGCAATGCCTTTGACATCGTAGATGACGCCAACGGGACGCACGAGTTGGGTGAGGTCAAGGTCGAGGAACTGGTTGTGGGCCACGCAGAGCACAACCGCATCGTACTGATTGCCGGCAGGGAGTTGGCTGACGATGTCGATGCCGTATTCGTGCTTCACAACGGCATTGTCGGCCCAAGGATCGTAGACGGTGATGTTGTCGGTGTACTCTTGGAGCGAGGTGTAGATGTCGATGACCTTTGTGTTGCGGATGTCGGGGCAGTTCTCCTTGAAGGTAAAGCCGAGGAGAAGGATGTTGGCGTCCTTGACGAGTACGCCCTTTTTGTTCATGCACTTGATGACCTGCTTGGCCACGTAGGCTCCCATGCCATCGTTCAGACGGCGTGCGGCGCTCATGATGCGGGGCAATACACCGTAGACTTGTGCCTTCTGGATGAGGTAGTAAGGGTCGACGGAGATGCAGTGTCCGCCAACGAGTCCGGGCTTGAGTTTGATGAAGTTCCACTTGCTCGACGCTGCTTCGATGACGTCCTGGGTGTCGATGCCCATGGCGTTAAAGATTTTTGCCAACTCGTTCATAAAGGCGATATTGACGTCGCGCTGGCTGTTTTCGATAATCTTGCTGGCTTCGGCCACACGGATGGAGGGAGCTTTGTGGGTACCATTGACAAGCACGGCATTGTAGACGTTGTCAACGAGGTCGGCTACTTCGGGAGTAGAACCTGAAGTGACTTTCTTGATTTTCTCGACGGTGTGTGCCTTGTCGCCGGGGTTGATGCGTTCGGGAGAGTAGCCGGCGAAGAAGTCACGATTGAACTTGAGTCCGCTGACGCGCTCAACGACGGGGAGACATTCCTCTTCGGTAACACCGGGGTATACGGTGCTTTCGTAGACGATGATGTCGCCTTCGGAGATAACTTTGCCGACGGTTTCGCTGGCCTTGATGAGCGGCGTGAGGTCGGGGCGGTTGTTGAGGTCGACGGGCGTAGGCACGGCCACGACGTAGAAGTTGCAGTCACGGATTTGCTCGATGTCGGTGGTGCAGACGAAACCGTGGTTCTGGATGGCGTCCTGGAGAAGTTCGTCGGAAACCTCGAGGGTGAGGTCATGACCCGCCATGAGTGCTGCGACTCGTGAGGGGTTCATGTCGAAACCTATGGTGGTGAAGCGTGTGGAGAAGAGACGGGCCAGAGGGAGTCCTACGTAGCCAAGTCCGACTACACATATTTTGATATCTTTCATGAAATAAAAGCTGTGTGTTTTTGTGTGTGTGAATTACGTCAGTTCTGTCGTGAGCCACGTGGGACCCTCCTGAGCTTCGGCCTGTCGGTAGCGGCGTATCTCTGCGCAGTGGGCTATCATCCATGCTGTGGAGGCGAGGAAGGCGCCGGTGTGGCTCTTGTTGTTGGCCCACACGCGGTAGTAGCGGTTCAGACGGGCTTTGCGGCTGAGGTTGAGATTGGTGGCGGCAACGAGGTATTCGCGACGCAGTTTCTTCTTGTTGAAGAGGCTCATGTTGCCGTGTTCCTCACGGTCGTGATACATAAAGACGCCGGGTATGACGTACGACTTTACGCCGTGGAACATCATGCGGTTATAGAGGTTGTCGTCCTCGCCGTAGTGGTAGAAGAGTGGTGAGAAGCCGCCTGCCTTCTTGAGTACCGAGACGGGAATATACCAGCAGGCAGCGCAAAACATGCCGATGGGGTATTTGTCGCCGACATGGCCAGTGGCGAAATGGTCGAGGAGCAGATTGCCGGACTGTGTGAGTGAGCGCTTGAACTGGAAGTCGATACGCTCTCCTTTTCCGTTGAGGTGGATGGGAGTGAGGAGGCTGTTGCCGTCATCGCTCTTCACCAGTTGTGCGAGCATGTCGGGACTGATGGCTGCATCCTGATTGAGGAGTAGCACGGCGTCGGCTCCGTGGTCCATGGCATAGCGAATGCCGATGTTGTTGGCGCGTCCAAAACCGAGGTTTTTGTCCTGAGGGAGCCAAACAGCCTCGGGGTGATGGTGCGGTATGTGCTCACGCAATCCATCGGTGGAACCATTGTCGACGAGAATGGGCGTAATGGGGTGCGTGCTGTGTTGCAATGAAGCGAGACACCAGTCGATCCACTTCATGCCGTTATAGGTGACGATGATGGCAAAGATTTTCATAGACGGATGCGGTATCTCGATAAGAAATGATATACGAGTGCCAGGATAACGGCAAACGTGTAGGTGAATTTATGGAATCGGAAATAGAATATGCCGAATGTGGGGATGCAGGCCATGAGGAAGATGAGGAGCACCTCGGAGATGTCGAGTTCCTTGCGGTGCGACTGCCGGACGAGGAGGAGTCCTAACAACGTGTAGCAAATGACCCAGACAATCATGCCGATGGGGGTGAGGTCGAGCATGAGGTCGCCGATGAAGGAGGGGAAGACGCTGATGAAGAATCCTTGCTGGCCTGAACGCTCAGAACGGCGCGCGGGAGTTGAATCAACCTTCTTGATGAAGTGGCTATACATGGGGAATATACGCTCGACGGCAGGTTGTTCGTAGTTGGCGTGTTCCCAATAGTAACAGAAGTTCAGATAGCCCTGGCCGGCATATTGGAGGTTGCGGCCCGATGTGCCTTCGCTGACATTCTCAAATCGTGACTGGCTGACGGCAATGACATAGACTGCGCCAAGGAGCACAAAGGGTAGTCCGACGATGGTCAGGGCGCGCTTGATTTTGCGGGTGAAGTGCTTACGGAAGAAGATGAGCGTGAACAGAAGCATTGTGGCGTAGTAGATCATCTCCGTTCGGTCGGCAGCCTGGATACCGGCGATAGGCATGCTCAGCGATGCAAAGAAAAGCAGAAGGTTCCACCACCAAGGATGCTTGCGAAAGCACAGATTGTAGAAAAGTATGGGGAGCGCAAGGAGCGTGGCGGGATTGAAGTAGTAGAGGAATTTGGCGATGTACGGCATGGATTCTGCCTTCAGCTGTGCGGGTGTCTCCTCGCCGGCATAGATACTGTTGCGGACGGCGCCAAGGTCGCCGGAGAGGATGTCCAGCGTGCTGTCGGCAACGAGGTAGAGATTGAGCAAGGCGACGGCAAAGAGTAATGCGCTCAGGCAATCGAGGAGGAATGGCGAGTAGACGCTGATGGCCTTCACTTCTCTGTCGTAGACCAGATGGAAGGGTAAGAGCGTTATCGTAAGCAAAACGCAGTAGAGCAGGGTGGGGATGATGCCGAATTCTGCGTTGCCGTTGCTGAAGAGGATGCCACCGCCTCCCAGCATATCGGTCAGCACGACGATGACGGCCATGACGTTCACGGCTGCATACAGACTGCTGATATACACACACACGTCAATGCCTTGGTGCTTGCGCCAAAGCAGTAACGTGAGGATGATGAACCATATGGCGGGGAGAATGAACATATTTTACTTCTTCAAAAGCGTTTTGATGTGTATGAGGTCCTTCCATCCGAAGAGTAGCGCCTTCGTCTGGTGACGGAAGAGATGGCGGTATGCGGGGATGAAAGCGTCGGCGATGTAGCCTGCTGAGACGTTGCTCAAGATGGCAACGCAGGCTGCTGCTACGATGCCGTAGCGAGGGAGCAGCAAGTAGTTGAGGGTGATGCAGACGATGCAGCCGAAGAGGTCGCGGAAGATGGCGTAACGCTGCAGGCCTTCAACCACAAGCATCGTGCCTGCCGTGTTGCTCAGTGCCACGCTCATGGCTTTGAAACTCATGACTTGCAGCACGATGACGGCTGGCAGATATTGCTCACCGAAAAGCAGCATCACCACCCAATAGGCCATGAGCGAGACGATGGTGGCCAACACGCCGCTGGTCCATAGGCTCACGTTCATGAAAAGCTGTGCCTTCTTGCGGTACTCTGCCTCGTCCCTTTTGCGAATGCTGGTCAAGACGGGGCTGATGGTCTGTGCCAACATCATGGGAACGTAGATGAGCACCTCTACCATGCGGCTCGCTACGCTGAAGTAGCCTACGCTCTCGTGGCCGATGAAGTTGTCGATCATCACCTGGTCAATGCGCTGGTAGACGATGACGGCTGCGCTGGTAAGTAGGAGCGGGAACGACTCTTTGGTGAGGAAACGAGCCTCTTCGCGTGAGAACTGCCAATCGCGGATTCGTCCGACTTTGCGGCGGTAGGAGAGTATGTAGCCGCTGGCGAGGAGCACCCAGTCGAAAGTACTGGCGACAACGAACCACGTCAGTCCGCATCCCAGCCACAGGAGGCTGAATTTGATGGCCATACCGAGGAGGGTGCGCGAGATTTCGCTCTTCACTACATATTCATTTTGTACGCGCGCGAGAAAATTATTACGAATGACGTTGAACGGGTTGACGAGGAGGCTCGACGAGTAGATGGCAATGAGAAGTGCCGTGTAGGCGTCGGCCTCAAAGGTCCACGTTGTGATGGCTATGGCAAGGAGGGTGAGGAGCGCCAGTGCATAGCGGATGGCCAGCGAAGTTCCCATAATCTTCTTGGTATCTTCGGGGCGTTTGCTTTCCTCGCGGATCTCGATGTTGTCAAGTCCAAATGCGGCGAAGGTTTGGAAGAGGAATACGTAGCTGATGACGTAATTCATCAGTCCGTAGCGCTCAGGGCCGAGGTAGCGCGCAACGATGATGCCGACGAGCAGGCTGCCCATCAGCGTTACCACCTTACCCGTTACGGCCCAGACGAGATTCTCTGCAATCTGGCGGCGGTGATCGTTTAGCGGCAATAGCCGGAGGAGTGCTTTTATCATCCTTTTAACCTGTCATCCATTTGACCTTTCAACCTCTTAGT
>JAUNIC010000126.1 GCA_030523615.1 Bacteroidales bacterium
GATGTGTGCTTCTACTTTGGGGAAGAAGGTGCTGGCAACGCACTTGCCGCTGCTGGCGTCAACGAGCGAAGCCTTGACAGACGAACTGCCTATGTCATAGCCAAGTAAATACATAGTATATTGATTTAATGTTTTTTGAATTATTCAGTTATTAGAAGAGCCGTCCCTGTCCGGTGAGTTCGTCCATGAGTTCTTCCTCGCTGCGAGTGGCGGGAGCCACTTCTTCCTGCGGCTCGTCGGAGGCAGAATCTACGGATTCATCGTCAGAATTGTCGGTTTCGGGCTCTTCGGGCTTGCGCGTAGGCTCAAGCAGTTCCACGCTCTTCACTTCGTTCAGCGTGAGGCGCTTGCCCTTGGCGGCGTAGCCTTTGACCTCGACAAAATCGACGGCCTCGATGTCGAGAGGCTCGCGGAAGCTGTCGTTGCCGCCAAAGTTCACCTGAAGATGGGAGAAGGGCTCGTCGAGAAGATGCACGAGGGTGCACTCCGTCACTACGCCATCGGAATTCTTGAAATTGACGAAGTTGCGATTCGTGGCGTCCTTGTTGGTGCTGGCGGGTTCGAAGCAGAAACGCTTGAGGGTCAAGGGCACGCCACCCTGGCTCTTGGGCATGCGCACCACAGCCGTGTAGACCTTCGAGGGCTCGAACTTCACTACCTTCAGGAGACCGGAAGAAGGGAAGTGGTTGTTGGGATCGAAGGTGGTGGTGTAGAACTCACCGTTCTGCATGATGACGAGCACGAGGTCGTCGTTGTGGAATTCGCCCAGGAAATCGCCGCGACCATCGTAGTTGAGGCGTTGCACATCGTAGTCGAACCACACCTTGCGGCCACCGAGGGTACTACCGCCGTGGCGACTGAGGTTAATGCGATGGACCTCAAGGCGGGTGAGGAGATTACCGCGTGCACCACGGCTCTTCACGCCGATTTCGGCAAAGTCCTTGTCGAAAGTGGTCTTGCGGAGCTTGGGATTGGGTTTGAGGTTGACCTTCACCACTTCAGCTTCGCCGTTAGGATTGGCGGTGAAGTAGAGCACACGGCTGCCAGGGGTGCCGCCGGTGAGGTCGTTCTCCGATTCGCGCTTGATGGAGGTGATGCTGAAGCGCTTGATGTATGTGGGGCCCGTCTTTCCGTCGCGATAGCAGACGTTGTAGACGGTACGCTGGTCGTTCTTCTTGAAAACAGCGATGTGGATGACTTCAGCCTTCTTCTTTTCCTTTTTCGAGCGTTCGGTTTCGCCGATGAACACTTTGTCGGCCACGCGCATCACCTTGTAGGAGCCGTCGCGGTAGAAGATGATGACGTCGTCGATGCTGGAGCAGTTCTCCACGAACTCGTCCTTCTTCAGGCCGGTGCCCATAAAGCCGTCAGCGCGGTTGATGTAGAGTTTTTCGTTGGCTTCGATGACCTTCGTGGCTTCGATGCTGTCGAAAGCGCGAATCTCCGTGAGACGCGGATGCTCGGCAGCGTAGCGACTCTTGATGAGTTTGAACCAATCGATGGTGACGCGCACCATGTGCTGCAGGTCGTCGTCGATGCGGGCTATTTCGTCCTTGATTTTGGCGATGTTTTCGTCGGCCTTCACCTTGTTGAACTTCAGGATGCGTGCCATCTTGATTTCGAGCAGACGGAGGAGGTCGTCGCGGGTGACGTCGCGCACAAAATCTTTCTTGAAGGGCTCCAGGCGCTTGTCGATGTGGGCCAGTGCGGCGTCAATGTCGGCGGCGTTCTCGAAGGCTTTGTCTTTATAGATGCGTTCTTCGATGAAGATGCGTTCGAGGGAGGCAAACATCAGCTGCTCGAGGAGTTCGGCGCGACGGATTTCGAGTTCACGGCGCAGGAGGTCCTTCGTCATTTCGGTGTTGAACTTCAACACTTCGCTGACGGTGACGAAACGGGGTGTCTTATTGTCGATGACGCAACAGTTGGGCGAAATGCTCACCTCGCAGTCGGTGAAGGCGTAGAGTGCATCGATGGTCTTGTCGCTCGAAACGCCGGGAGCAAGGTGCACAAGGATCTCCACCTTCTCGGCGGTGTAGTCTTCGACCTTGCGAATCTTGATTTTGCCTTTTTCAGAGGCCTTCACGATGCTTTCGTTGAGCGTACCGACCGTCTTGCCGTAGGGCAGTTCGGTGATGGCGAGGGTTTTGGCGTCGCGCTTCTCGATGCGGGCACGCACCTTGACGCTACCGCCGCGCATACCGTCGTTGTACTTCGAAACGTCGATGAGACCGCCCGTCTGGAAGTCGGGATAGAGGTGGAACTCCTCGCCCTTGAGGTAGGAAATGGCGGCGTCGCACAGTTCGCCGAAGTTATGGGGCAGGATCTTGGCGCTCAGACCTACGGCAATACCTTCAGCGCCTTGGGCGAGAAGAAGAGGGAACTTCGCAGGCAGCGCCACGGGTTCCTTATTGCGGCCGTCGTACGACAGCTTCCACTCGGTCGTCTTGGGATTGAAGAGGACGTCGAGTGCGAACTTCGTCAGTCGACCTTCGATGTAACGGGCAGCAGCGGCTTCGTCGCCGGTGAGGATGTTGCCCCACGATCCCTGGCAGTCGATGAGCAGATTCTGTCGACCCATCTGCGTCAGCGCGTCGATAATGGAGGCGTCGCCGTGCGGGTGAAATTTCATGGTTTCACCGGCGATATTGGCCACTTTGTTGTAGCGGCCGTCGTCCATGCGCTTCATAGTGTGGAGGATGCGTCGCTGCACGGGTTTCAGGCCGTCGCCCATGTGGGGCACGGCGCGCTCGAGGATGACGTAGGAGGCATAGTCGAGGAACCAGTTTTGGTACATGCCCGTCAGCTGGGGTTTCTCGCTGGGCGCTGTGGGTATGGCGTCCATCTGCTCGTCGGCGGCGTCCGTGGGTTCATCGCCGGCGGGCGTCGGCTCGTCGGCTGCGGACGTCGGCTCGTCAACTACGGGTGTGCTGACGTCGTCAAACTCGATGACGTCGCCTACGTTTACGTTTTCTGACTCTAAGTTTTGCTGCTGGATGTCGTTGTTTTCTTCGCTCATCGTACTGAATTATTGCCGCTCTACGCTACTGCGTAGGTCTTGAGGGCTGTGTTTTTACATTTTTCCGTGCAAAATTACGAAAAAACTGCGTTTCTCCCAAATTTCGCCCCCTAAAAAATAAATAATGTGTGAGAAAAAGGCAAGCGCCGCAAAGATTCGCAGGATTTCCTTGGCGACCGATTTAACTGCCTCATAGAAACAGTTAACGCTCTCAAAGAATTATGTCGTTTCACGGATGTGGCTCGATTGTGTCACGTATGTGGTTTGATTGTGTCACAGGTGTGATACAGTTGTGTCACGGACGTGCAACAATCATTTCACAATTGTACCACGTTCGATTCACGGATGTGGCACGTCTTTCTCACAGCAGTGACACGACTTATTTCTTTGAGAGAGGGAACTATTTCTTTAAGAGCGTTAAAACTGTCCTTGCCGCAAATTCACTGCTCTGCTGCGCCGCTCATCCGACCTTTGCTGACAATTGAAGCACCTCAAACCCGTTCTTCCGCAAAAAACTCTTAATTTTCGCCACATTTTACGTAAACTTTAACACAAAAACGAAAAGATTTCTGTACCTTTGCGCCAAAATCACAAAATTGTGCGCAGACACAACAACCACAAGCGCACAAACCACGAAAATAAGCACACTACGCCATATGAAGCACCTACTCTCCTTTATTATTTTCGCCCTTATGAGCATCTTCAGCACCAACGCCAACGCGCAGTCCTACACACAATTGTGGAACGACGCCACGCGCGCCTTCAACGACGACCTTCCCAAGTCGGCGCTCGCCACGCTGCACCAGATCCGCGACAAGGCGGCCGCCGAAGACAATCAGCCGCAGCTGCTCCGCGCGCTTTGCACCGAATTCACCGTCGCTCACGAGGTGAGCCGCGACAGCGATTCCATCAGCATCAAACGTATCGAGGAGGCTTGGGCTGTAGAGAAGCGCCCTGTAGAGCGTGCGCTCTGGCAGTATGCCCTTGGACGCATTCGCCACGATAAAGTGCTGATTCTCGGAGCGCTCAGCAACACCGAAGTGCTCGCTTCAGCCAAGGCTTCCGACTATGTTCCGGCTTTCGCGCTAGGTCGCGACAGCCGTTGCTTCAACGATGACCTCCTCAGCGTGCTCACCTTCGACGCCCTCGACAACTATTTCGGCACCTTTCAGGAGCGTCGCGATCTCTTGGCTAAGATGCGCGCTCACTACGAGAGCCACGGCAACACGCTGGCGGTTCTCGTCTGCGATTACATGGATTGGAACAAATTCAGCCTCAACACGTACAACTACGCGGAGATTATCGCGCGCCTCAAAGAGGCCATGCCTGCTCTCAAAAAACTTGACAAACGATCTGGGGGCAATCTGGCCAAAGTCCTGCAATGGGCAATCGACGAAAATGAGAGGCCGACGATCCGCGTATCCGTCGTGGGCAGCAACAACGATTTTCATCCCGGCGAACCGCTGAAATTCGTGGTTTCATCGAATAATATTGCCCACGCCGAACTGCGCATTTACCGCGCCCTTGACCTAACCAACGAAACTTTCGACACGGAACTCGACGTCGACAAATACGCCAAAAAGAAGAAGCGCTGCGCACTCGTCACGTCGGTCGAGAAAGACCTCGAGCATACGCCCGCCAACAAGATCTTCAAAGACACACTCACCACACGCCTCGACGAAGCAGGCATCTACATCGCCGAACTCCTCGTCGAGGGCAAAGTGCAGGATCGCCGATGGCTGCACATCAGTGGCTTGAAGCCTGTGTTCTTCTCCACCAAGAGCGCGGAGGGCGAACACGTACGCATGACGATTGTCGATAGCCGAACGGGCCATCCCTTCACAGAGGGTGTCAGCGCAAAGCATCGCGAAGCGGAGCGTTACCGCGGCAATTTCAACCATCGTCCGTGGCTGAACATCGAGCCCGAAGCCGACGGAACTTTCGACGTGACGAATATAAAATTAAACGATGAAATCGCGATTTCTGTAGGATCTGACGTCTATCGTCCCGTATTCAACAGAACGCCCTTCTACGGCGGTTATTACGATTCAAACATGAACAATAACAATGCCCGCATCTATACCGACCGCGCCATCTACCGTCCCGGCCAGAAGGTGCAGGTGGGGGGCTTTGTATACTCGCGTCACAACGATGACTACGAGGCCATCGAGGGGATGAAGGGTAAGCTCGTCCTGCAGGACAAGGATTACGAAGATATTGCAGAAATCAGCGTTTCCACCGATGAATTTGGACAATTCTCCGGCGAATTTACGTTGCCGGAGCACGTCGTCCCCGGTCTCTTCCCCATCGTCTTCCGTGGCGCTGCGACTGCCGAAACGCAATACGTGCGCGTAGAAGAATATAAGCGTCCGACGTTCCGCGTCACACTGAATGCAGCCGACAGCCGGGAGCTCGTGGGCAAACCGTCGTGGGAGGCAGGCGATACGCTCGTCCTCAACGGTCTCGTGGAGACTTTCGCCGGAGTGCCCGTGCCCAACACAGAAGTGACGTGGGAAACGACGTTCCAGCCTTGGTTCTTGTTCCGCTGGTATAGCTCCGATCGATTCCAGGAGTTCGAGGACGACGATCTGTGGCGAATGGACGGCGACGAAGATCCGAAGTGCGGCGGAACCATCACCACCGACGACGAAGGCCGTTTCTCCATCAGCATCACGCTGAAGAAGGAGGGATTCTACCAGACGAAGGTAGACGTCACGGCCTCGAACGGCGAGACAGCGACTGCCTCGCATGCCCTCCAGGTGGGCACTCGCACCGAGCGGCCTGCCGAACCCGAAGCGACGGAGAAAAAGCCGGAACTTTTCACCAAGACAACGAACGAGGCTGGTGACGAAAGCACACTCACCATCGACCTCCGCGCGCTGGATGAAGGAACGGACCTGCCAGTGACCCTCTTCTACGACGTGGTGAGCAGCAAGGGCGGAATCGTGAAGCACGAGGTCATCCTGCTCAACGATCCCGACTTCACCCTCAATCTCAAGTGGCAGGAGAAGTACGGCGACGGCGCTACCGGTTTCGTTTGCTTCGTCAAGAACAACCGTCTCTATGACCAAGCCTTCCAAGTCGAGAAGCCGAAGCCCGACAAGCGTCTGATGATGGAGTGGAGCACCTTCCGCAACCACCTTCAGCCGGGCGAACAGGAGACGTGGAGCCTCCGTGTGAAGCATCCCGACGGCACCCCCGCCAATGCCAGCATTATGGCTCGCTTGTACGACGCGAGCCTCGACGCTTTCGCCTCTCGTCCGTGGCAGTTCGACCTCGTGTTTGACCGCTCTTTGCCCACTTGCTACGCCACAACGTGTGCTATCAGCAACAGCGGCTTCTATTACGAAAAAGCATTGAAGAATCCAAGCAAAGACCCGAAATTCTCGGAATGGGAGCCTTCGATGTTTGACTACTACGGCATCATGGAGCTCGCCTCACTTTCGCTCGACGGCGGTACAAGGCGACTTGCCAAGAGCAACTCAACCATGTACCTCGCCGAGGCCATGCCGATGGCCGCTCCCAGCCGCGAACCGGGCGTAAAATACGAAGAAGCCAGATGTTACGAAGTTGTTCAAACCGACGCAATGGCAGACGGCTTTGCGAACGAAGTCGACGACGAAGCACTCGCTGCAGCAAACAGCGTGAAAGCGCGAGAAAACTTCGATGAAACCGCGTTTTTCATGCCTTGCCTGCGCACAGATAGTACGGGACACGTGACGCTGAACTTTACGCTGCCCGAAAGTCTGACGCAATGGAACTTTACCGCCCTTGCGCATGATAGAAATATGAACTACGGCATGCTGAATGACACGATCTTCGCGCAGAAGAAACTCACGACGGAGATTGCCGCGCCGCGCTTCCTCCGCGAGGGCGACAAGACCGATCTGCCCGTCACCGTGCGCAGTCTCAGCGACGCAACGCTCAAGGGCGAACTCATCTTCGTCGTGACCGACGCCAAGACGGGCAAACCGCTCAAGACGGAGAAGCGCGCCTTCGAACTGACCGGCAAGAACGAGGCCCAGACTTTCACGTTCCCCATCACCGCAACGTGCGACATTAATGTGCGCGCCGTGGCAAAGACGACTGAGTTCAGCGACGGCGAAGAGCGCAACATCCCCTTCATCGACGGCCGCGAGACGATTCAGGTTTCCGTGCCCTTCTCTACCACGGAGAAAGGCACCGTCAAGGTGGACCTCAGCCGCCTCAACCTGCCCCGCCTCATGAAGCAGGATGCCAAGTGCAAGCCGCAGCTTAGTGTGGAGTACTCGGCCAATCCCATTTGGAACGTTATCCGCGTCGTCCCCACCCTGCTGGAGGGCGAAGCCTACAGCGCTACGGATTGGGCAACCCGCCTGTACGCCATCGAGGTGGGCGACTTCCTCAGCAAGAAACTCCACAACACGGCAAGCGGCGCTCTCGTCGACAGCCTCCTCAGCGCCAAGGACATTCCCGCCCTGCGCTACTCTGCCCTCGACCATCTGAAGGACTTCCAGCGCGGCGACGGCGGATTCTCGTGGTTCCGCGACTTCTACTCCTCGCCGTGGATCACCGCCGACGTCTGCGTTCTCCTGGCCCGCCAGCAGAAGATGACGGGCAGCCGTACCGCCGCCACGATGCTCGACAAGGGTGTGAAATTCCTCGAACAAACCGCCGCCGAGACGGTGAAGCACATGAAGAAGGAGAAGGCCAGCGGCATCTCCGAAGTCATGCTGCGCTACCTCTACGTGCGCCAGCTCCTTGGCCTTGCCCCCGACAAGGACGCCAAGTATCTCATGGAACTTGCCGCAAAGGAAAAGAAGGACCTCACGATGTACGGCAAGAGCGCCGTAGCGCAGATTCTGGCCAAGAGCCATCCAGAAGAGTCGCTCCTCGCCATGCAGAGCCTTGTAGAGTTCACCGTCGCCACCGAAGAAATGGGCCGCTACTTCGACACGGAGCGCGCCTTTGGCGGATGGGCGAGCTACAAGATTCCAACGCAGACGATGGCCATCGAAGCCCTGAGCGCAATTGCCACGGAGCGTCCCGACGCCACGTTCTCGCCTGAAGCCGACGGTCACACCTTCACGCCTGCCGAGATACAGACCGCCATGAAACTCTGGCTCCTGCAGAGCAAGCGCACACAGAAGTGGGAGAGCAGCCGCGCCAGCGCCGACGCCACTTACGCCCTTCTCCACGGCGACTGCAACCCGAACGCGACGTCGCAGCTTTTCCAGACGCTCGCTCCCGAAGGTTACAGCAAGCGCGAACTCAGCGCCGACGAAAACGCTCGTGCCATCCGTTCCAACTCATTTAATATTATAAAGGACACGGACGGCCTCTCGTGGGGCGCCGTTTACGCCGACTACACGCTGCCCATCGAACAGGTGGAGGCCAGCAGCGCCGGTTTCACCATCAGCCGCCAGTGGGAAGTGTTGCGCGACGGCAAGTGGCAGCCCATCGAACTGCCCGCCGCCAGCAACCTGGCCGCGAACGCCAACGCCAAAGCAACTTCCGCCAACGCCAAAGCCGGCAGCAGCAAGAACGCTGTGAAGGTGGGCGAACGTGTGCGCCAAACCATCACGATCCGCGCCGAACGTGACTACGACTTCGTATGTGTAGAATCTTCCCGTGCTGCCTGCATGGAGCCCCGTCAACCCCTCAGCGGCCTCTGCTGGATGGGCGGCACAAGTTGCTACAGAATGGTACACGACAGCAGCAACGAGTACTACTTCGAGCACCTCGCCAAGGGAACCCACACCCTCACCGAAGAACTCGTCATTGACCGCTCCGGAACCTTCCAAACGGGCCTCGCAAGAGTGCAGTGCACCTTCGCTCCTGAGTTCGGCGGATACGCCCCTTCAGCCACGGTTTTTGCAATCTGTAAATAAAATTCTCATTCTAAAATATTGTTAAAGTACTGATAATCTTGCTAAAAGTCTTGCAAGGCTTGCAGTTTTTTCGTACCTTTGCACCCGCTAACGAGAAATACGCTCGTAAGCTGCCAGACGAATAGGGTCGTGTTTATTGCCCAGGACGGAAAATCCATCCGGCGCGATCCCGACGTCGTAAAGCTTACGCGTAGGGCCCCACACGGCATCCGCTAAAGGCACTACGACGTACACACTAACGCATTAATAAGGATACAATATGCACAATGCGTCTGGCATGATATTTTATTATGAAGTTTTTTAAAGTTGTACTATTTTTAATCACCCTTTTCACCCTTTCAAACCTCGAAGCAAACGCACAAAGCAGATTCAATCGCGAAAATCGCCCTGTAAAAATTAGCCAGCCCACAGGCATCGCATCCTACTACGGACGCGCCTGGAACGGCCGCAAGACAGCTTGCGGTGAAGTGTTCAACACCGACTCCTTCACCTGCGCACACCGCACCCTCCCCTTCGGCACCATGCTGAAGGTCACCAATAAGAAGAACGGCAAATCTGTAGTCGTTCGTGTGACTGACCGTGGCCCCTACGCTAAGGGACGCATCATTGACCTCACTCTCGCTGCTGCAAAGAAGATTGATATGGTCAACGCTGGCGTTACCCCCGTAGAGATCGCACAGGTATACACCCCCAGCACTATCCCCACCGCAAGTGACAACGACAACCCTGTTCTCCCCGAGATGCAGCTCTTCGACCCCGTCACTGGCAACTACTACTCGATGAGCGAGTGGCAGCAGCGCGACCAGCATCGCCGCGACATGGTAAAGGCCAAGACCGCTACCCGTCAGAGCGCCGGACAGACCGCTACCGCAAAGGCTGCTCAGCCTAAGGCTGCAGCAAAGCCTGTAGCACAGGCTACTGCAAAGGCTAAGCCCGCTGCAAAACCTGCTGCAAAG
>JAUNIC010000127.1 GCA_030523615.1 Bacteroidales bacterium
CGCTCATGGGGTGGTTATCGTTCTTATATTCCTCAGAAGTCCACCATACCTTGTCGTGGCTCTGAGCGTCGTCAACGATGTACTTGTCCTTAGGAGAACGGCCGGTGTAGATACCAGTCATTACGTTAACTGCGCCGAGTTCAGTTACCTGACCCTTGTCGAAGCCTTCGAGGCCGGGCTTGGTCTCTTCAGCGAAGAGCTGTTCGTAGGTGGGGTTGTGGAAGAGTACGGTAGAACCAGTGATACCGTACTGGGTGAGATCTAATGTAGCCATTGGATTTAAATGTATTAAAGTGTTAGTATGTCTTTTTCGTTTTGAGCACAAAAACTTTCGTTTTGAAAGCTATAGCGTGCCTTTTTTACCGCTACAAAGTTACAAAAACTTTTATTTCTGCAAAAAGAAAAGTGCATTTTTTTGGTTCTTCTTCACAAATCTTTAGCATATTTGCTATTTGGGGCGGCAATTTTGTAGAAATTTGCGGTTTATCGCTTGCGTATAAGCGCAGAAAGATGTATCTTTGTGGCCCATAATAGAGACTATACGCATGGCACTAACCAACATAGAAAAGCATTACAACAAACATCCCGAGGACCTCCGACTTACGCGTCGACACGGCATTGTGGAATTTGAGGTCACGATGCACCATTTGCACCGCTTCCTGCAGCCCGACGACTTCATCCTCGACATCGGAGCCGGCACGGGGCGCTACACCTCGGCCCTCATGGCTGAAGGACGCCGTGTGAAGGCTGTGGAGCTTATGCGCCGCAACATCGAGGTGTTTCTTAAGCGTGAGCCCACGGCCGATGTGGTGCAGGGCGATGCGCGCAGTATGGCGTTCCTTGCCGATGGTGTGGCTGACGTCACGCTCCTCCTTGGGCCCCTCTACCACCTCACGAGCGACGAGGAGAAGGTCCGTGCGCTGAGCGAGGCCCGTCGTGTGACGCGTCCCGGCGGCCTCATCTTCGTGGCGTACCTGATGAACGAATACAGCATCCTCTCCTACTGCTTTGATCAGGATCGCATCGGCGACCTCATGGCGCGCGGCGTGGTGGACGAGAACTTCCACGTGCGGGTCAAGGAGGACGAACTCTACGACTACGTGCGCCTCGAGGACATTGACCGTCTCAACGCAGCGGCGAACCTGGAACGTGTGACCTTCTTCTCGCCCGACGGAGCCGCCGACTATATGCGCACGCGCCTTAATTATATGAGCGATGAGACCTTCGCCCGTTTCATCGACTACCAGAAATGCATCTCCGAGCGTCCCGACCTCATCGGTGCCGGTAGCCACGTGGTGGACGTGGTGAAGGTGCCCCTTTGACATGAAAAAATGATAGAATGAAAGAAGAAGCCCCGCCACTATCCTCACGGACGATGGCGGGGTTGATGCATCTTGTTGTATTGTTCAACTTAAATCACCAATGGTGCTTTAGGTATAGCCCTTGCGAGCTATTTTCATCACGTATGTTTTGACTCTATTTTTCTTTGACGTAAATCTCCAGGAGGAAGTTTCGGCTTTTCCCCGTGCACTTCGCGTCGCCCTTGGTGAACCAGTTCATTCCGTAGAGTTTGCCTTGGGGATAGTGATTCGAGAGCCACTCGAAGCTGCCCGCCACCCCCGTGTTGTCGGGATAACGCACGGTGGCGCTGTAGCCGGGAATCTTGCCGAGGACGCGGTAGAGCTGGCGGTTTTCCTCAGAAAGAACGTCGGAAGCGGTTTTACAGGAGATGCTGAGGTACTTCGTCACGCGCTCGTTGATGCTGTACACCACGGCATCGTCGGTCGTCGAACCATTGTCCTTGTAGAGGTCGGCGAGGAGTTTGATTTGCTGGAGGATACCCTCAGCCATCTGAGCGGGTGATGAGGTGACAACTCCTGGTATGGGGGGCATAAGCTCATTGTATGAAGTATTCGTTCCTCCCGGCAGAGGGGGAAGAAGCTCATTAAACGCCCTTTCGTAGTGCTGCTCGGTCATCGGGCCGTAGAGGTTGAAGACGCGGAACTTCACGACGGCCTTTTTCTTGGCTTTGGGATCATATACACGGTCGAGCATCTCGACGTTAGCGCCCGGCGTTTCGAGCCACCACTCCACGCCCTCGCATATGCGGTAGTTGACGTTGTTCGGATTCTGCTGGCGCACCACGACGTAGTTGCGGCCTTTGCCGCCCACGATGAAGGGTTCGAGTTCCTCGGCGTAGTACATGCTCAGTCGTTTGCTCTCCTCGGCAGGACCAAACTCGAGCGGGCTTGACGACTTGAAGCCGCCAGTGGCGCTCTCCATGAGTTTGTCGTAGGTCTCGAGAATGCGCAAGACGTACTGCGCGACGGCCTCCTTGTCCTTCTCCTTGTAGTAGGGCATCGTGTAGGTGTTGACGTTGAGGTAGTAGAGCGAGTCGAGGCGGTCGTGACCTCTCTCGCTGCTGCTCCCCGTGTTGAAGTTGTAGGGATGGTCGTCGAGGAGATTCTGGCGCGAGAACACCTGCACCTTGCTTGAGGTGGAGAAAAGAACTGCAAAAACTGAGGCTGCCCTTTGTGCTCTTTCTTTAGAAGTGTCGAGAGTAAGTCGGAACTCGCTCATGTGCCAGAAGCCCTCTTGGAGATTGCCGTTGGTCTTGTCGCAGTAGAAGCGGAGATACTTGGCCTTTTTATCAAGATGGAAGGTGGCCGACGGGAGAGGATCAATGCCGAAGTGAACGCTCTGCCGCTCGTAGGGAAACTGCATCTGGCCCACGTTGACGTAGTTCGTGCCGTCGCTGCTGGCCTCTACGCTGATCAGGACGGGGTGATTGTTCAGTGTGCCCTGGCGCCGGCCGATGGTGGCCGTCACGTCGCCCTTGACAGGTTCGATGAGTTCCACCTGCAGATAGTGGCTGTGCGGCTGCATTCTGCCGTGGTGCCAGTCGGAATGCCAAAAGGTCTTCAGGTCGCCGTCGATAAGATTCTTGAGACTGCCTTCCTGGCTGTCGGTGAAGGGACTGGAAAGCTGGCTGAGGCGGGTGATGAGCATCTCCTGCGCCATGCTGCCGAGGCTGACGGCGAGGAGGGTGGTGAGGGTAAGTATGAAGCGTTTCATAGGCTGAGTTCTGGACGGTTAGACTGTTGCTGGATGTTGACGAGGAGTTCGTCGAGGAGAGCCTGGTAGATTTGCTGCTCCGATTGCTCAACTTGGAGCGCGCGCGCCTCGACTTCGGCCAGAAGGGCAAGATAGAGATTCGTGTCAGGGGCGGTGTCGGGAGCTTCCTCGGGAATTTCGTCAGGAACTTCCTCGGGGTCGACGGAGGCAAGTTCTACGGAGTCAGGGAGCAGAGCTTCGCCTGCGGTGGCGAGCGAGGCTTTGGTGGTAGCTGCAAACAGAGCTTCGTTGTCAGTGGTGGCTGCAAGCGAAACTTTGGTAACACCGACAGCGGCGTGTGGAGTCTCAGCTGGAGGGGGCGCTGCCTGTTTGTCCACTGGTGGCTGTGTGATCTGCTTGATGTGGGCAATTTCTTGAGGCGTACCAGGCGTATCGTGGCGTGTATGATTAATGGAGAGGCCCACCGCCAAAACGACGCATGCTGCTGCGGCCCATGGCCAGAGTTTGACAAGACGCGGGGTAGCCCCCGCCGTAACTTGCACGACGGGCTTCGACTCGCGCTGCGCCATGATGCTGTCGTATTGCTCTTCGTCTGCGGTCAACTCACCCAGCATTTCGGCGATGATGGCCCACTCGGCGGGACGGTCCTCACGCTGCACGGCAAGCGCCAAGGCACGCTCTTCGGCGGGCGTCGTTTCGCCGTCGAGGTAGCGCTCTATGAGGAGATTGATTTCGTGAGTAGTCATATTGTGTCGCCCCTACAGGGCTTGGGATAAATTGTAAAACGATAAACATAGCGCTTACGCACTATGCTGTGGGATGCCGCCCTTACAGGGCTAACTGCGATACTCTTTCTTGAGTGCCTCGAAGAGTTTGCGGCGGGCGGCCGAAATCATGCTCTTCGCTGAAGGTTTGGCGATGTGTGTCTGTTCGCTGATTTCGTCGAGCGAAAGGCCGTCGAGCTGCCGCAGCTGGAAGAGGTGTCGCTCGGCAGGGTTGAGGTTTTTGACGGCAGCATCAAAGGCTTGCTTCAGTTCGTTCCTCTCCATCTCTTCTTGGGGCGAAGGATGGAGCGAAGTGTCTGGCGGATCAAGACGCTGTACTGCACCATCGTCTATGGGGATCGTCTCCTTTCTTCGCCTCACCATGTTGACGCAACAATGCTTCGCGATTCGCGTGGCGAGCGCAGGAATGTTGTGCCCCTCGTCGAGCCGTTCGCAGTATTGCCAGAGCTGCAATAGGCCGTCCTGCGCCACGTCCTCGGCATCCATTTCGTTGCCGAAGAAGTCGCGCCCTACGCCCAGCATGAGCCGGCGCATCTCGGGGACTATGTGTTCAAATTCCTGTCGCGTCATGAGTAGTGAGTGAGGGCACGTTTTTGCAGTACTGTGAGAGCACATCAAAGTCCCTGTTTACTCTATATGCGTTACAAAGTTGCAAAAGTAAAGTCGAAAAGTCAGAAAAATGCACATAAATCTTTCCCTTGGTCATGTCTTCTATGCGTGCTCGCCCATATCTGACTAAGATATTTTGTTTCCGCCCTAAGGCGGACAAATATCCGCCTTAGGGCGGTTATATGATCTCCCTAGGGTGGTTATATGTCCGCCCTAGGGCGGATGCTAATAAAAGCGGAGTAACTCTGTGAAGATGAGGATTGTGGACTTTCCGCTTTTTGCAACGTTCGTTTTTTTACAACGTCCGCTTCTTCGGCTGCCAGTTGAAGCGGTAGATGAGGTGGAGCATCACGTATGACGGCACGCCGTTGACCCACGTCTCGGTAAGGCCCTGGGCGTTGAGCGTGCGGCGAACCTGCGAGAGCTGATGGAGGAGGTCGTGGCCCTTGAGCATGAGCGTCCAAGGACCTCCCCCCCGCCCCTCCGAAGAAGGGGAGCTCCGCTTGTGGCGGAAGCCGAAACTGCGGGAGAGTTGGGCATTCCAGATGAGCGAGTTGTCGTTCATCGACGCATCGTCGTAGCCGCGACGCTGGTAGAGATTGAGATCGGTGGAGAAGGAGAGGCCCCAAAGGACGTCGCGCGCGTTGAACTCAAAGCCATAGTTGAGGTCGAAGGTGGAGCGCGTCGTGTAGTTCGCACGGTCACTTGTGGCGTACAGCCAGCGGATGTTTGCATCGGCTTTGGCGGTGTACTTTCCCTTGGTGAAGGTCAGTGAAGGAGCTTCCGTCACGCCGTGATTGAGCACCACGGAGCGCTGGCCGCTGATGAGGTCGACGCTGTGGTTGAAACTGTAGTCAAGATAATTGAAGACGACGAAGGGCGAATCCTTGGGCGAGAACTGCATGAGGGTCGAGGCCGAAGCCGTCCAGTTGCCGTCGATGTTCTCGGGGCGGTAGGTGTAGGCGCCCGTCGCGGCGTTGTAGCTCATACCCTGCGCGATGGCGTCGCATGTGCGTGAATAATTAGCGGAGAACTGCAGGTAGCGCGTGGGCGTCATGATGCGGGAATTGAGGCTGAGGTTGTCGGTCGACGATGAGTGGAGGTCAGGGTTGCCGAGCATGAGGTACAGCGGGTCGCTCGTGTTGCGGATGAGCAGCAGATGGGTACTGGACGGCGCTGAGTTACTGCGGTTGTAACTGAACACGACACTGCCGTTGCTCTGCTCGCGCTGGAGGGAGTCGAGACCGAGGCGCGGCTTCCACATATAGCGCAGGCGAGCCTCGGGTTGGAAGAAGTTGTAATGGCGCAGCACCTCGCCCTCGGCCAATTGGCTGCGGGTGTCGCGATGGTGGAGACGGGTGTGCTGCAGGGCGGGGATGAGTTCAAGTTGCACAACGTCCTTCTTCATGAACTTCAGCTGAGGCTGAAGCAGGTGCGAGTCGGCGTTATTGCGCGAGTTGTAGGAATTCTCGGCGTCGATGCAGAGCGTCTGCCAATCGGTCATGGAGGGCAAAAGCCCCCCTCCATCTCCCCCCGTTAGGGGGAGGGCTGGGTTGCTCCACTCTCCGCCTAACTTGTCGAAGCGATAGAGATTGTAATCGCCTGTGGTGATGATCTTGTTGTAATTGTAGCTGACGGAGTAACCGAAGTATTTGAGATCCTGTCCGCTGTAGTTGGCTGCAACGTAAGTGCTGAAGTTGGTGCTCGGCGAGTTGGAATGCTGGTTGCGGAAGTCACGGCCTTGCTGACTGACGAGGTCGTAATGGCTCCAATTCTTGCTGGTGCTGTTATTGTAGGTGGTGTTGCCGTAGAGGCTGACATTGTTGCGCAGCCAGGGTGTGCGGGCGTAGAGGTTATAGGTGGCGCTGCCCTGCCACTCCTGCGTTTTGCCGAGGGAGGTGTTGCTGAGGCGGTTGACGTAAGGCAGACGACCGGCGAAGACGCTGTCGAGGGCCTCACCGCGGTAGGCATCCTGCGGGTCGGCATCGAACTGCGCCGAGAGGCTGAGGACGTCACTGCGGGAGTTGATATAGGACACTGCGGGGATGAGTTCGGCATAGACGTCCTTACCCATGAATTTTATGCTTTCCTGCAGCTGCAGTTCCGTGCGGCGTGTGTGGCTGTCGCTGTGCGAGCGGTTGAAGACGTCGCCCGTGGGCAAGAAACTTGTGGAGGAGGTGTAGCGTTCCACGTTGTCGTGCTCGTTGCGGGCAGTGAGGGAGGTGTTGAACTTCACCTTCGAGTTGCGCGACTCTGTGTTGAAGTCCAAGCCGCCGTACTCCACGCGCTTCGTACCGTCATTGCTGTCCCAACGGCTCCAGTCCTCGCCCCACTCGCCGTCCTCCGAAGCCCGCTCCTGGTTGGAGAGGTTGTTGGCGTTGCCGTAGACGGAGAATCGCGAGCGCTGGGTGAAGCCGAGGAGGAAGAAGCGGGAGAGGTACTGGCCCTGTTCGGGGCCTGCGCCGCCAGCGGCTTCCACATTGCCGAGCCACGAGCGAGTGTACTCCTTCTTTAGGCGCACATCGAGAGCCTTGTCCCAACTGAGGGTGTCGGCGCGGGAGTTGTCGCGGAGGTAAGCGCCGTCGGGAGCTTTGTGATAGACGCGGAGCTCCTTGACGGTGTATGCGGGGAGATTCTTGAGCGCCACACTCGGGTCGCCCTTGAAGAAGTCCTTGCCGTTGAGGAGGAGTTCTGGGATGTACTCGCCGTTGTGGTAGATCTTGCCTCCTGCACGGATCTCGAGGCCCGGCATCATCTCAACGAGCGCATCGAGCATGGAACCTTCGGCCAACTGGAAAGCTTCGGCATTGTACACCACCGTGTCGCCCTTGAGCATCATCTTTATGCGTGTGGAGTTGACCACGGCCTCACCGAGTTCGCGGGCTTTTCGGGTCAGTTGAAAGTCCTTCAGCGTCCACTCCGTTGTGGCGCGTCCTCGCTGCTTGGCGGGAATCTCAATAATCTGTTCGGCGGGCTCGTAGCGGTCGTGATCCACCACGATGCGGTAACGGCCGGGGAGGAGGTTGAAGTCGAACGTGCAGCGTTGGCGCGAGGTCATTTCGCGGAGCACATAGTCGCGCACCCAGTCGTTGTCGGTGTAGCGGGTGGCAATGTCGCGGCAGGTGTCGGTACGCACCCACGTCTCGGCGCCGTCGGCATCGAGAGCATAAGAGCGCACCACATAGTCGGTGAGGAAAATCTTCGTCACGGCGTCCTGTGCCACACCGCTGACGCTCACGCTGTCGGGCGTGGCGGCACGGGCAGCCGAGCAAATGAAGATGGCAAGAAGGAGGAATATATGGGAGAGACGGTTTTGCATTTTTGGGGGTGGTTAGTGGACAAAGATAATGGGGGCGCTGTAGCCCATTATCCTAATTGCGCTGCAAAATTACAAAAGTTAAGCTGAATGGGCAAAGATTCTGCGTTAAATGTTGTTGCTGGCCGCAAAAACTCCCGCCACGATCCTCACGGACGGCGGCGGGAGTGATGCATCTTGTATTGTTCAAACTTAAATCACCAATGGTGCTTTAGGTCTTACTCTTACGAGCTATTTTCATCACGTATGTTTTTCGTTTAGTTCAGACGGAAGCTGACGGGGATGGTGAGGTAGCAGCGGACGGGCTTTCCCTCGTGCTGGGCGGGGGTGAACTTGCCGAGTTTGCTGACGGCGAGGATGGCTTCGGCGTCGCAGCGTTCTTCGAGGCTCCGCTGCACTTTGATGGGGCCGATGCTGCCGTCCTTCTCCACAACGAACTGGAGGATGACGTGGCCGGTGATTTTCTTCTCCATGGCGTAGATGGGGTACCGGAGTGTCCTGGCGAGTTGCATCATCAGCGCAGCTTCGCCGCCGGGGTATTTCGCTTCGACATCGGGAGTGAGGAAAATTTCGTCGTCGGATACGGGAGAGGAATTGTCGCTATAGCTGACAACGGCGATTTCACCGTCATTCGCTGGCACAGACTCTCTGATTGCGTCCTTGACTTTTGAAGCTACGTATTCCTTGGTATTAACAATGATGACAGCGCCCTTGTAGTCGGAAGGATTCAGCCCATGTTCTTTGGCCACTTCAGCGGCAGACACACCTTTGAGGACAGTGACGTTGTCGATGGTGGAAGGGTCGATTTTTCTAGAATCCTCTTCACTCTGCACTTGGCCATCGACGATAAAAAGCGCATGATCTGTTTCTATACCAGAAATGGAGTCGCCTGCTACTACACTTTGGGCAAGGACGTCTTTCTGTTCTTCGGCAGACTGAGCCTGACTTGCAGGGGAAGGTTCGGAAGTCATGAGTTTGTTGACGATGGGCGCCGTAGGGTCAGCCTTGTCGATAGCTTCTACGGCGCTTTGCACCTCGGGCGTGGCGAAGGCGCAGAGGGCGAGGGCGGTGACGGGCACGACGAAGAGCGCCTTAAGCATCGTAGGGCGGCTGGATTTTTTGCGGTACATCATAATGATTCGTTTTTTGAGTGAGCCGCGACGAAGGTTGTTGGCGAAAGGCTGCAGACGATTGCCGACGGCCTTGGTCACGAGAAGTTGTTGATATTGTTTTGCATCGATGCCAAAGTTGATGACGGATTCGTCGGCCTCGTACTCGTGGACGGCCTTGAGGTCGCGGTCGAGGAGCCAGACGAAGGGAGAAAACCACTGCACAGCCTTGACCGCCTGAAGAAGCAGAAGGTCGTAGGTGTGGCCGAGGCGGATGTGGGCCTGTTCGTAGCGGAGGATGGCCCCCCTCCAGCTCCCCCCGACTGGGGGGAGAGCTCGTTCGTGCTGAGCGTTAGATTCATAATCCTCAACGCTCATCACGATGAAGCGGAAGACGCTGAAGGGCGCCACCTGGCCGCGGTGAAGGATGACGGTATTGCCAAATTCGTCGGTGTGGCGAAGGCCGCCGCGTAGATAGCGGAAGAGAGCCACGAACTGTACAAGGGTTTGGAGGATGACGGATGAGAAGCCAAGAAAGTAAAAGCCAAAGAGCAACAGACCCACCCCCAGCCCCTCGCCTGAAGGGAGGGGAGCAGATACTTCTGTAGTTGGTGAGGCAATCTCTTCTGGGATATAATTTATGATTGACAAGGTGACTTCTCCCCGTCCTTCAGGGAGGGGCAGGGGGTGGGTCTTTGTTTGTATAAGCGGCACCACCAACGCGAGCACCAGCGAACCTACGAGCAGCACGCGGTTGAGGCGGTGGAACGTCTCGCGGCTCGTCAGCGCAAAGAAGCACGTGTAGAGCAGCATGAGGACGAGGGCAGATTTGAGGGCGTAGAGGATCATGGAAATGAAAAAATGAAAGAATCCTTAATTCCGCAACACTATAGTTTAACATTATTTATAAGTGCCTGAGCA
>JAUNIC010000128.1 GCA_030523615.1 Bacteroidales bacterium
GATGGGTGTTCTTGAGCCTCTTGTGCGCAGTGGCCAGCGATGGCTGCACATCGGAGGCGGCAGCAACCTCCTCTTCCTCTGCGAAAACTACGACGGCACCATCCTCCACAGCAAAATCAAAGGCATAGAGGTGTGTGACGAAGACGACGAGTGCGTCATCCTCCGCGTCGGAGCCGGCGAGGATTGGGACGAGTTTGTGGACTACTGCATCCAGCACGGATGGTATGGCCTCGAAAACCTCTCCTTCATTCCCGGCGAGGTGGGAGCGAGTGCCGTGCAGAACGTCGGTGCCTACGGTATGGAAGCCGGCAACCTCATCGAAACGGTGGAGGGCCTGCTCATCGGCAGCGATGTGCGCAACAATGCGTCGGCTGTGCTCAACGGCGAGGAATATACCCCGACGGAGGATACCGAATGCACCATTTCGGCTACGGTCATCGACCACGCTGACTGCAAATATGCCTACCGTTCGAGTGTGTTCAAGCACGAGCTGAAGGGCCGCTTCATCGTCACCCATGTGTGGTACCGCCTGAACAAGACGTTTGCCCCCATCATGACGCATGCCGCCGTGACGCGGCTGTTGGAAGCGCAGGGCATCGACCCGCAGAACTGCACAGCACAGCAGGTGCGCGACGCCATCATCGAGGTGCGTAAGTCGAAGTTGCCCGATCCGAAGGAGATCGGTAGCGCTGGCTCGTTCTTCATGAATCCCGTAGTAACGAAGGAGAAGGCGGAAGCGCTGATGGCTGAGTATCCCAATATGCCCCACTACCCTGCTCCACTGCGCGACCAGGAGGGCCACGAGACGGAGGGTGTGAAGATTCCCGCCGGATGGCTCATCGAACAGTGCGGTTGGAAAGGCAAACAGGAGGGTACGGTGGGTGTACACCCGCTGCAGGCTCTCGTGCTCATCAACTGCGGTGGCGCCACAGGCCACGATGTGGAGCATCTGGCGTTCAGCATTCAGGCCGATGTGCGACAGAAGTTCGGCATCGAAATCCATCCCGAGGTGCTCTTCATCCAATAAAGAAGCGCCCCGGCACACATAGCTACTCATATAATATATATAAAGAGAATGTACTACGTTTCGAAACGTATCGAAGTTTCATATGCCCACTCCCTCAGTCTCGACTACGAGAGCAAGTGCAGCAACCTGCATGGGCACAACGGCATCATCACCATCTTCTGCTGCGCCGAAGAGCTCAACGAAAATGGTATGGTGATGGACTTCACGCACATCAAAGAGGCCGTGAAGAAACACATTGACCACCGCAACGTGGACGAAATCTTCGACTTCAACACCACGGCCGAAAACATGGCGCGTTGGATCTGCGACCAGATTCCGCAAGCCTACAAGGTCATTTTCCAAGAGTCGGAAGGCAACGTGGCGGCTTACGTTCGTCCCGGATTTGAAAACGCAGCTCTCTGACAGCACCCACCCCGGAAGAAGATGAAGGTAAACGAGATTTTCTACTCGCTCCAGGGCGAGGGGTTCCATACGGGTACTGCATCGGTCTTCGTGAGACTGAGCGGTTGCAACCTGCGTTGCCCCTTCTGCGACACGGATCACCAAAGTGGCACGGAAATGACGGAGGAAGCTATTGTGGAGGCCGTCTGCCAATACCCGGCACGCCACATTGTCGTCACAGGTGGCGAACCGTCGCTCTTCCTCACTGCCTCGCTCGTCAATGCGCTCCACAGCGCTGGACGGTTTGTTGCGGTGGAGACCAACGGCACGCACGCGTTGCCCGAAAATGTGGATTGGATCACGCTCTCACCGAAGGATGCCTTCGTAGAGAACGCTGCGCCCACCATCGGTCGCTGCAACGAGATCAAGGTTGTCTTCGACGGCAGAGAACTCGCCGACTATTCGCACATCAAGACCGAACACCGCTTCCTGCAGCCTTGCGACACGGGCGACGCTCAACGCAACGCAGAAATCGTGCAGGGAGCCATAAGTTACATCCTGAGTCATCCGGAATGGAGACTCTCTTTGCAAACACACAAGATCATCAACATACAATGAAGCATATCCGCAACTTCTGCATCATCGCCCACATCGACCATGGTAAAAGCACCATTGCCGACCGTCTGCTCGAACGCACCAACACCATCCAGATCACGGAGGGACAGATGCTCGACGACATGGACCTCGAAAAGGAACGCGGCATTACCATCAAGAGCCACGCCATCCAGATGGACTACAACTACGATGGCCCGAACGACGAATTCAAAAGCAAGCAGCCCTATGTGCTCAATCTCATTGACACTCCGGGACACGTCGACTTTGCCTACGAGGTGAGCCGTTCCATCGCTGCCTGCGAGGGCTGTCTGCTCGTGGTCGACTCGACGCAAGGCGTACAGGCTCAGACCATCTCCAACCTCTACATGGCCATCGAGCACGACCTGGAAATCATCCCCGTGCTCAACAAGTGCGACATGCCGAACTCTATGCCCGAAGAGGTGGAGGACGAAATCATCGAACTCCTCGGCTGCGACCGCAGCGACATCATCCGTGCTTCCGGCAAGACAGGACAGGGTGTCGACGAGATTCTTCAAGCCGTCGTAGAACGCATCCCCGCTCCCGAGGGCGATCCCGATGCTCCGCTTCAGGCGCTCATCTTTGACTCGGTGTTCAACAGCTATCGAGGCATCATCGCTTACTTCAAGATTGTGAACGGTTCGATGCAGAGCGGCAAGAACGTGCTCTTCGTCAACACCGAGAAGCAGTACAAGGCCGAAGAGGTCGGCGTGCTGAAGATGGATCTCTGCCCGAAGAAAGAATTGCGCTGCGGCGACGTGGGTTACATCGTCAGCGGTATCAAGACGGCTACGGAGGTGAAGGTGGGCGACACCATTACCAATGTGGACCGCCCCTGCGAGAGTGCCATCGACGGCTTCGAAGAGGTGAAGCCTATGGTCTTCGCAGGTGTTTACCCGATTGAGGCTGAGGACTTTGAAATGCTCCGTGCCTCGCTCGAGAAGTTGCAGCTCAACGATGCTTCGCTCACCTTCCAGCCTGAATCGTCTGTGGCGCTGGGCTTCGGCTTCCGCTGCGGCTTCCTCGGACTCCTCCATATGGAGATTATCCAGGAGCGTCTGGATCGCGAGTTCAACATGAACGTCATCACAACGGTGCCGAACGTTAGCTACGACGTGTACGACAAGCATCAGAACCTCCTCGAGGTGCACAATCCGGCCGGCATGCCCGATGCTACGGAGATCGACCACATCGAGGAGCCGTACATCCGCGCCAGCATCATCACTCGCACGGACTTCATCGGCAACATCATGACGCTCTGCCTCGGCAAGCGCGGCGAACTGGTGAAGCAGGAGTATGTGAGCGGAAACCGTGTGGAACTGCACTACGATATGCCGCTCGCCGAAATCGTCATCGACTTCTACGACAAACTGAAGAGTATCTCAAAGGGCTATGCCTCGTTTGACTATCATCCGATCGGTATGCGTCCCTCGCGACTCGTCAAGCTCGATATCCTGCTCAACGGCGAACCCGTCGATGCGCTTTCTACGCTGACGCACGTAGACAATAGTGTCAGCTTCGGCCGTCGTATGTGCGAGAAACTGAAGGAGCTGCTGCCGCGTCAGCAGTTCGACATCGCCATCCAGGCTGCCATCGGTGCTAAGATTATTGCCCGCGAGACGGTGAAGCAGGTGCGTAAGGACGTGACTGCCAAGTGTTACGGTGGTGACATCAGCCGTAAGCGCAAGTTGCTCGAGAAGCAAAAGCGAGGCAAGAAGCGCATGAAGGAAATCGGCAACGTGCAGGTGCCCCAGAAGGCTTTCCTCGCCGTTCTCAAGCTTGACTAAAGTGGCCCCATTGGCCCATAAGCCCTATAGGCCCCATTAGCCCTATAGGCCCCACCTCTCCGAACCCTCAAAAAAACAACAACACAATATAAACACCATGATTGAAAGAATCAAAAACCTTCTGACAGAAGTTGACGCCCTCAACGCTGCCAACGAAGAAGAACTCGAAGCTCTCCGCCTCAAATACCTTTCAAAGAAAGGCCTCGTCAACCAGCTCATGGCCGACTTCCGCAACGTTCCCGCTGAAATGAAGCGCGAAGTGGGTATGCGCATCAACGAGGCAAAGACGGCACTCCAGGATCGCTTCAACCAGCTCAAGGCAGAACTGGCTACCACCGAGGAGGATCACTCCGACCTCGACCTCACACGTACTCCCTACCCCGTTATGGTGGGTACGCGCCATCCTCTCTCCATCGTGAAGCAGGAAATCGTGGACATCTTCAGCCGCCTCGGTTTCTCTCTCGCCGACGGTCCCGAAGTTGAAGACGACTGGCACGTATACGGCTCTATGAACTTCGCCGAAGATCATCCTGCACGCGATATGCAGGATACGTTCTTCGTCGAGACTCATCCCGACATCATCCTCCGCTCACACACAAGCTCGGTTCAGAGCCGTGTCATGGAGAAGCAGCAGCCCCCTATCCGCGTCATCTGCCCCGGACGTGTATACCGTAACGAGGCTATCAGCGCCCGTGCCCACTGCTTCTTCCACCAGGTTGAAGGTCTCTACATCGACAAGGATGTGAGCTTCACCGACCTCAAGCAGGTGCTCCTTACCTTTGCCCGCGAAATGTTCGGCCCCGACACGAAGATCCGTCTCCGTCCCAGCTACTTCCCCTTCACCGAACCCAGTGCAGAGATGGATATCTCATGCAACATCTGCGGCGGCGAAGGCTGCTCATTCTGCAAGCACACCGGATGGGTGGAAATCCTCGGCTGCGGTATGGTTGACCCCAACGTACTCGAAGCTAACGGCATCGACTCCACGATCTACAAGGGCTACGCCTTCGGTATGGGTATCGAGCGTATCACCAACCTCAAGTACCAGGTGAAGGATCTCCGTATGTTCTCTGAAAACGACGTGCGCTTCCTCGACGAATTCATGGCCGCCAACTAATTGCGCAATATTATCAACAGCAGTTGCGAAATGCCGAGAAATATTAGAAGAAAACTAAAGTTTTCGGGTTTAAATATTGCTCATTCCAAGGGTTTTTCGTAAATTTGCGTCCGATAAAAACGAAAGAGACATCAAAGCAGACATTTTCTATGGAAGTCAACTTGAGAAAAGTCATACTCAGCGACACTCCCCTGCAGGTTCATCTTGACGATGCATTCTTCCAGGAACTCGACCAAGACGAAATCATCGGCGGAGATGTGGAGGTCACGCTCCACGTGAAGAAAGGCGCTGGCGAGATTTTCCATTTCAACTACACCATGAAGGGATTTGCAAAAGTCCTCTGCGACCGATGCCTCGATGAAGTTTCACTCGCCGTAGACTTCTCTGATTCCGTCCAGGTGGCTCACGGCGATCCTGAAGACGACAATGGCGACGCCATCATCATTCCCTTCTCTCAGCTGACATACAACACGGATTGGGACATGTACGAGCTCATCAGCGTTCACTTCCCCATCCAGCACGTACACCCCGAGGGTGAGTGCAACCCGGATATGATCAGCCGCTTCTCCACTGAGGAGGATTCCGAAAATGATGAGTTCTAAAGGCTCGCTCAAACATACACTCCCATTTGCCATGGCCAAACACACCCACGATAGTTCCCAAGGGTAAAAAAGGCACCGGCCTAAAGCAAAGCGGAGAAACTCACTACAAATAACTCTTTACAGATTAACAATTCAACAAAAAGCATAAAAAACCATGGCACATCCTAAAAGAAGACAATCCAAGACTCGCACCCTCAAGCGTCGTACTCATGACAAGGCTCAGGCTCCTACCCTCGCTGTATGCCCCAACTGTGGCGCATGGCACATCTTCCACACCGTTTGCCCCACCTGCGGTTACTACCGTGGTAAGCTGGCTATCGTAAAGGAAGTAGCTGAGTAATCTAACGACGCAGTTTTTGCGAAAATAAGATATGCGGTTTTGCAATCCTTCACGAAAGGCGCAAAGCCGCATATTCTTTTCCCTCCTCTTTTATATTTACGTGCACACGCACGCGATATCCACGTGCATACGCACGCAAGTAAAACAAAGACAAAAGCTATTCTTTATTCACTATGGAAAAGATTAATGCCGTTATCACCGGTGTTGGAGGATATCTCCCCGAATATGTCCTCAACAACGACGAACTCTCTAAAATGGTAGACACCACCGACGAGTGGATTATGACGCGTATCGGCATCAAGGAACGCCGCATCCTCAACGAAGAGGGACTCGGCACAAGCTACATGGCACGTAAGGCTGTGAAGCAGGTGCTCCAGAAGACCAACACCAATCCTGACGATATTGATTGCGTAATCGTGGCTACCACAACGCCCGACTACAAATTCCCCACGGTTTCGAGCATCGTTGTCGGCAAGTGCGGCATGCACAACGCACACTGCATCGACATGGCTGCCGCCTGCTGCGGATTCCTCTACGCGATGGACGCCGCCGCTTGCATGATCCAGAGCGGACGATACAAGAAGATCATCGTCTGCGGTGCCGACAAGATGTCGTCAATGGTGGACTATACCGACCGCGCTACTTGCCCCATCTTCGGCGACGGTGCAGGTGCCGTGCTCGTTGAAGGCACTACCGAAGACCTCGGCTGGAAGGACTCTCTCCTCCGTGTCGACGGTGTGGGCTTCCCCTATCTCCACATGATGGCTGGTGGCTCGGCTGTTCCTGCTACGCACTTCACCATCGACAACAAGATGCACTTCATCCACCAGGAGGGTCGCGCTGTCTACAAGCACGCTGTCACCAACATGAGTGACGTCAGCTCCAAGATCGCTGAGCGCAACGGACTCACCAACGGCAACATCGACTGGGTACTGCCTCACCAGGCTAACCTCCGCATCATCGAGGCCGTTGTCAACCGTCTCGGCACTCCGATGGATCACGTCATGGTCAACATCGGCCGCTACGGCAACACCTCCGCAGCTTGTATGCCCCTTTGCCTCATGGACTACGAAAAGCAGCTCAAGAAGGGCGACAACATCATCCTCACCGCTTTCGGTGCAGGCTTCACCTGGGGCGCCGCTTACTTAAAGTGGGGCTATAACGGATAATACATAACATTCTGTACAACAAATGCATAAAGCAGGTTTTGTAAACATTGTCGGCAATCCTAACGTCGGAAAATCCACGCTGATGAACCAGCTCATGGGCGAACGCATCAGCATTGCCACCTTCAAGGCACAGACAACGCGCCACCGCATCATGGGTATCATCAACGAGCCTGAAGCACAGATCGTTTTCTCAGACACCCCGGGCGTCCTGAAGCCCAACTACAAGCTCCAGGAGTCGATGCTTGCCTTCTCGGAAGGCGCTCTGCAGGATGCCGATGTGCTGCTCTACGTCACCGACGTTGTCGAGAAGCCCGACAAGAATGCTGACTTCATCACGAAGGTGCAGCGCCTTAGCGTCGTTGGAATCGACGGAAAGAAGGTGCCCATCCTGCTCCTCATCAATAAGATTGACGAGAGCAACCAAAAGGATCTCGAGCGTCTTGCCGTCGAATGGCACGAGGTGCTCCCCACCGCAGAGATCTTCCCCATCTCCGCAAAGATGAAGTTTGGCGTCGATGTCGTTCTGCGCCGTATCAAGGAGTTGCTCCCCGACAGTCCGCCTTACTTCGAAAAGGACCAGTGGACCGACAAGCCCGCCCGCTTCTTCGTCACCGAAATCATCCGCGAAAAGATTCTCCTCTACTACGACAAGGAGATTCCCTACGCTTGTGAAGTGAGCGTCGACAGTTTCAAGGAGTCGGACAAGAACATCCACATCCACGCCACCATCTTCGTGGAGCGCGAGAGCCAGAAGGGCATCATTATCGGCCATCAGGGCGTTGCGCTGAAGAAAGTGTCGACCGAAGCCCGCAAAACCCTCGAGCGTTTCTTCCAGAAGAGCATCTATCTTGAGATTTTTGTAAAAGTCGACAAGGACTGGCGACAGAACGAAAAGCGTCTCGAAGCTTACGGCTACAAGCTCGACTAAAGAACGAGGAATTAACATCGTTTTTGCAACATACAGTTGCATTCGCCCGTTTTTCGACAAATTCGCGCTTTTCATAATCGCGTTTTATGCAAACTGAAAATCAAGCAGTTCGGAACCACCAAATTCCGAACTGTTTTTTTTTACATTTTTCGAAAGAAAAAATCGGAGAAAAATTTGCGTTCCTCGGCAAATTGTCATAACTTTGCAGTCCGATGATAAAAGTTGCACAACATATTGAGCGTCTGCTGCGGCAGCACGACTGCGTAATAGTTCCAGGCTTGGGCGGTTTTATTGCCCAGGACTGCGCTGCTACATACGTAGAAGAGGAGTGCTGTTTTCTGCCTCCTTATCGCAGTGTAACTTTTAATCCTTGTCTCACCATGAACGACGGACTTTTCGTTCATGAAGTAGCAGAGCAGCATCATCTCAGTTATGACAATGCGCTCGCAGCTGTTAGCCTCGCGGTTAACGACATCCACAAACAGATCATCACGAAGGGCAAATATAAGATTACCGGCATTGGCACGTTAGAAAACGTGAATGCCAAATCTTACGAATTCACTCCCCTGCCCTACGGTGTAGAAGCTCCTGACCTTTACGGTTTGGACAGCTACTACTTTGCGCCCATCGAAGAAGAGGTTGTAGAAACGGAGGCAGTTGCCGACACTGCTGACAACGCCGCAATGCTCCAAGAGACAGAAGCCGACGACGATCGTTTTACGCTCAGCATTCCGATGAGTGTGATTCGCTACGCAGCCGTTGCCGCTGTATCGGCCGTCTTCTTCTTCATCTGCATCGCTCCCCTCAACACCGCCATCCACCAAGGCCGCAGCGAAGCGAGCATCTTCCACAGCTTATGGACGCTCATAGCTCCGCAGGCTCCGGAAATACACCAGGTTTCAGAAAAGCAGCAGGCTCCGGTAAAGCACCAGATTTCGGAAGCGCAGAACATTTCGGTCGTTTCGCAGGTTGCAGCCGCTCCTCAAACTGAAGCTAAGCCTGTTGTCAAAGCGCAAGAAGCCACTAAAGCCAAACTTGCTCAGGAACAACCCGCAGCAGTCTCCCAAACCGTAGCAAAGCCTGCCGGTCCTTATACGATTTCCATCGCCGCAGCGATTCCCGTTTCAGGCGCTGAGCAGATGGCTGCCACGATGAAGAGCAACGGTCACGACAAAGCTCGCGTCGTGAAAGGCAAAATGGTTCGCGTTGTGTATGGTTCCTACGCCACTGAAGCCGACGCGAAAGCTGAACTCGCAAAGCTTCGCGGCACAGATCCCGTATTCGACCAATCTTGGGTTCTCAAACTCCAATAACATTCTTTTTCACCGATGAAACGCATTAGATGTCCTCGTTGCGACGAGCCTATCACTTTCGACGACTCCCTCTACACTCCCGGACGCGTCCTCGTGTTCGAGTGCCCGGATTGCCGCAAGCAATTCAAAATCCGTGTGGCAGTGAAGGAAGCTCCCAAGCCCGACACCGCCAATGAGGAAGACGAAGAAGCTGAACCCGAACGCACACCGATCGGCCATCTTGTCGTCATCGAAAACGCGTTCCACCTCCGCCAAGAGATTCTGCTTTACGAAGGCGAAAACAGCATCGGCCGCCACGTTCGCGGCACGAAAGCCACATCGCCCATCAAGACGGTGGACCCCAGCGTCGACACGACACACTGCCACATCACAGGCAGCATCACTCGCCAAGGCACTCCCAAGTTCGTCCTTCGCGATGGCCCTTCAGGCACGGGCACGTTTCTGATGAATGAGATTCTCGGTCCCCGCGACCGTGTAACCATCGAAGACGGCGCCATCATCACCATCGGAGCC
>JAUNIC010000129.1 GCA_030523615.1 Bacteroidales bacterium
CATCACGATCACGGCCATCCATCCGCTGAAGATGCCGATGATGACGCCGAGGAAAAGTTCGAGGTAGGTGTGCTGGCGGAGCACCATGCGTGCTGAGCATACACAGCCGCAGAGCAGGATGCAGAGGGCTATCCACCACACGGCGTTGAAGTTGAAGATGAACGAGAAGGCGAACAACATGCCGATGACGCCGCCCGACGAGGCTGCGTGGGTCGACACCTTCACCCAGTTGTTCACGATGGCACAGATGATCTGAATGAGCAGCGCCGCCGCTACGATGGGCACGGTAAAGTGGGGCAGATGGAGCGACTTCATGATGAAGAGCAGCAGCGTGTAGCATCCGATGCTGGTGATGTAGGGCACGTAGCGGTTCGTACGCTTGTTGAGCGTGTCGAGGCTCCATCCGTGGTGCTTGCGGTAGAAGAAGATGATGGTGCGAGGCAGGATGACCGTGAAAAGGTAGACCATGAACACCATGTAGAGCTTCTCCATGAACGCCAGCTGGCTCAGATAGCTGAAGGTGAGGAGCACGACAAAGGCCACCGTCGGCATGTAGAACGGTGTGAAGAGCGTAGAGATAATCTGTGCGCAGAGGACGATGTAGCGGTTGTTCACTTCTTAAGGGAAGAGGTAAGAGGTAAAAGATAAGAGGGAAGAGGGGGAGGGGGGGCGGGGGCTTAAGAGGTTATCTGCGGCGCAGCGACGAGGTGGGGAATCCCATGCCTTCGCGGTACTTCGCCACGGTGCGGCGGGCAACAGTCGTGCCACGCGATTGAAGAATGTCCGTGATCTTCTGGTCGGAATAGGGATGGCGCGGGTCCTCGTTCTCGATGATTTCGCGGATGGCGAGCTGCACCTGACGCTGCGACACGTTGTCGCCGTCGGCATTGACAAACTCAGTACCGAAGAAGAACTTCAGGGGGTACGTGCCCGTCTTCGTCTGGATGTATTTTGAGTTGGCAGCGCGCGAAACAGTGCTCTGGTCCACTCCGGCACGCTCCGCAATGTCGTGGAGCACCATGGGATGGAGAAGCGTCTCGTCGTCGTCGCCGAGGAAGAAGTCCTTCTGCCACTTCACGATGTTCTCCACCACGAGTTGCAACGTGTGGCGGCGACGCTTCAGACACTCGATGAAGGCACGTGCCGACTCCACCTTGTGGCTGGCATATTCGTAGCCCTCCTTCTGCTGGCGACTCAGGTTCAGTTTGCGACCCTCCTTGCGGGCACGCTCCTGGGCATCGTGGAACTCGTTGACCGTCTCGGCATACGAACTGCTGACGCGCAGCTCGGGGATGTTGCCGCGGTTTTGGACGATGAAAAGATGACCGTCGTCGTCGACCTCAACGCAGAAGTCGGCAATCACCGTCGGCGCCGCAGCCTGCGTGCTCTCGTTGAGGCCGCTGCCCGGTTTCGGGTTCAGGCGCTGCAGAGTGTGCTGTATCTCGGCGATGGTCTCCGTCGTAACGTCGAGTTCGTCCTGAATCTTCTTCCAACGCGAGTGGATGACCTCGTCCCACATATCGCGTACCACGCGGTATGCCAATCGCTTCACGAGCGGCTGTCGCTGTCCCGGTTCGGCTGAGTCGGCCTCCATCTGGAGCAGCATGCAGTCCTGCAGATCGCGGGCACCGATGCCACGCGGCTCGAAGCTCTGGAGCATGCCGATGATGCGTTCCAAATCGGCCTCCTCCATATAGATGCTCTCGCGGAAGATGAGTTCGTCGAGGATGGTCTGGTTGTCCTTGACGAGGTAGCCGCGTTCGTCGAGCGAGCCCACGAGATACTCCATCACCATGGTCTCTTCGTCCGTGAGGGAGAGTTCGCCGATCTGCGCCATGATGTCGTCGTACGACGTAGCACCCTCGTCGGCAATCTGGCGCTCCTGTTCGCCGTCGTACTGTCCGCGTCCGGCGGCGCGGCTGATGTCAGCGTTGTAGCGGCTGCGCATGTCCTCGGGCACCTGGTCGATGGTCACAAACTCGTCGTAGTCGTCATCCGTGGTGTGGCTGTTGCGCACGCCCATTTCGTCGCCTATCGCCGTGTCGTCGCCCAAGGTCGATGAGCGGTCCATCATGTCGTGCAATGCATCGTCCATCATCTCATCGTTCACCTCGATAGCTTCGTTGCAGTCCATTTCGCCTGCCACGCGTTCCTCGAGGCTTGCCAGGGGCATCTCCATGAGTTCGGAGAGCATGACTTGCATGGCCGACGTAGTCTGTATCTGCGTCTGCTCCATGCGTTGTGCCAATCCTGTGCGTTGTTCTGTCTTCATTTCTTTGGATTTTGCCCGCAAAAATACGAAATCCTTTCCAAACGGCCAAAACTTTGAGAGAGAAAATCCCCGCGGAAACGGAAAAAGGGCTGCACCGCGTCTCCGAGGAGTGTGTGGTGCAGCCCTTATTTAGGGTGTGGAACAGCCCATGAGGGAGAGGGCTGATGCGGTGTTATTTCACGAGGACCTTCTTGCCGTCCTTGATGATGATGCTGCCTTGGGCGGGCGTGGAGACGGCGCGGCCGCTAAGGTCGTAGGAGGGGAGGGTAGTGCCGTCGGCGGGCATGGGGTCAAGCAGTACGGTACCGATGCCGGTGATGTTGCCGTACGACATCTTGGCGGCATTGACGATCTCGCCCGTCTCGGTGCTGATGAGGGCCACCACGGCATTGGGGGTGATGCCTTTCGTCATCAGCGACTGGCCCTTGAGATTCTTGGCATCGGCCAGTTTGAAGGTGTACTTGTGGGTGTATTCCCTGCCAGCTTTCACGGTCGAAGGAATGCTGCCGCTTTCACCGTTAAGGTTGCTGGTGGCCACGACCACATCATAGTAGGTCAGTTTGACCTGCTGGTTGCCCTGGAGGAAGATTTCCATATCGTCGCCGAGCGAACCGGCGTGCGAGGGGTCGAAGTTGTTGGTCTGGTAATCCGTGAAGCCGTCGGCCGTCATGAAGTAGATGACGCGGTACTTCGAGGCGGCATTTGCCACATCGCGGACGAAACGCGTGGTGCTCGTCACAACGAGGCTCTTGCCGTCGGCGGAGAGGGTGGCGTCGACGTCGATGTTAGCTTCGGTGGGCATGGTGCAGCGCTCGAGCCATGTGTTCTGGATGCCGAAGGGGATGTTGGTGTTGCCGAAGTAGGGGTCAGTCTCCTGTACACGGTCCATCCAGGCGGTGGGGAAGGTCACCTCGGCGGCGGGGAACTCCTGAGTGATTTCCATCTTGTCGCCGTTGTGGAAGGCAATGCCTACAAACTCGTCGCCATAGATTTCTTTCATGTGTTCCATGCCGGCATAACCGCGCGGGCAGTAGCCGCACCAGGTGCCGGTGTATTCCTCGACGAGCGGACGGCGGTGGGGAGCAAAAGCGATGACGTGAAGGTTGGCTTCAGTCGGAGGAGCACAGTCGAGATTGGGCTGTCCGTTGACGGCTGTCACGTTGCTGACCATGTGGAAGTCGCCCTGTCGCTCGGGAGCTTCGAGCATGAAACTGACGGCTGCCGATCCTCCAATGTGTCCACCAGCGAGTGTGGTGCTGAGGGCGATGTGGCGGTTCGTGGTGGCCATGGTCTCGCCTGTTGCGGGGTCGGTAGCGGTGACGCAGACATCGATGTAGGTGATGGACTCAATGCCGTTGTTGTAGAGGCGGAAAGATACGGGTGTGGGGTCTTCTACACCGATGTATACGTCGGACGTCACGGGAGAAATCGCGGCGGCGTAGGAGGGCACTGTCTCGTCGTCGAGAACCACGAGTGCGGCACTCGAGATGGCGTCGCTCTCGCAGAAGTCCTGGAACTTGCGATAGGAGCGCGTGGTGTGAATCCAGCAACCCACTTCCGTGGGACGGTCAATGATGAGCACGGGGTAGGAGTCAGCGAGTTTGTCGGCCTCGGTCATCGTCATGCTGTAGCCGACGTAGACGGGGCCGTCGATGACGAAGGGCGTAGTGAGCTGGCCCTCGACCATCATGTTGTTCCAGCCGTCTTTGTAGTCGGCGGCATCGATACAGATGTCGGGTTTGACGGCGCTGCTGGCCACGGTAAGTTCGCGGGTGAGCCATACCTTGAAGTCGGTGGCGTGCTTCGTGTCGGGATTGATAGGGAAGCGTATGGCCTTGATCTTCTTGCCGATGAGCGAGGGATTGTCGATGCGCATGGCAACGTCGTAGGTCTCCATCTTGCTCCATCCGAAGCCGTATAGGTCGCCGTAGTCGCCGCTAAACATGCCGTAGGTGGTCTGTGCGAAGCAGGCAACGAAACCGCACAGCGCCACGAGGAGGAGTGCTAATCGTTTCATCTGATGATCTTCTTGTGGTTGGTGATGACGATGCCGTGGCTGCCGTCGTTGGCGCGACGGCCGCAGAGGTCGTAGGAGGGAAGGGAGAAGAGGGAGGAGGGAAGAGAGTCGATGCCCACGAGGACGGTGTCCACATTCTTGGAATTGACGTCGTAAGTGGTGATGTTTGAGGTGCTCTCCTTACCGCCGCCGTAGTACACGAGTTGGCAGCCCACGCGGTCAACGCCGTGGGCATAGATGCTGAGGTAGCCAGGGCCCATGATGTCGAAGCCCTCGGTGAAGTCGTAGGGGAGTTCCTCGAGATCGCCGTAGCCGTAGCGGGGGAACTGGCTGTAGTCGTCGGTGTAGAACGTCATCTGCTCGTCGTCGAGGTAGATGCGATAGAAGAGTTTGTCGTGGTCGAGGAAGTTGCCGTTGGCATCAGTAGCCGAGAGTTGGAACTTGATGTCGAAGTATCCATAATCGTTGAGATACTTGTCGCTGTAGCTCACAAACACAGGATCGACGAGCACAGCGGCCGCGTCGGCATAAGGCTCCAGGTAGGGCTTCTCGTAGGCCTCGAGGTAGTAGGGTGTGGTCATGGCGGTGGCCACATAGAGTGAGCCCTCGCTCGTCATGGTGTGTGCCGCAGCTTCGTAGGTGAAGGTCAGCGCGTCGGTCTTCTGCCACAGCGTGGCGGGGTTGAAGTTGCTTTCGGTACCGACTTCGGGGATGACGGGTTCGCCGGGGAGGAAGAAGATGGTGCTCTTCTCGGTATTGCCGCTGTACTGGGGCAGAATGGTGATGGTGGTGCCGTCGAGGGTGCCGCGGAGCCAACCTTCGGGATAGGTCGTGGAGATGCCACGCATGTAGACGTCGCCACCGTCGAAGCCCACCTCTACGATGTGGCTTTCGCGCTGACCTTCAGGACCTGCCTCCATGCGGAAAGTCTCGGTCGTGAGACCCTCGGGAGCAGCGATGGGAGTGGCGTTGGTCGGGGTGTAGCGTGAGAAACAGTCGCCGTAGCCCATCCATGTAGTATCGTCGCTGTAGATGAAGCCGGCGGGCTTGTAGTAACTGCTGCCCTGGAGGCTGATGACGCCCTTGTCGTCGATGGTGTAGATGATGTCCTCCTCGACGGCGATGCCGGTGAGATGGTTCTCGTAGCCCGACATCTCGACGTATCCGAACGTGATGTCAAGGTCGTAGAGAGGGTAGTGGGCCACAACCTGTCCGAAGGGCACAGTGATGGTCTTTCCGTCGTTGCTGAGGGAGCCGCTCACGTAGGAGTCGTACTGGTAAGTGGAGACGGGGTCTTTGAGATAAACGGTCTTGCCGTCGGGGGCGAAGACCACCTCCATGAAGAGGCCGTCCTGGCTGGCTTCGGTCACGAGGGTCGATGCGGTGACGGTCCAAGCCACGCCGCTGCGTGTGTAGTGGTGTACCTCACCTTCAGGACGTTCGTGGATGGCGCCCTCATAGTCGTAGTTGGCGCGGTGGATGACCTTGGCGCGGTCGGCAGTTTCGGAGGTTGAAGCCGTGGCGGTGAGCGTCAAGCCGCCAAGGAGAGCAAGGAGAAGAGTGTAGATTTTCTTCATGTGCGTGATTAGTATTTTGTTTGTTATGATTTTTCGTGCAAAAATACACATTTCCGCCGATACGGCCAAGCGTATCGGCGGAAATGTGGGAAAAGAGCAGGCTTCGGGGCTGAAGGTGAGCGGTGTAGTGTCTATTTGAGCAGTTCGTCGCGCACGATACTGCGCATTGTGCCCTGAGCGTCGTCGCAGGAGTATTCCCAATACATGCCGCCAAGGAGGTGGCGCTCCTTGATGTAGTCGCACTTCAGCGCAAGTGAGCGAGGCGTCTCGAAGGTGTAGACGGCGTGGCCTTCCTTGTCGGCCAGATAGGGCACCTGGGCCTCGTCGTCCCACACCTCGTGGAGGCCCTGGGCCTTCATGACGATGCCGTCGTTGGCACACATGGCCACATAGTCCTTGTAGTCGAGATAGTCGCGATAGCCCTTGGCACCGCGGCCGTAGAAGGGCAGGCCCATGGTCATCATGGTGATGGGGATGCCGGCCTTCATGTGGCGCTCGATGGAGAGGTCCACGTTGTTGCGGCCCGCGGTGGCCGAAGCGTGGAGAGCATTGTGCAGACCATAGGGCGGAGTGCCCATGTCGTAGGTCATGATATTGACGAAACTGATGAGGGGTAGGATGCTGGGGAAGTCGATGTAACGTCCTGAATGAGAAGACGCGAGGGTAAGAAGCGCCTTCTTGCCGAGCGCTTTGCGGAGGTCCTTCATCAGGAGCGTATAGTTATAGGTGTCGGCTGCGGATTCCGAGATGCCGGCGCCGATGCCCTGCGAGGGGTATTCCCAGTCGATGTCGATGCCGTCGAGATTGAACTCCTTCATCACGCGGGCGCAGTCCTTGGCGAAACTCTTGCGGAGCTTCGGGTCGGCAGCCATTTCGCTGAAGCGTCCGCTGCCCCATCCGCCGATGCTGAGCTGCACCTTGAGAGCGGGATTCTGGGCCTTGAGGCCGGCAATCTGGTGGAGGCGCTCGGGATTGTCGATGCGCACACCGTCAAAGGTCTCCGTGACGTGGCCGAAAACGTAGTTGATGTGCGTCATGACGAACGGGTCGGGAAGTTCGGCTTTCGCGTTCGAGGTGACGTAGGCCACGACAATCATGCCGTCGGGCGTCGTAGCCGACTTAAAGTCAGCGGCGTAGTGCTTCGGTTGCGCAAGGGCAGCAAGGGCGCCGAGGAGACAGAGCAGGGTGGTGCAGAGGAGGTGTTTCATGTAGTTTCTGGTTGGTTGTTTTAATATGATTATCGAAAGGTTTGGTTCCACCAGGCTTTTTGGTAAGTCACGAATTGTTGCTGACTTGACTCGTCGGCGTCGGGTCCGTCGGTGGCTACGGCGTGATAATAGTTGATGGCGTCGTAGAAGTTGCGGTCGAGCAGGGAGAAATATAGGGAGGTGGCCTCTTCTTGCTGTGCCGTGACGATGTGGAGCATGGGGTGACGTGGATAGAAGGACAAGGCGGAGGTTTCTTTCTCGTCTATGTACACAGATTTGATGTCGGCCCAGGCGTATGACGCGGTGACGCCTCGGAATGGCTGCCAGCGCGACACGGCAATGCCCTCGGCGCTCACGGTTATCTGGTCGGAGAGACGTCTGTAGCGGGCATAGATCCGATAGAAGAAGTATGCCGTGCCGCAGCCTGCAGCGATGCTCAAAAGGATGTCGATGATGATGATCTCGGAGTCGACTGTGCCGTCTGTTATATCAACGAAAGTGCCGTAGAAAAAGAGGATGGCGACGTACAAAAGGGCGCTGGCGGCGATGAGCTCCAAGGGAATGTAAAAGAAATGCCTGGAGCGCGAGGCTCTGAGGACGTATGTGCCGTCGGGGGCAAGAGGCAGCTGATCTTCAGCGGATTCCGTCTTCTCCCTCTTTAGCCAATAGCTGAGCGCAAGGCCGAAGGGGAGGACTATCGCGAGGGTTGTGAGTTCAATCTGATGCTCACTGAAAAATTCGTTGAGTGCAGTCATTGTTCTTCTCGTTTTTAGTGCGCCTCGAGCCAGTTCTGGCCTTCGCCACACTCGGCGAGGAGGGGCACCTGCATGGTGTAGGCGCGCTCCATTTCCTCGACGACAAGACGGCGCAGACGGTCGAGTTCGTCGGGGTAGACGCTGAAGTTGAGTTCGTCGTGAACCTGCAGAATCATCTTGGAGCGGAGACCCTCCTCGCGCATTCGGCGGTCGACGGCTATCATGGCGAGTTTCATGACGTCGGCTGCGGTGCCCTGGATGGGAGCGTTGACGGCGTTGCGCTCGGCATAGCCGCGCACGGTGGCGTTGTGGCTGTTGATGTCGGCGAGATAGCGGCGACGGCCGAACTCCGTGACGATGTAACCCTTGTCGCGGGCACGCTCGATGCTCGCGTTCATATATTCTTTTACGCGCGGGTAGGTCTCGAAGTAGCTCGTGATGAGTTCCTTCGCCTCGGAACGGCTCACCTCCATGCGTTCGGCAAGACCGAAGGCGCTGATGCCGTAGATGATGCCGAAGTTGGCGGTCTTGGCTTTGCGGCGCTCGTCGCGATCGATGCTGTCAAGAGGTTTCTTGAAGACGCGAGCCGCCGTGGCAGCGTGGATGTCGGCACCGTCGTTGAAGTCGCGAATCATATTTTCGTCGCCTGAGAGGTGGGCCATGATGCGGAGTTCGATCTGCGAGTAGTCGACAGAGAAGAACGTGCAGCCGGGTTCGGGAATGAAGGCTTTGCGGATCTCCTTGCCGTCCTCGCCGCGCACGGGGATGTTCTGCAGGTTGGGGTTGCTGCTCGACAGACGGCCGGTGGCGGTAACTGCCTGATTGAACGAAGTATGGATGTGTCCCGTCTTGGGGTTGATGAGCTTGGGAAGAGCTTCGATATAGGTAGAGAGGAGCTTCTTCAGACCGCGGTGGTCGAGGATTTTGCCTACGATGGGATGCTTTGTGCGCAGGCTTTCGAGCACGTCCTCCGAAGTGGAGTATTGGCCCGTCTTGGTCTTCTTCACCTTGTCGCTGATCTTGAGGCGTTCGAAGAGCACCACACCCACCTGGCGCGGGGAGGTGAGGAGGAATTCTTCGCCGGCAAGAGTGTAAATTTCGTTCTCTAACGTCTCCATGCGCTGACGGAAGAGATTTTCCGTCTCGGCGAGGGCAGCGGTGTCGAGCACCACGCCGTTGCGCTCCATGCGGGAGAGGACGGGCATGAGGGGCATCTCGATGTTATCGAACACGCTGCGTACGCCGCTCTTTTCCATCTCGGCTTCGAGGACGGGTTTGAGGCAGAGGGTGACGTCGGCGTCCTCGCAGGCATAGTCGACGACTTCGCGAGGATCGAGGTCGCGCATGGTCTTGCCGGCAGCAGCGCGGGGGCCGAGGGCGCGGAAGCGTTCGAAGAGGTCGTCGTAGTGGATGGTCTGGTATTTGAGGTACACCTCCGCCATGTAGTCCATGTTGTGACGGAGTTCGGGCTGCACAACGTAGTGGGCGAGCATGGTGTCGAACAACGGGCCGCGAACTTCGATGCCGTAAGAGGCGAGGACGGTGAGGTCGTACTTCATGTTCTGTCCGACCTTCAGAATGTGCTCGGACTCGAAGAAGGGACGAAGGGCTTCGATAACCCCCCACTTGAGGGGGGGCGTGCCGACAGCGACGTACCAAGCCTTGTGACCCTCCACGGCGAAGCTCATTCCGACCAATTCGGCCGAAATGGCGTCGGTCGACGTGGTTTCGGTGTCAAAAGCCACGCAGTCGTGTGACAAGAGAATTCTACAAAGTTCGGCCGCATCTTCTTCGTTTTCAATGAGATGGTACTCATGAGGTACGTCGTTCAACCGCTTGAGAGTAGGCCCTGAATCCACGACTTGACCATCAGTAGAGAAAAAATCACCGGTTTTTGCACCATTTTTTGCGTCGGAAGCCGATGCCGAGGCGAA
>JAUNIC010000130.1 GCA_030523615.1 Bacteroidales bacterium
ATTAGTCTTCGAGCGCCTGCTGGAGGTCGGCGATGAGATCAGCCTTATCCTCAAGACCGCAGCTCATGCGAACAAGACCAGCGGGGATACCGGCGGCAGCGAGCTGCTCTTCTGTCATCTGGCGATGGGTTGAGGTGGCGGGGTTGAGGCAGCAGGTGCGGGCATCGGCTACGTGGGTCTCAATAGCAGCCAGCTTCAGCTTCTTCATGAAGGCTTCGGCGCCAGCGCGGCCACCCTTGACGACGAACGAAACTACACCACAACCACCGTTGGGCAGATACTTCTGGGCGAGTTCGTAGTACTTGTCGCCGGGAAGTCCGCTGTAGCTCACGCTCTCCACCTTGGGATGATTCTGGAGGAATTCGGCAACAGCCTGACCATTCTCGCAATGACGCGGCATACGCACGTGGAGGCTCTCGAGGCCAAGGTTGAGAATGAACGCATGCTGGGGAGCCTGAATGCAGCCGAAGTCACGCATCAACTGAGCGGTGGCCTTGGTGATGAAGGCGCCTTCCTTGCCAAACTTCTCAGCGTAAGTAATGCCGTGGTAGCTGTCGTCGGGAGTGCAGAGTCCAGGATACTTGTCGGCATGGGCCATCCAGTCGAACTTGCCGGAATCGATGATCGCACCGCCTACGCAAGCACCGTGACCATCCATATACTTCGTGGTGGAATGCGTCACAATGTCGGCACCCCACTCGATGGGACGGCAGTTGACGGGCGTGGGGAAAGTGTTATCGACGATTAGTGGCACACCATGCTTGTGGGCCACGCGAGCAAACTTCTCGATGTCGAGCACGGTGAGAGCGGGATTGGCAATGGTCTCGCCGAACATGGCACGGGTGTTGGGTCGGAAGGCTGCAGAGAGTTCTTCCTCCGAGGCGTCGGGGCTGACGAAGGTAGTGTCAATGCCCATCTTCTTGAGCGTCACTGCGAGGAGGTTGAACGTTCCGCCGTAGATGCTGCTGGAAGCAACAACGTGGCTGCCGCATTCGCAGATGTTGAAGACGGCGAAGAAGTTGGCAGCCTGACCGCTCGAAGTGAGCATAGCAGCAGTACCACCTTCGAGAGCAGCGAGTTTGGCAGCTACGTAGTCGTTGGTGGGGTTCTGCAGACGGGTATAGAAGTATCCGCTTGCTTCGAGGTCAAAAAGCTTGCCCATGTCCTCGGAAGTGGAGTACTTGAAGGTGGTTGACTGAACGATGGGGATTTGGCGAGGTTCGCCGTTGCCGGGCTGATAACCGGCCTGCACACACTTGGTGTTGAGAGAGAAATTGTCCATTATTTATTTATTGAGTTTTTTGTTTTATGGGTAAGAGGGCTTCATGCTGAAGGCCCTGTATTTCATTTGAAAAAGAAGAAGAACAGCGCGGCCCAGCGCATGGGCACACCTTTGGCATAGCCGAGTGTCGAATAGTGGCTATCCTGCACACGGCCATCGCTTTTGACGTAACCTAAAGTGTAATAATGGCTGTCCTGCACACGGCCATCATCCTTGATGTAACCGAGTGTCGAATAGTGCGAATCTGTCACGCGCCCATCCTCCTTGATATATCCGATAGTGGAATAGTGGCTGTCCTGCACACGCCCATCACTCCTGATGTAGCCAATGGTAGAATAGTGACGATCCTGAATGCGACCGTCCTCTTTCACAAAGCCCACAATCGAATAGTGGCTATCCTGAACAGTCTGTGCAAAACCAGCGACACAGAAGATAAAAAATATAAAACTGATTATTGCGCGCATACGTGTAATATAAGATGAGGCGAATTCGACGGCAAATTTAAGAAATTTTAGCGATACCGCAAATAAAAATTTGCGAAAAATTCAGCAGATTCTTGCAAAAACGCGCAAATTGTCGTACATTTGCTCTCGAAAACAAACACACTTCTATGAAAAACCTCTTCCTTTCTCTTCCTTTTGCTGCCATGGCGCTTTCTGCTCAAGCGCAGCAAGTCAACGTCATCCCGCAGCCCGTCAGCGTCGTTGCGGGAAAGGGCATCTGCCACTTCGACTGCACTCACGCAGCCCCTGTTCTTCAGGACGAATGCTACGGTTGCATCACTCCTGCAACCACTATCGACACCACCCTTCCCCACCCCGACGAGTACGTCCTCGCCATCACGAAGAAGGGCGTCAGCATCAAGGCGCAGAGCGAAGCCGGCGTGCAGTATGGTCGCGAGACCCTCGCACAGCTCCAACTGCAGTACGGGCACCACATCCCCGCTATGACTATTACCGACTGGCCCCGCTTCGAGTGGCGCGGCCTCATGCTCGACTGCTCTCGCCACTTCTATACACTGGAATATCTCAAGAAGCAGGTTGACATCCTCGCCCACTATAAGATGAACCGTCTCCACCTTCATCTCACCGACGATCAGGGCTGGCGCATAGAGATCAAGCGCTACCCCGAACTCACGCAGCAGGGCGCATGGCGCGAATTCAACGAGCAGGACTCCATCTGCCTCCGCGAATACAAGGATCAGCCTGAGTTTGAGCTCGATCCGCGCTTCATCATCCACCACGAAGGCAAGACGCTCTACGGCGGTTACTACACCCAGGAGCAGCTACGCGACCTCGTGGCATACGCCGAGAAAAAGCACGTAACGATCATTCCTGAGATCGACATGCCCGGCCACACTCAAGCCATCTCTGCTCTCTTCCCCGAATTCACCGCTACAGGCGAAGCCAAGTGGGGCACAGTGTTCAGTTACCCGCTTTCGCCGGCCAAGGAAGAGGTGTACACCTTCCTCCAGAATGTCCTCGACGAGGTGATGGACATCTTCCCCTCGCACTACATCCACATCGGTGCTGACGAGGTGGAAAAAGACACCTGGAAAAAGTCGGAGGCCTGCCAGGCGCTGATGAAGCGTGAAGGCTTCGAGACCTACGAGGCACTGCAGTCCTACTTCGTCAACCGCATGCACGACTACATCACCTCGAAGGGCCGCGAAATGATCTGCTGGGACGACGCCATCGAGGGCGGCGACTACAAGGCCGACGACAATGCCGGCGCTCTCCCCTCCAGCACCGACATCATGTATTGGCGCTATTGGGTAGGCGGTGTTCCTCAGCGAGTTATGGAGCAAGGACACCACATCATCTTCACCCCCGGCAGCCCCATGTACGTGGCTCATTCTGCTCCCATGTATGACGTCTACCACTACGACGGATTCGACAAGGTTCCGGTAGAATATGAGCATCTCGTTCGCGGCGGTCAAGTGAGCCTTTGGGCCGAAAGCATGAGCAACTTCCGTCGTGCCGACTACTGCATTTATCCGCGTCTCGTGGCGCTCTCCGAACGTCTGTGGACGCCTGCCGACGTGATGAATTGGAAGTCGTTCAAGCAGCGTCTTGACATCGAAAAGCTGTGGCTCGACGCCCATGATGTGCGCTACGCCAAAACCTTCGCGACCCTCAACGCCATGCAGCAAACCGACCTCGAAGGCCAGCAGATGAAGGTTGTGTTCGACTCCGAATTCTCTGACCCCGACATCCGTTATACGCTTGACGGCAGCGTACCCACCGCCTCCTCGCTCCGCTACGCCGACGAGCCCATCTGCATCACGAAGCCCGTTGACATGGTAGCTGCTATTATGATTGACGGTAAAGCACAGGAACCCATGTTCCGTCGCCACTTGGAATACCACAAAGCCGTAGGCGCCAAGGTGGAATACACCACACGCCGCTGGCACGAAAGTTACAAGGCCGCAGAAGTAGCCACGTTCACCGACGGCAAGCGCGGCAGCCTCACAGGTTTCGGCGACGGTCTTTGGCAGGGTTTCACCGGCAGCTTCGAAGTCATCGTCGACCTCGGCGAGGCTAAGGATCTTTCGTCATTCTCCATGCGCTTCCTTCAGGACATCGGCCCCGGCGTCTTCATGCCTGGCCAGGTTGAGGTACAGCTCTCTGCCGACGGCACCAACTACTCCGACGCCATCACTATCAAGAACGATGTGCCCTCCGACCTTCGCGGTTGCCAACTCAAAGATTTCGAAACTCCCCTCTCTACGCGTGCGCAATATATAAAGGTGAACGTTCGCAACACCCAGGGCGGCTTCGTCTTCGCCGACGAAATCGTCGTGAAATGATAAAAATGATAAAATGAAAGAATGAAAAAATGATAGAATGACCCTTCGGCTCAGTGCATTGATGCCGGAGGGTCATTTTTTTCATTAGCGCCAAAGGCGCGATTTCATTTTTTCATCTTTTCATTCTTTGATTCTTTCATTTCCCCATCTCTTCTTCGAAGAGCAGGGGAACGTGCTGTTCCAATGTGTTGCCGTCTATCTTATAGGCCAAGAGGCCTGCTTCGGCACCAGCCTTGATATTGTCGTCGAAATCGTCGATGTAGAGACTTTCGCCAGGCACTACTCCACTCTCCTCGATGACACGTTGGAAAATGGCAGGATCAGGCTTCGACACACCGAGCTGAAACGAGCAGAAACAATGGTCGAAACACTCGTCCATGGGATAACCAGCCTCGCGGGTGACACGCAGCACATAATCCCAATGCACATCGCCGATGTTGCTGAGCAAGAATACATTGTACTTCTCGCGCAGACGCTTCACAAGCGCCAGACGCGACGTCGGCACGCTGATCATCGTGCAGTAGGCATCGATGATTTGTTCGTCGGTCACGTCGGGACGACAAATGCCGTGCATGATCTCGAGAAATTGCTCACGACGCACCTCTCCGACATCAACTTTGGCAATGAGTTGGAAGATGGGATGTTCACCCACAGGAAGTCCACGGAGGGGTTTGCCGTCGTCAGCCGAAACAGGGATAGACACCCCCAATTCGGCGAGAGCCATGAGGGTTCGGGGCAAATCGATATTGAAGAGCACACCGCCAAGGTCGAAAAATATGTTTTTGAACTTTTGCATAAGTCGTAATGTTTGCGTTGTTACAAATGCCCTCCCTTACTTCTTCGGGTTGAATTTCTGCATGGGCACGATGACGCACGCAGGCATACCGAAGGAATAAGGCGCAATCTCATATTGCTGATAGATCACCTCAACACCCTCACTCGTCAGGAAGGGAGCAACGGCGGGCAGCGGAAAATCATTTTCAAAATCGGCAGGTTCCATGAAAAGCGCATCGACGAGGTCAATGTCACTGGTCACGTCGGCATACTCCTGCAGACCGTCCTTCAGAGCACGATCAATCTGGGCCTTCGTCATGTTGCCCACGAGATCCCAACCCATCTCCTTGCCGTCGGCCTTACGGAAAGTGGCGCACTTCTGCATGTTGTAACCGTGGGCGCCACCGGTATAGCCCGACATCGTGCAGTCGAGGGTCACAAAGTCGTCGTTCTCGAAGATGCGACTGATCGTCATCTCCTCCTCAAACTCCATCGTCCAGTCGCCCTCAAAATCCTCAGCCTCTTCCTTCAGGCTGCGGATGCCGTTCTGCACGAGCGTCAGGACCACACTTTCGGGGCCGTCGCCAGGAGAGTAAGCCTCATAGCCAAGGTTTTTGCACACCCATTGTGTCAAGGCTTGCACCAGGACATCATCACCAGCGGGCCACGCCACGTCGCAAGTCGATTTGACGGAGAGCGAAGGCTTCACCTGTTGTGTGCATGTGGCAGTAATCTGCTGAAAACGTACGCCATCGTCTACCGACGGCGTATTTGCAGCGGCCATCATGGTGCCAGCTGCGGCGCTGAGCGCGAAAGCAAATGCATATCTTTTCATCTTGCGTATAGTATTTTTGCGAAGGGTAATAATGTTGTTGTTACGAAGTTATGGCTGCAAAGTTAGCGCATTTTATTTTATTTTCCAACAAATTGATACATTTTATGCGTCATCTCGTCATTTTTTATGCCTCCGCACTTGCCGTTTCCGCATTTTTGTGTACCTTTGCCGTACAGATACCAAAAAACGCAGCTGTACAGCCACACATTTTATATTATTTAATCACACGGCCATTCCACGGCCCTCTTCCCAACGTCGCAACCTATGGCACTCATCCTTTGTCCCGAATGCAACGCTCAGGTGTCGCACCAGGCCGAACACTGCCCCCACTGCGGATTCCCCATCCGCCAATACTGCGCTGGTCAAGTCCAGCCAAACGCCGAACCTGCTCCGCAAGCCCCTGAGCCCGCGGAACCACACATCATCAACCCCGAACCTCCCGCCAGCGGCAACACCCCCGAACCTCCGCACAACAAAGGCAACGAACGCCTGATGATTGGCCTTATGCTGCTCGTCGTCATCGTCATCGCCGCCTACTTCGCCATACCCTATTTCACCGGCACCACGCCCTCCGACCACGAAGTCATCGTAGGCGACAGCATCAACACCCCCTCTACCACCGAGGACATCATCGACACTCCCGCTCCGCCCAAGAAAGAGGAGGCCAAGCCGCAGGAGGAAGAGACCGAGCCCGCCAAAGCAGAAGAACCCACCGAAGCTCCCTCACAGCGCCGCGACACCACAGCCCGTCCCTGGATCAAAATGGAGCCCGCCAAACTCCCCACAGCAAAACCCGCCAACACCCCCAAGACAGAAGAAGGCAATGCCGAGAAAAAGGCGGAATAGCCTACCCCCAGGGGTCTATAAGCTCCATAGGCCCCATAAGCCCTATTAGCCGCAAGCCCTATTAACCCCATAAGCCCTATCCCCCTATGCATCCTGGAAAGCAAAAGTGTAAGATTCTCAAGCAGATCCGCAAGCAGATAGCCGATGCCAACGACATCCGCTACGTCATCGACGAATGCCCCCACAAGGGCGAATGTCCCGGCACGTGTCCCAAGTGCGAAGCCGAAGTGCGCTACCTTGAAACCCAGCTCGCCGAGCGCCGCCGTCTCGGCAAAGCCGTGGCCATCGTGGGTCTCGCCGCTGGCCTCACCGCCGTAGCCTCAGGCTTCTCCTCATGCGGTGCACGTCCTAACGGTGAGATGGAGCCCATGCCCCTCGAGGGCGATGTAGCCTGCCCCATCGACACCGACAGCGTCGCCACCCCCGACACCATTGCTGTCGAAACTCCCGCCACAACCGCCGAATGATAAATTCTCTAATTCTATAATTCGGGACAAAACTTGATCACCGCTCGCACCATAGGCATTGAACGCCTGCGCATCGCTACTGACGGCGAGGGAGTCACCTCCCTCGTCGGATTCTTCGGCTGCCCGTTGCGTTGCCAATACTGCCTCAATCCTCACAGTTTCTTGTCCAACGCCCGCACTCGCGAGTACACCGTCGACCAGCTCATCGAGGCCGTCAGCATCGACCAACTCTACTACCTCGCCACGGGCGGCGGCATCTGTTTCGGCGGCGGTGAACCCCTTCTCCATTCTGCCTTCATCGCCGACTTCTGTCAGCGTTGCCCGTCGGAGTGGCACATCAGCCTTGAGACAAGCATCAACGTTCCCACGTCTCACCTCGAAGCCGTCGCACCGTTCGTCCATCAGTGGATCATCGACGTCAAGGATATGGATCCCGCCATCTACGAGCGCTACACCGGTCGACCCAACACACAGGTTCTCACCAACCTCCGTTGGCTCGCGAAACACGTCCTCGACGGCCTCACCCCCGACGAAGCGACCAACGCCTTCACCATTCGTCTGCCCCTCATTCCCGACGTCAACACCCCTGCCGACGTCGACCGCAGCGAACAATTCCTCCGCGACCTCGGTTTCACCCACTTTGACCGTTTCACCTACGTCAAAGACGCCGGCGCTGCGAAGCGCTAATGCATCGGGACAATTCTCCGAAATCGCAAATTCTCCGGAATAGCAGCAACTTATACAAAATCGGAACAGTTTTTTCCGTTTTGGGAATGAACGCTTTTTATTTGCGGCAAACTGCCGTACCTTTGCGCAGCGTAAACAACATTCCCCCATGACTCAACTAAGCATCAACATCAACAAGGTTGCCACCATCCGTAATGCACGCGGCGGCAACACCCCAAACGTCCTGAAATTTGCCCTCGATTGCGAGCGTTTTGGCGCGCAAGGCATCACAGTACATCCCCGTCCCGACGAGCGTCACATCCGTTATGCCGACGTCACAGAACTGCGTCCGCTCCTCACCCGCGAATTCAATATAGAAGGTAATCCTGTACCCAAGTTCATCGAACTCGTCAAGCGCGTGAAACCCGCCCAAGTCACGCTCGTTCCCGATGCCGAGGACGCCATCACCAGCAATGCCGGATGGGACACCATTCGCCACGCCGACTTCCTGCGCACCGTTGTGGCCGACTTCAAGCAACAAGGCATCCGTGTGTCACTCTTTGTCGACCCCGTTCCCGCCATGATCCGCGCAGCCGCAGAGATCGGTGCCGACCGTGTGGAACTCTACACCGAAGCTTATGCTGCAGGATACGCTACCAATCGCGAAGAAGCCATACGTCCCTATGTAGAAGCAGCACAGGTGGCACGCGAATGTGGTCTCGGCCTCAATGCCGGTCACGACCTGAGCCTTGAAAACCTGACCTATTTCCACCAGCAGATTCCCTGGCTCGACGAAGTCTCCATCGGCCACGCCGTCATCAGCGACGCCCTCTATCTCGGCATCGAAGAGACCATTCACCAATACCTTGCCTGTCTGGAGGATTAGCCATGATGCCCGAACTCATCGTCATGCTCACCCACAATGATCTCACTGTGGAAAATGCCTACCAGGTATTCGACGAATGCCGCGACACCAAGGCCCGCTATTGGGGCTTCAAGGAACAGCCGCTCCCCATCGAGGAGATGCAGCGCATCTATGCCCATATGAAGGCTTGCGGCAAACGCACCGTGCTGGAAGTCGTGGCCTACACCGAAGCCGAAGGCCTCGAAGGAGCCCAAATGGCAGCCGCCTGCGGGTGCGACGTACTCATGGGCACGTGCTACAGCGAAAGCATCCACCGCTTTTGTCGAGAGCACCACATCGACTACATGCCTTTTGTGGGCCACATCACGGGGCGTCCCTCCGTCCTCCAGGGCAGCGTAGAGTCGATGCTGGACGAAGCCAAAGCACTTAAGCAACAGGGTGTCAGCGGCATAGACCTCTTGGGCTACCGTTACGATGCCGATGCCGAGCAACTCATCGCGGCGATGGTCACCGACAGCGGTCTCCCCGTGTGTGTGGCCGGCAGCATCGACTGCTACGAGCGACTGCAATTCATCAAGGATATACGTCCCTGGGCCTTCACCATCGGCAGCGCCTTCTTCGAACAAAAATTCGGCACCTCAATCGCCGAACAGATCACCCGCGTCTGCAAGTTCATAGAGCGAAACAACTAGCTTTGAAGTAGAGATTTCTACCTTTGAAGTAGTCCGAGCTACCTTTGAAGTAGGCTGAACTACCTTTGAGAGAGTTCGAATTATCTTTGAAGTAGAAAAAACTATCTTTGAAGTAAAATATTTCGCCTTTGAATGCGCACAAAATCCTCGCGCGCGCGTAAAAAAGCATTTTGGGTTCACGGTTCACTTTTGCCATATAACGCACTATATAACAAGCATTTACCTTAGTGAACCCTAAGCAACTTAGGGTTCACTAAGGTTCACTTTTCATACCATTGCCTGGTGTGGAGAGAAACCATCAAAATCCCTTAAAGAGGCGATAAACAGAGCGTAAACATGTTTGCGCAATACCAATTATGGAGTGAACCTTAGTGAACCTTAAATCACTTAGGGTTCACCGATACAACACACACATTGTCAGCAAATTAGCCCCAAAAAGTGAACCGTTAACCCAAAATGCATGTTTCCAT
>JAUNIC010000131.1 GCA_030523615.1 Bacteroidales bacterium
ACGCATCAGTGTACACTGACGAACAAATTAGTGTACACTAAATTTCAACTGCCTCCATGAGCGTGGAGAATTTATTCTATCCAGTCGCGATCGTGGAAGGCGTCGAAGGTGAATTCTTGTATGGCGTCGTCGGTTGCATCGTAAGGGAGCAGCCAACCGGGAGTTTCGGTTTCGTAATAGTTGTAGTAGCGGTTGAGGAGGTCGATGTGGTGCTGGCGCACAGCATCGTTCACCGCTTTAATATAACGTGCGCGCGTGGTTTCGGGCACAACGTCAATCATCTTCTGGAGTCCGTCGAGATATTCTTTCCATGCGCGACGGGCATATCCTACAGCCGAACGCATATCATCGGTCGAGGCGTGTTCTGCGTTTTCCGCCATTCCATCAGCAATGCTGCTCATGATGGCGAGATAGAGATCGGAAGTGGGTTCGTTGGCAGTCCACTCTGCCGCGTTCAGTTTGTCGTCACCGAGGAGGACGAAGTCGAGCATGTGGGAAATGCTGCGCTCGTCGAGATGCTTCGTGAACTTTTCCTGAACTTTCTTGGCTTTGGCGTTGCGAGCCTTGTTCTTGCCGACGAAAGCGACGCTTACCATATTCTGCTCTGCCTCGGTCCACTTTGCGTAAAGTTTCTGCACGTTTTCGGTGGCGTGGTAGAGTTCGGGGTAATGACAGAGAATCTCGTTAACATCGGGCGAGCCGAGAGGCGCCTTGCCGGTGGTATCGACAGGATCGATGTTATAGTGTTCGATGGCGGCAATGAGGTCCTGCTTGCTTTCTTCCTTCGACTTTGACTTGCAGGAAGTTAAAGCGGTAGCGGACATGATGGCGGCAGCCACGAAAAGTGAGATTTTGGAACAGTTTCGCATTTCGTTTTGAGAAAAAATCCCCCGTCACCCTCGTGGAGTGACGGGGGAGATTATGTATTAATCTGTATGTGCTAAAAGATTAGAGCGGGCAAACGGTTACCTTCTTGAGGACGAAGTTCTGACCCTGAACCACGAAGATACCGCCCCACCACTGCTGGGTGTATGCTGCATCAATCATAGCCTGAGTGAGGGGGAGAACGAGGCAAACCTCGCCTTCTGCGCCGTCAAGAATCTGGACAGTACCGTCGTTGTCATCGGGACTGAAGTTAGCCCACTTAGCGTAGTTGGGACCCCAGTGACCTTCGAATACCTGGAACTGCCACTGACCGGTAGCTTCGCCGTAGAAGCGAACCTTCCAGCCTTCCTGAACGCCGGCTTCGGCAAATTCGGGAGCGGTGTCGGCACCGATGTAGGGCTGGTTGCTCCAAGAACCCATGTCTTCAGAGCCTTCCCATACGAGGGCCTCAGCACCAGCAGCAACGAACTTCACGTACTGAACCTGGATGTTTTCACCCCAGATAACGAAGCCCATAGCACCAGAGCCGAACATCTTGTCGACTTCTTCAGCGGTGAGGCTTACGGTGATGTCTTCTACACCAGGAGCGGGCTTGAATACGCCGTCAGCTTCGGGAGTGATGCTGGGGTTCTGGAATGCAGTGCTCCAGTCGCCGAGCTTGAAGTTGAACTGTGCGGGAGCGCCAGTCTGAACGAAGTGAATGGTGAAATCGCCAGGACCAGTAACGGCTTCCTGGAAGGTCTTGTAGAGTTCGCCGTCCCAGTTGAAGACGCCGAAGCTGCTCCAACCTGCGAGGTCAACCTTACCCTGCCAGATTACACCGGCGAGCTTGCGGATTGCAACCTGAATGTCAACGCTGATGTTGGCGTTCTGCTTGAGGGTGATGACACCGTCAACGAAACCTTCGGGTACGGTGAAGGTGATGTGGGTACCGTCGTTGGTGTACTTGTCAGCAGCGAGTTCGCCTACGCCGGGGAGGGTGACGCTAACTACGCGGTTGAGGTTTTCACCGGTGATGGTGAGTTCGTCGCCTTCGCAGATGTCCTTATCCTTGCTGATGCCAGCCACGCTGATGGTGGGCACTGCGATCTCGGGAGAAGAAACAGCCTGGCCGCTGAAGAGCACGAGGGTGATGGAACCGCTCTTGCAATCTGCGGGAACAGTAGTGGTGATGGTCTTGTTGTCAGCGCTTACAGTGAAGTCGCTCTTCACGCCGCCGGGGAACATAACCGTCTCAACGGTGTGGAGGTTGGTACCGGTGAGGGTGATCTGGTCGCCGAACTCTACGCTGGTAGCAGAAACTGCGGTACAGGTAGCGGTGAGGATTTCGAGGGGAGTCTCGTACTCGAACTTCCAGTCAGCGCCATCAGTCATGCTGATGGTACCGGTCTGAGCTGCGAGGGGCACGGGAACGACGATCTCGCGGCGGCTTGTGCTTACGAACTCTTCAGCGGGAACGGTTACACCAGCGGTGTAGGTCACGCTTGCGATGTTGTAAACGTAGTCACCCTTGATGGTGATGTTGTCGCCTGCGTTGAGGCCCTTGACGGGAGTAACCTCGGTTACTTCGATGGGCTCCTCGAAGGTGAGGATGCCTTCAGACTCGATGACTTCGCCACCGGCAACGAGCTTGATGTGGCCAGGAACGGTAGCATCGGGAATGTTGACGTAGATGTTTTCAGCGTCAGCCTTGTTGAATTCGCTGCGAGAAACGGCAGCTTCTTCTACGGTAGCGTCAGCGGGGAAAACCACCTTGTCCACCTTGTCGAGGTGGGTACCGGTGATACGGATTTCATGGGTACGCTCTGTAGGAGCAGGACCGAAAGCGAGGATGCTCACACCACTCTTGTTATAAGGGTCGGTGTTGTAAGCCTCGTCGGTACAGCTGGAGAATGCAGTTCCTACAAGAACCAACACAAACAGAGCAAAAAAGCTATTGAGATACTTTTTCATAATTTTTGTGATTTTTATTGCTCCTTCCGCGCAGCAATGCTTGCTTTTCACGGCTTATAATATATATAGAGGAGCTTAGGTAAGCTTTAGAGACTCTCTGTCCTCCCCCCGAGCTGGGGGGAGTCAGAGGGTGGCTTTACTTGTTAGGAACGGCACGGATGTTGTCGATCTTGATGACAGGAGTACAAGCTTCACCGGTGATACCACCGCTCCAAACGAACATGAGGAGCGAAGCGAAGCTCTCCTTGGCAAGACTGGTAGCCGCCTTGGCACCGCTGGCACCGAATACGAACTCGCTTGCGAAGGGCAGAGTTACGGTGATCCACTTGCCGCCGGTATCGAAGCTGCCGCCGTTCTGGCTCCAGGGACGATAGAGGGCGCGGGGGAGACGGTCGCCGTTGAAGTAGACGTTGTTGCAACCGCCGACAGGGTTACCGAAGAGGTCGGTACCTGCGCTACCAAGAGTTACCTCGTTGGTACCGGCGAATACAATCTGCATGGCACCAGCCTTCCAGGGATACTCAGCGGGGATGCACATCTCGAACTTGAGGCTCATGTTTGCCCAATCGGTGAAATCAACGAGGTCGTAGATACGAACGTGGCCTTCGTCAGCATAGTCCTCGGCGTCCTTCCAGTTGCCGGGCCAGTACTCGAAGCTGAGGTCACCGTCGTTCCAACCACAGTCGGGATCAACGGCGGTACCACCATTGTCCTTACCGAGCTGGAGGTAGTTGCCGGTGAGGCTCCACTCGTCGCTCTTGATTTCGCGGGGGTGCCAACCTGCGTTCTCGAGGTGGGTGAGACCGTCGAACTCGAAGATCATGCCGCGGCTGTCAAGATAGTGGAATGCGCTGACGGTCTTACCGTATACAGAGGTAACGGTGATAGGACCTTCTGCTGCGTTCGCGGGCACGATGATGTCCATCTTGGTGAAGTCGGGAGAAACGTTGAGGATCTCTGCCTCAACCTCGCCGCCACCTTCAGCGGTGAAGGTCACCGTGAGAGGAGTACCGGGATCGTCGATGAAGTAGCGACCGGTAATAGTCTCCTGGCTGCCCTTAGCTGCATACTCGCAGTTCATGCGGGTGATGGTGGGCTTGGGGATAACTACAGAGAAGGGAACGGTAACTTCCTGACCATCGTTGGTCTTGAGGGTGATGAGGTTGGTAACGGTGCCGGGGATGTCCTTGGGCACGTCGATGATCATCGTGTTGGCGGTGATGTAGCTGTTGTTGAGCACAGCCTTGAGGTCGTTGAAGTAAACCTCGACAACGCTGGTGAGGTTGTCACCCACGATGCAGATGGTATTGCCAGGACCTGCGCTCTCAACGAGCTCACCATTGGTGTAGTGCATATCCTCGGCATCATTGTTGCCCTGGATCTCGCTGCTGAGGAGGCGGATGTACTTCACGGTGGGCACACCTGCAGTCACTTCGTACTTGTCAGGCTGGTCCTCACAAGAGGTAAAACCGATGCTGGCAGTCGCAAGAAGAGCGAAGGCTGCGAAGAAATATTTAGTAAGTTTCATATTTGTAATTCGGTTTTAGAGATTAGTAACTATAGGTCGCACGAACATCTACGTGGTCGCCGTTAACGTCAGAACCGAGAGCGGGGTTGAAGACAACGTCCTCAGTGGGGAAGGGAATGAAGAAGTATTCCTTAGAACCACCGTCGTCCTTCTTCATCATGGCGCGAACGTTGGGAGCGGTTGCGGTTTCGTCGTAACCTGCGCTGGATTCGCTGATTACCCATTCGCCAGTCTCGTAGTAGTGCTTGTAAACATCCTGGAGACCCCAGTAGTTGTTACGGTGCTGGCTGTTGAGTTCGTTGATGGTGAAGTTGGGATCGTAGTAGCTGACGCGAACGAAGTCGTACCAACGGTCGCCTTCGAGAGCGAGCTCAAGACGACGCTCCTTCCAGATGTCCATGAAGCTTACGCTGCTGGGCTTGATGGCGCTCTTCACGGCGCGGTGACGAACAGCATAGAATGCGTCGATCACGCTTGCGTCGGTAGAAGTAGCGTTAACGCCTGCACCAGGATTAGCGGCGAGCATCTTGGCCTCTGCATATACGAGGTAGATGTCGGAGAGACGGAGGAGAGGAGTGTGGAGGCTGTTAGCCATACGGCCGTCGCTGACACCTGCACCCTGGAGGTGGTCGTAACCGTCACCGTAGATGTGCTTGTAGAAGTTAGCACCGGTTGAAGAGCTCAGACCGCTGTTGGCGAGCGAACCATCGTGCATGGCAGCGAGGTAGTCGAAACCACCCTTGTCCTGCCAGAGGTGATCATACTTGAAGCCGGGGAGCATCATGGTAGCCTTCAGACGGGTGTCGGGGTTGTCGAGCCACTGGCTGGGAGAGCCGAGGAGGTCAACACCGAAAGCAAGCTGGAGGTCGACACCGACGCCGTTCCAGTCACCCCAGGTAGCGCCCTGTTCGTCGATACCATTGAGACCGAAGTCAGACTGCAGAGAGTTCTGGCGAGTCCACTGCTCACCTTCTGCCGTCCAGCGCCATGCAAGGAGGCACTCCTTGTTGAAGCGGTTCTTGAGGAGGAATACGTCCTGATAGTTAGCTTCGAGCTGGATGCCGCTGTTGTCGATCACGTCCTTTGCAATCTCAGCAGCCTTGTTGAGGTACTCTGCATTGAGTTCGCCCTTCACACCGGCACGGGTGAGGTAGGTCTTAGCGAGGAGAGCCTTAGCGCTCCACTTGTTGATACGGCCCTGACCGTTGTCCTCGGGAAGGAGCTTGATAGCCTCTTCGAGGGTGAGGCAGATGTACTCGTAAACGTCGTCGCGCTGCACCTTAGTATAGGTGTTGTAGTCGCCGGCATTGAGGCTTTCGGTGTTGTTGTGTACGATGGGCACTTCACCGAAGGAGCGTACGAGGAAGAAGTAAGCCATAGCCTTTCAGGTGAGACATTCACCCATGCAAGCGTGGCGAACACGGTCGCTTACGCTGGCGGGAGCCTTCTTGATATTGTCATACACGGCGTTGCAATGAGCGTTTTCTGCCCAAAGAGAGTAAGCCATGTTGATGAGGTTGTCATCAGTACCGTTAACGGTGAAGGTGAGATAGCGACCGGTCTTGTAAACATTACCTGAGAGCACTTCGCCCACATCGATGAAACCGCGCTGGAAGTTATACCAAGGAGAGTTGTAAAGGTATGCGGTACCGGCAAGACACTGGTCATCAGTCTGGTAGTAATTATCCTGGCTGTAGCTGTCCTCGGTAGGACGGTCCAGGAAGTCCTCGCAGCTGGTCAGGCCAAAGCCCAAGGTGAGAGCAAGAGCGAGGGAAGAAATATATTTCAGTTTCATAATTTACTCAGTGTTTTAGAATCCAACATTAAGACCGAACATGTAGATGGTAGGACTGGGGTAACGACCGTTATCGCAACCAAATACGTTCTGGCTGGTGGTAGAGGCACCGACTTCAGGATCGTAACCGCTGTAGTTCGTCAGAGTGTAAACATTCTGGATGTTGCAGTAGAGACGAAGGTCAGAGAGACGCATGCGGCTGGTGATTTCCTTGGGGAAGGTGTAACCGAGAGAAATGTTCTTGAGGCGGATGTAGCTGCCATCTTCGATGTAGCGGTCGCTGACGCGGCTGTTGTTGTTCGGGTCAGAGATGGTAGCGCGGGGCATCGTGGTCTCGGGGTTGGTGAGGTATACGTTGTTGATATCGTCATACCAGTGCCAGATCATCACGCCGTCGCCGCGGTCAACGCCTTCGCTGTAGTCCTTGCCGGGATCGATGGCTGCGAGCTGAGCGCGGTCCTTCACGATAGCGAGCTGGTTGGTCCAGAGGCTGTTCATGTTGCTGAGACCACGGAGACCGCCGGTACCCATTGAGTTGTAGTTGAAGATCTTGTTGCCGTAGCTACCAGTGATGAAGAGCGAGAGGTCGAAGTTCTTCCAGCGGAAGGTGTTGTTGAAACCGAAGGTAAACTTGGGCAGCGGGCTACCGATGCTGGTCTTATCCTGCTCATTGATTACGCCGTCGCCGTTCTGATCCTTGAACTTAAGGTCACCAATCCAAACGGTAGTGTTGCGGTCAAATACGCCGTTCTCGGGGAACTTCTCAGCCTTGGGGCTGCTCATGATGTCTTCGAGGCTGGTGTAAACGCCGTCGGTCTCGTAGCCGTAGAACTCGTAGAGGCTCTGGCCTTCCTGAGTCATAGAGATGACGTCGGTCCACTGGCCGTAACCTACGAGGGGCACACTGCCTGCACCGCTGCTGAGGCTGACGAGCTTGTTGCGGTTAGCAGAGATGTTGAAGTTGATATCCCACTGGAAGTCGCCACGGAAGGGGTGAGCGTCGATGGTGAATTCAACACCACGGTTACGGATGTGACCGTAGTTACCCCAAGGTGCTGCGAGTGCGCTGGAGCCGTTACCGCTGGTACCCATGTAAGAGGGAAGCTGGAGAGGCATAAGCATGTCGCGAGACTCCTTATTATAGAAGTCAATGGTCATCGTGATGACGTCGCGGAGGAAACCGAGGTCAAGACCGATGTTGATCTGCTCCTGAGTCTCCCACTTGATACCGGTGTTGGCGATGTTAGCAGGACGATAACCCTTACCGAGGTCGGAGGGCATAACGCTCATGGCTGAACCCCACTTGTAACCACCGATACCGCTGTTACCGGTCTGACCCCAACCTGCACGGAGCTTACCGTTGCTGAGCCAAGTGCTCTCCTTGAGGGCGCCGAGCTGAGAGAAACGGAAGTTAGCTGCGAAGGCGTGGAAGCCTGCCCAACGGTTCTCAGGACCTAAGTTTGAAGAACCATCGTAACGATAGGTGTAGGTAGCACCAGCAATCTGGTTGTAGTTGTAGGTTCAACGGGTGAAGAATGAAGCCATTGAAGTGCTGCCGAAACCGCTACTGATCTGCGGAGTAGCTGCACCGAGTGAGGGATTGTGTACGTCGTCAGAGGGGAGCTTGCCGCTCTGGATGCGTGAGTGTTCCCAACGGCTATCCCAAAGTTCCTGACCGACCATGCCGCTCATGCTGTGCTTGCCGAAGGTGTTGGCATAGGTCACGTAGTTCTTCAGAGCGTAGTAGGTGTTGTGGTTGTTGCTGAGCGAAGCGGTGTTGTTATCGCGGCTCCAGGTACCGAGGTGGATGGTGGGTTCCCAGGTTTCACCCTTGCTCCAGCCGAGGTCGTAACCGAGTTCGGCGTGCCAAGTGAGGTGCTCGATGGGAGTTACATCGAATGCGAAACTACCGTTCAACTTCTGACGGGTAAGGAAGATGTCTTCCATGAGCGCCATTGCGATAGGGTTGGGGTTGGTGTAACCTTCCTGGCTGACGCTGCTGTAAGAACCGTCGATGTTGTAGATAGGTATACCGGGGATGGTGGTGAGAGAGTAGTTCAAGATACCCTCGTTAGAGTCGGCGAGCTTGAGGTTATCGAAGCTGTTTGAATAAGCGGCGTTCATGGTGAACTTCAGCCACTTTTTCATCTGAGCGTCGAGGTTAGCACGGAAGCTGTAGCGCTCGAATTCAGAACCGATGATGGTACCTTCCTGGTTCATGTAAGAACCGCTGGCATAGTACTTCACCTTATCGGTACCACCCTGTGCGCTGACCTGGTGGCTGTGCTGGAGAGCGGTCTGGAAGACAGCGTCCTGCCAGTTGGTACCCTTACCGAGCACGCTGGGGTCAGCATAGTAAGCATTGGCGGGGTGGCCCTGGTCAACGAAGCTCTGATAGTACTCAGCGAATTCGCGGAGGTCCATCATGTCGAGGCGCTTGGTCTGCTGGTTGGCGCTGAAGGTACCGTTGTAAGAGAACTTAGCCTCGCCGGCCTTACCGCGCTTGGTGGTGATGAGGATTACACCGTTTGCACCCTGGGCACCGTAGATGGCGGTTGCAGAAGCATCCTTGAGGATTTCCATGCTGACGATGTCGGCGGGGTCGATGGTGGAGAGGGGAGAAATGGTAGAAACCTGACCATTACCGAGGGCGTCGCCGAGACCGTAGTCGGCACCGCTCTGACCGCCGCTCTGGACGATCACACCGTCGATAACGTAGAGGGGTTCCTTGTTGGCGTTGATGGTAGCAACACCACGCACGTTGATGGATGAGCTGGAGCCCGGAGCACCAGAAGTCTGCACTGCGGTCACACCGGCAACGCGGCCCTGGAAGCTCTGGTCGAGAGAGCTGACGATTGTACCCTTGATCTTCTCCTCGCCCATGGTAACAGAGGCACCGGAGAGGTCAGAGCGTTTCATAGTACCGTAACCTACTACTACTGCTTCGCCGAGAGCGTTGTCGTCCTCTTCGAGAGTAACGGTTACATTAGTTCCGTCCCACTTTACATCGACAGCCTTGTAGCCGATGTAGCTGACGCGGAGAGTGGCACCCTTGGCCACGCCCTTGATGCTGAACACACCGTTTGCGTCGGTGATGGAACCCTGGGTCTTGTTTGCCTTGACAGCGACGTTGGCACCGATGAGGGGCTCACCGCTCTTGTCGACAACCTTACCCGTACAGGTAGCAGATTGTTCAACGCGGTACACGTCATTGTCAATGGGCGACGATGCTGCTTGTGCAACGGTAAAGCTACCGAGGAGCACAAGTGTACTAACTGACATTAGTCGCTTGATCATACCTTTGAGATTTAAGTTTATATTGTGTGAATTATATAAGCGAGAATCTGGAGGTGCCTGCTAACTGACATTAGTCGCACATCTGTCAATTGGGGCATACCTTTGAGATTTAAGTTTATATTGTGTGAATTATATAAGCGAGAATCTGGAGGTGCCTGCTAACTGACATTAGTCGCACATCTGTCAATTGGGGCATACCTTTGAGATTTAAGTTTATATTGTGTGAATTATATAAGCGAGAATCTGGA
>JAUNIC010000132.1 GCA_030523615.1 Bacteroidales bacterium
GTCGCTTTGCAAGCAAAATCCCACTAAACCCTATAGGTTGCGGATTTGAGGATTTCTATTACGCCACGAGGAAGAGGATGTAAGCCAGCGATGCAAGGCTGATGACCACCCACAGCGAAACGCCGAGGATGAGCGGACGAACACCGACAGCACGGAGCGTCTCACGCGTCAGACCCGCACCGATGAAGAAGAGGCTGAGCGTGATGAGGTGCTTGGCCAACTGATTGACTGCGTGGCTGAAGGATGCACCCATTGCTGCGGCATCAGCACCGAGAAGATCAGCGTTGGAAAGCACATAGGTGTTGAAGAGGATGGCCACGATGAACCAGATGATGAACGTCGGGATGGTACGATACCAAGGCTTCTGCTTGCCGTCGGACATACTGCCACGGAAGAAGAAGGGAGTGACGAGCACAAGCACCACAATCCACAGCGCACGGGTAAGCTTGATGGTTGTTGCCACTTCGAGCGCCGAAACACCCTGCGAAAGCACAAGGTCGGGATGCATCTGGTCGTAGGCCGAGCCCGCGCCAACAACAGAACTCGTGTCGTGGATGGCTATGGCGGCCCACATGCCGAACTGCTTCATCGTCATGCCGAGAGCATCGCCGATGGAGGGGAAGAGGAACAGGGCAACGGCATTGAGCACAAAGACTACGCCAAGCGATACGGACATTGCCTCGGACTTGGCTTGGATGGTAGACCCCACGGCGGCAATGGCAGAACCGCCACAGATGGCTGTACCCGAAGAAATGAGGTAACTGGTGTGGCTCTCCACGCCGAGGAGCTTGCGACCGATGATGTAACCGATGGCCAGAGTGCCGAACACGCTGACAATGGTGAAGAGCATACCCTCACGGCCAGAAGCGATGGCGCTGGTGACGTTCATGCCGAAACCGAGACCGATGACGGAATACTGCAGGAGTTTCTTCGACATGAGTTTGGTGAACTTGGCATACGTAGCACCAAAAGTGAGGGCGAAGATGATGCCAAGGAGGAGGCTGACGGGCGACGAAACCCACTCGGCCACCCATCCGAATGCGCCGAGATCAAGTCCAAACTGTGCGACGGCAAAGGCAGCGAGAAGTGAGATGCCGAGAGCCGCAACAATCGCGATGTAGATGTAATTTTTCATGATGCAAGATTTTATCACGCAAAAGTACTGAAAAAATGCGGAAGAGGGAGAAGGATTTTGGGAGAAAATGGACCAAGGGGACAAAAAATGCGAAAAAGTGCAAAAAAGCAGCGTAGTTGTAGTGCAAAATCTATCGTGCATGTAGCAAATAGCAGAGCATCATGGGGGCGTTTCCCCATTTTAGCAGAATATGGCTTTGCCAAATTGCACATTTTTTGTAAATTTGCGCAACTTTTCATAAAACCTACTCATACAAAACATAAAAGCATGAAATTGAAAGACGCCGTTGTCGTCATCACCGGAGGTGCTTCAGGCATCGGAAAAATCATGGGCCGAATGGCGCTCGAGAAGGGTGCAAAGGCGCTCGCTATTTGGGACATCAATCAAGAAAATCTCGACGCCGTCGTGGCCGAACACTCTGCACTGGGCACGGTGAAGGGCTACCGCGTGGACGTATCGGACTTTGAAGCCGTAAAGGCGGGCTACGCCGCTACCGTGGCCGATCTTGGTCCTGTGGACGTGCTCGTCAACAACGCTGGAGTGGTCACCACCAACAAGACATTCGACGAAAACACGAAACGCGACATTGACCTCACAATCACCATCAACACCATCGCACGGATGTACGTGGCACTCGCCATGCTCCCCGACATGATGGCTCGTGACCGTGGCCACATCCTCAACATCACTTCTGCTGCAGGCCTGCTGGCCAATCCCCGCATGTCGGTCTACGCTGCTTCGAAATGGGGCGCTATGGGTTGGTCGGACTCTGTGTGGATCGAGTTGAAGGAAAAGAAGAGCAATGTCCACGTAACGACCTTCGCTCCTTATTTCATAAATACGGGTATGTTCGACGGCGTGAAGTCGTGGTTCTTCCCTATCCTTGACCCCGAGAAGACGGCGAAGCGTGCACTCCGCGCCGTAGAGCGCAACAAGCGCTTCCAAGGCATGCCCTTCGCGTTCCGTTTCGCCCGTCTCATGCAGGGCATTCTCACCATGCGTATGGCCGACTTTATCTTCGGTGAAGTGTTCGGTATCTACCACGCCATGGACCACTTTACCGGACGTAAAAAGTAACAACCAGCAATCTTAAAGGACTATGCAAAATACTCCCTTCGAACATATTGACTCCATCTTCGCTGCGCAGAAAGCCTATTTCAAGACGGGTGCAACGCTCAACGTCAAATTCCGCAAAGCGCAACTCCGCAAATTCTACAACGCGCTGAAGAAATGGGACAAAGCCATCTGCGACGCGCTTTGGACCGACCTCCACAAATCGTACGAGGAAGCCTACCTCACGGAGACGAGCATCGTACTTGCCGAGGTGAAAGAGGCCATCAGTAAAGTAGGTAGCTGGAGCCGCCGCGAAATGAAAATGCCAACAATGGCCGTACTGCCCGCCATGAGCTACGTCGTGAAGGAGCCTCTCGGCACCGCTCTCATCGTGTCGCCTTGGAACTATCCCGTGCAGCTGTTGCTCTGTCCGCTCGTGGGCGCTATGGCTGCAGGATGCACCGCTGTGCTGAAGCCTTCGCCCTACGTGCCGACAGTGTCGAAGGTCATCGGCGAAATGATTGCTGAAACCTTTGACGAAAAGTACATCGCTGTGGTTCAAGGTAATCGCGACGTCAACAAACACCTCTTCGGCCATCACTTCGACCTCATATTCTACACCGGCAGCCCTGCTGTGGCGCACACCGTGATGGAAGCTGCAGCACGCCACCTCACTCCCGTAGTGCTCGAACTTGGCGGCAAGAGTCCTTGCATCATTGACCGCACTGCCAATATCGACATTGCAGCAAAGCGCATTGCATGGGGTAAGACGCTCAACAGCGGACAGACATGCATCGCTCCCGACTACATCCTCATCCATCGTGACGTGAAGGAGGCTTTCATCGCCGCTTTCCGTCGTCAGCTCGAGGTGCTCCACGGCAGCGATGTGCAGCAGAGCCGTCACTATGTGCGTATGGTAAGCGACAAGGCATTCCGCCGCGTCAGCTCTTATCTGGAGCAAGGTCGCATCGTCAGCGGCGGCCACACCGATGCGGCAGAGCGATACATCGAGCCCACTCTGCTCGACGACGTCGCTCTCGATGCCCCCGTGATGACGGAGGAGATTTTCGGTCCCATCTTCCCGATGATTACCCTCGACGATGAGGGAGCACCGTTTGCAGAGAAGGTTATCGCCTTCGTCACCGAACGTCCGAAGCCTCTAGCGTTCTACTACTTTGGCCAGGAGAAGACGGGCTGGAACATCATCCGCCGCACCTCGTCAGGCGGCGCTTGCATCAACGACGACATCATGCACATCGTCAACACTCATTTGCCTTTTGGCGGTGTCGGCAATTCGGGCATGGGCCACTACCATCGCCGTCTTTCGTTCGAGGCCTTCAGCCACCGTCGCTCGGTACTCGTCTCCCCGAAGTGGATCGACATTCCCTTCCGCTATATGCCCTACAAACTCTTCAAGTTCATTCGCCACATCGTATAGGACTCCGCATTACGATGAAACATAAAAGTGAGACTGTGAAAATGAATGCTTCAGCCTTTTCGAGGGTAGACATTCGTTTTCACAGTCTCATTATTTCGCGATTTCAGTCGTTACGAACCTATTCTTTTTTATCGAGTTCTCACGTCGCTCCGCATCCATTTCATTTCTTTCGGAACACCATCCAGGGCACGATGCCAGCCTTCTTGTGTGGATAGCAAGCGATGTCGCCCAGGTCGTGACGCTGTCCATCGGTAGAGCGGTAATAGCAATAATCCGTACCACCTGTGATGTAGATGGCGTCGATAAAACCGTATTCACGCAGCGCATCGGCAAATCCCGTCATGACTTCGGGATAAAGGGTCTGGACGTAGAACAGGCGATCGTCGGCAGTACGGGCCAAAGCGCGGCGCTCTACCTTGCCGTGCAGATGGAAGCGGGGAGGGAGTTCGCCACCACTGACGAGAATGAACTGGCGGAAGAACGAGCCTCCAGCCTCGACGCAGTAGTCACGCACATCCTCGTAACGCGATATGCCGATATAGGTTTTGTGGCCTACCATACCACAATAGCCAAGGCGGTTATCGTCTTCACGTATAAGCTGCCCCTTGCTTACAAGCGAACCTATGGGTTTGTCGTCCTTTTCGTAATCGGCACAACGGCTGTAGAACATGACGTCAGTGTCGAGTGTATCGGGCTCTTGCATCACGACTTCACCACGAAGCCCACGGAGTTCGTAGAGATCCATGGACACGCCGAGGATACTGTCGTGGGTGACAATTACCTCCGCTTTTGTTTTCTTCTTGGCATCTGCTACGGAGTCAGAGGGATTGAAGAGGGCCACAATCTCTTGGGGTGTGCGGCTGATGGGCACACCGACGTCAACGTAACGATGGTAGTACCAACGGTACCACATGGCGCCCGCAATAATGAGTGCGGCCACAACGATGGCAACCGACAGCCACGCCCACTTGCGATTGGGATGCGAAGGAGCGTCTACGCCATCGACACCAATGGTCACGACGCGGTCGGTAGGTTCGGCCACGCGCTCAATGATGATGACGGGTTCGTCGGAAATCTGCATTTCCTGCTTTTCCATATCCGGTTGCTGAATGTTGTTTTGCTGATTGTTGTTATTAGTCTCCATACTGACCTCCTTCCATAATTTGTTTCAGTTCTGCCAAGGCATCGCGTGAAGCCGTGAGTCGAAGCACTTGAGCCATGGCTCCACCTTGAAGCACAAGGCGTCTTTCTGTCAAGTTGATCATGCTGACAAATTGCTGGTTGACGATGAGACTTCGTCCCACACGAACGAAATCTGTAATGCCAGCAGCCTTGAAGGTCTCGGCAAAGCGGTGCAACTGCAATGTCAGCGTGTGGCTCCATCCACTGGCGAATGTCAGTTTCGAATAGTTGCCGTCGGCCTCGATACATACAATGTCGCTCAGCCTGACGCGCAGCAGTTCGTTTGAGGTGGGGATTTTGAGGTAATCCATCTGAGGGTGTATGATTCGTAAAAAATCTATAGAGCAGGAGTAGCGGCCATCATGGCTTTGTAGGTCAAGGTTGAGAGGGCCACCACTGTGAAGAGAAGTAGAACACTATAGGTGTAGATGTTCATGCGTTTTTTCATGTCTATATTTTTTATAATAGGTGTATTACGCAGCTGCTAAACTGCAAGTTGCTGTGAGGGAAAGTGTTTTTCGGAGCGTTTTCTGCTGCAAAGTTACGAATAAAGTTTCGTTTCTACAAGAATCATGAGCCTTCGATGCGTGAAAGCTCATGATTTTTGTATTTCAAAGGAAAAGTAGAGCGAGTTAAGCCTGTAAAAGTTTCAGAGCAATCTTGCGAATGGCCGAGACGCTGTATTTGCCATAACGCTTGCCTTTGACGGCATCAACGCGGCGTTCGGAACTGTCCTTTACGTTGACGAGATCGCTGAGCGAATACTTTGACAGATCGGTCTGCGAATAGACCGCCAGACATCCGTCTTCTACTTTGTAGTACAGCACAGCCTTCGTGCCGTTGAGGAAGGTAACGGACTGCTCTACGACGATGCCTTCGAGTTTCTTAAGGAGGTCAAGGTCTTGAACCTCAGTAACAGCGGTGCTGGGGAGAGTGGCAAAGGCTACTTCTGCAGAGGAATCTGCAGTGAGGAGTGATGTACTAGCAGCCGTTGTGTCGGCCGCAGACATGGAGAGCCCTGTGGCTACCATGCTCATGAAGAGGAGAGTTTTTCATGTTTCTTTATAAGTTGTTTGTGAGGGAATTTGAAGAGGACGACAAGAAAGAATCGGCCTCTGTTTTGTTTGACGATGCAAAGATACGACGAATATTTCTATTCATCCAAGCCCATCATGAGTTTATGTATGAAAGACGGCAATTATTGTATGAATCTACCTAATCATGGCCCCAGAACCACGCCCAATCATAGTCGAAATTGGCCATACCGTCAACAAGATTCTTCATTTACCCCCTCTGAGAGTGCCTTCAAAATAAAAATTCGGCTGTATGGTCGGTTTTGAAGGCACTCTTGAGAGGTTTATTTGCAACCTCGGCATGATATTTTTACACAGAAATACGGCTTTTCGCCGCAATCGCAATGCAAATAGTAGTGATGCGTGGCACATTTAACGCAGTTTTACCAAAATCTTGCCTCGTAGAACGACAAAACTACCTTTGAAGTAGTCGGAACTACCTTTGAAGTAGTTCGAACGCTCTCAAAGATATTTCAAAATTTCTTTGAAGCAGTCGGAACGGTCTCCTTCAACCGATGAATTTCGGCAACGACACATTTCTTTCGTCAAGGGCCCTCGAAAAACACGGGTACAAATTACTGCACAATTTTGTCAATCTAATTCAGGCAACTCTTCAATATCATCGACATCGAGGAACTTGCTAACGGGATTCGTCTTGCTGTCTTGGCATCCTATCTTCAGGAGTTTGTCGGCCGTCTTTAGGATGCTCTGACCGCCGGGGAGAAGTTTCTTCTCGGCCTTCGTATAGGCTTCGACTGCAGCACCGAGCGAGGAGCCGATGGACTTATACTGCTTCATGAACTGACCGACGCGGTCGACCATCTCGGTGGCGAGATTGAATACTTGTTGCTGGTTCTCGACCTGAGCGATCTGCGTCCATGTGAGACGAATGATGCTGAGGGCGGCAAAGAGGGTCTGCTCGTCGGCAATGTAGACTTTCTGCTCCATGGCTTCGCGCCAGAGGGCAGGCTCGCGGCGAAGAGCTTCCCACCATGCTGCGGAGATGGGGACAAACATGATGACGTAGTCCATGCGGCCATGGGTCTTGTCGTGGTACTTAGCGTAGTTCTTCTGCGAGAGGAGGCGAATTTGGTTGCGGATGCTGGCCACGTGGCGGTCAAGGGCTTGGCGGCGCTCGTCGGGCGTCTCGGCGTTGGCAAAGGCGATGAAGTCGGTGAGGTTGACTTTGGAGTCGATGATGACGTCACGCACGCGGTCGAGGTGGAACACTACGTCGGGACGCATCATGCTGCCGTCCTCGCCTTTGACGGTGCGCCCTTCAGCGTCACGGATGGTGTACTGCAGTTCATAGTGTACGCCTTCTGTAAAGCCTTGACTGGAGAGAATCTCGTCAAGGATGGCTTCGCCGTAGTCGCCCTGGATTTTTGAATCGTGTTTGAGAGCTGTGGTAAGTTCTGTGGCGCTGCGCTGTGCTGCTTCCGTTTGACGCACGATGGTGTCGATATTGGCCTTCATGAATCCTCCAAAGTCGCTCTGCTCCTTGGAGTATCCGTCCATGGCGGCCTTCATCTTGGCGATGGTTTCGTTGAGAGGATCGACGATGTTCTTGATGCCGGTCTGTGCGGAGACGGAGAATTCCTGCTGGCGAGAGCGGAGCATGTCTTCAGTAGCGGCTTTCATGCTGGTATGCAGTTCGTTGATGGTCTGTTCGAAGCGTTCCTTCATGGCTTGCAGGGCTTCGTCGTGGCGCATCTCCTGTGCTTCGATGAGACGTTCGTGATGAGTGGCCAAACGCTGCAATTCTTCGCTGTGGTTAGTGCGGAGTGCGGCAAGTTCACGCTCATGGCGCTCCTCTTGTTCTACGCGACGAGCATCATATTCTTCAAGCTTCGCACGGCAAACTTCAAAGTCGGTCTGTGCCACGCGGTAATCTTCGCGGGTGCCTTCGAGTTCAAGTTCGAGCTTGTGCTGATTGGTGATAAATTCCTCTTTCTGATGTTGCAGTTCTGTCGTAAGACGTTCAATCTCTGCTTTCTGTGCTTTTTTCTCTGCTTCGTCGCCACTCTTCTGGCCTCGCATGAACAGTACGCCCACGAGTGCTCCGACGATGAGCCCGATGATGATTCCGATTGTAATTTCCATATTTATTTACAAATTTGTGTAGTATTGTGTGGCAAATGTAAGGATTTTTTGTGGGATGGACAAAAAATGAGGCACTTTTTTTGTCCGTCGCAAGCAAAATCCGCGAGATTCCTTTCCCGCCTCAATATATAGTTGTACCTTTGCACCACTTTCACACGACGAACTTCCATGAAAAAGTACATCATTGCGCCTCTCCTACTCGCAGCATCAATCTCCACTGCCGCTCCTGCCTCTTGCCACACCGAGCAGCGAGTGTCTCCATCTGGGGGATGCTTGGGGGGCTTTGGGGTTCCCAACATCGTCCTCTTCCTCGTGGACGACATGGGATGGCAGGATACTTCGTTGCCTTTCTGGACCGAACGTACGCCTTACAACGCCACGTATCACACGCCGAATATGGAGCGATTGGCACATCGAGGCATGATGTTCACCCAGGCTTATGCCTGCGCTATCAGTTCACCGAGCCGCTGCAGCCTCATCACGGGGGCGAATGCGGCGCGTCACCGAGTGACGAACTGGACAATGGAGCGCAATGTGAGCACGGACATGGGAAGCGCGGAATTCATTCTACCGGAGTGGAACGTCAATGGTGTCTGCCCTGTAGAGGGTGTGGAGCGAACGTTCCCTGCCACAAGTTTCGTCAGCCTGCTACACGATGCAGGGTACCACACAATCCACTGCGGCAAGGCCCACTTCGGAGCTCTCACAACTCCTGGCGAGGATCCGCTGAATTGGGGCTTCGATGTCAACATCGCGGGTCACGCAGCTGGTGGCCTCGCCACGTATCTAAGCGAGAAGAATTACGGCCATACGCCTGACGGAAAGCCGTATGCGCTCAACGCCATCCCAGGTCTCGAAAAGTATTGGGGCACCGGAACGTTCGCCACCGAGGCGCTGACGCAAGAGGCTCTCGCAGCGCTCGACCGCCATATGATGACCACCGCAGCAGCAGAGACTCGTGAGTCCCCCTCGGGGGGATGCTTGGGGGGTGCTCCCTTCTTCCTCTACATGTCGCACTACGCCGTACACATTCCCATCGACCGCGACGAACGCTTCTACCCGAAATACATAGCCCAAGGCCTCGACCCGCGCGAGGCTGCCTATGCTTCGCTCGTAGAGGGCATGGACAAGAGTTTGGGCGATATAATGGATTGGTTGGATCGCAACGGACAGACGGACAACACCATCATCCTCTTCATGAGCGATAATGGCGGTTTGGCCACACAACCCGAATGGCGTGGAGGCCCGCTCTATACGCAGAACGCTCCGCTATCGTGTGGCAAGGGTTCGCTGCGCGAGGGCGGCATACGCGAACCGATGATTGTAAGTTGGCCGGGCACAGTTCAACCTGGGACGAAATGCGACGAATACGTAATGATTGAGGACTTCTACCCCACTCTGCTCGATATGGCGGGAATCTCTGCCAGCCACACGCTGCAGCCCATCGACGGACGCAGTTTCGTTCCCATGCTGCAAGGCAAACGAGGCACGAACCGCCACCGTCCGCTGGTGTGGAACTTCCCCAACATCTGGGGCAACGATGGCCCGGGCATAAACCTATGCTGCGCCATCCGCCAAGACGAGTGGAAACTCATTTACCATTACGACACAGGCGAAAAGGAACTCTATAACATCGACGCTGACATCAGTGAAGAGCACACCCTGGCTACGGCGAAACCTAAAGTGGTACGCCGTCTGTCGCGCATCCTCGGCCG
>JAUNIC010000292.1:0-305 GCA_030523615.1 Bacteroidales bacterium
GCCGTCTCGGAAAGACGGTTCTCGGCTGCAATCGCCAGCATAGTCGCGTCGTCCAGCCATTCGTCGAGCACGCATACGCCGGCCGGATTGCCGCCGAAAGCGCTATCGGCAAAGGCGTCCACCACGAAATAGCTGACCTGCATGAGATACTCCCTTCAAGAACTGCGTATCTGGTATGCCCATCTTAGCCGAAACATGACATTGGGGACAGGTACAAGTGTCATAATCGACTTTGAGTCGCCATCAATGTCGCAATGAATAATCTGAGTCATCCCATAAGGACCGAACTCCAACAGATTAGAAGT
>JAUNIC010000292.1:315-1670 GCA_030523615.1 Bacteroidales bacterium
CATCTCCGCGCAATGTCATAACGTGTGGAGAGTTCCTATATCCATTTGCGCTAGCTGAAATACTCAAACGGTTGGTCAACGATGTGGCAGCCCGTTCCCGGGGCCTCGTTTCCGATACTGTGAAAATCCGAATCGGACAGTTTGGAAAATGAGGACACGTTCGGTGCGATTACCTGCTCTTCTCAGCATGATGTCGTGGTGAGCGAAAAGGTACTATCGCCATTTGCGCTAACCGTATAATTCAAACGGCTGGTCAACGTTGCTGCACGCCTTATCAAAGCCCCTGTTCCCGAAGCTTTTTGAAACCGAAAATGGCTCGTTTGCCGTATGGGGAGAGAAACCTCAGTACGTAAACCTGTAAAAAATAATGGTCACAAAATCCCGCTACAAATATAAAAAGCCAGGTCGAACATCAAGAAAAGCAAATTTGTGACCATTATTTTATCTGATGACAGAAGCATGGCGACGGGTATGTGTCCAATGTCATGCCCTGTAGGCTTTAGGAGCGCATTGATCACGGACGAACCGGGAATGGGGTCCATTGAAGAAGGTTTCAAACATCGATTTGATATCGAGGATATACGCCCACTTGTTGTGTTAATACTGAAAGAGAAATGCGCCTCTCTCTCCTCCGCAAGGTCCACCGTGGATCGTATCTGCCACCAATGAACCGATAGTATCGATAGATTGAAATCATGACAGATGCACCTGTCCCCAATGTCATGCCTGGCTCACAGGGCGACAAAACATGACAAAAGCCCCGCCCTTTTGTCATGGTGGTTGTAGAGGAACGCTTTAGCGAGATGGAGTAGAATACGCAGGTCGGTTATTTAAACTTTGGATGAAAGGATCCTTTCCATGGAGTTTACCGAGGTAGTCGCGGGCCGTTATTCCTGCAAGAGCTATTGCGACCGTCAGGTCGAGAAGGCCCAGCTCGACGCCATTCTGGAAGCTGGCCGTCTAGCCCCCACCGCCAAGAACCTGCAGGAGCAACGCATCTACGTTGTTCAGTCTGCCGAGGGCCTGGCCAAGGTCGACGCCGCCACCCCCTGCCGCTACGGCGCCCCCACCGTGGTGGTCGTCGCATTCGACAAGAGCAACGTCTTCACCTATCCCGGCGGCAAGTACGACTCCGGCGCCGAGGACGCCACCATCGTGGCTACTCAGATGATCCTCGCCTCCTACAACGAGGGTGTAGACAGCTGCTGGCTGAACTTCTTTGACCCCGACATGCTGGCCGCATCGCTGGGCCTGCCCGAGAACGAGCAGATCGTCATGCTCATGGACCTGGGCTATGCCGCCGAGGGAGCCGGCCCCCTGCCCAACCACGCATCCCGCAAGGAGATTGGCCAAAC
>JAUNIC010000293.1 GCA_030523615.1 Bacteroidales bacterium
CGAGTGCAAAGGTACGGCGACTTTTCCAACTGCGCAAGAAAAACAATGAAAAAAGCCGCATTTTTCTGAAAAACGCGGCTTTTTGGTATCCTTGAGATTGCAAAACGACTAAATAGAGCCGTTTTGGGCGGGAAAAATGGCAGTTTTGAGATTATTTGCAGAGCTTCCAGGTAGCGCCATCCTTGGTATCCTTCACGAGGAAGCCCAATTCTGCGAGAGAATTGCGGATTTTGTCGCTCGTTGCCCAATCCTTGGCAGCCTTGGCCTGCGCACGGAGGTCGAGAAGGAGGTCGATGGCGGCACCGAAGGCTGCTTCGCGCTCGGCGTTGCCGTTCACCTCCGTCTGGAGACCGAGGATATCGAAGCAGAAGGTGCGGAAGACACGCGTGAGCGCCTCAAGACCATCGGCAGTAATGGTGTCCTTCTTGTCGGCAAGGGTATTGATAACGCGGCAAGCCTCGAAAAGGTTGCTGATGACGATGGGCGAGTTGAGGTCGTCGTCCATAGCCTCGTAGCATTTGCGCTCAAGTTCGAGGGCGTAATCCTCCTTGATGTTGGACTTCTTGCCGCCAGCTTCGATACGTTCGAGCTGCTTCACAGCGTCCATAAGGCGATCGAGACCCTTCTTTGCGGCCTGCAGGGCTTCGTTGCCGAAGTCAACGGTAGAACGATAGTGAGCTTGGAGGATGAAGAAACGAATAGTCATCGGCGTGTAGGCCTGCTCGAGAAGAGGATGGTCACCGGTGAAGAACTGGTCAAGCGTGATGAAGTTGTTGTAAGACTTACCCATCTTCTTGCCGGCAATGGTGATCATATTGTTGTGCATCCAATAGCGAACCATGGGCTTGCCCTGGCTGGCTACAGCCTGCGCAATCTCGCATTCGTGGTGGGGGAAGACGAGGTCCATGCCACCGCCGTGGATGTCGAATTCTTCGCCAAGGTACTTGCGACCCATGGCAGTACACTCGCAGTGCCAGCCGGGGAAACCGTCGCTCCAGGGCGAGGGCCAACGCATGATGTGTTCGGGCTGTGCCTTCTTCCAAAGGGCGAAGTCGGCCTGGTTGCGCTTCTCGCCTACACCGGCAAGTTCACGGCTGGCGTCTTTGGTGTCTTCGAGATTGCGGCCAGAGAGGATGCCGTAGTGGTGATCCTTGTCGTATTTCTCCACATCGAAATAGATGGAGCCGTTCGACTCGTAGGCATAGCCGTTGTCGAGAATCTGCTGTACGAGCTGCTGCTGCTCGATGATGTGACCCGTGGCGTGGGGTTCGATGCTGGGACGCAGCACACCGAGGCGACTCATAGCGGTGTTGAAGCGGTTGGTGTAATACTGCGCCACTTCCATCGGCTCGAGCTGCTCAAGGCGAGCCTTCTTTGCAATCTTGTCCTCACCCTCGTCGGCGTCGTGCTCAAGATGGCCCACGTCGGTGATGTTGCGAACGTAACGCACCTTGTAGCCGATGTGCTGGAGGTAGCGGAAAAGGAGGTCGAAGGTCACTGCGGGACGAGCGTGGCCGAGATGGGCATCGCCGTAGACGGTAGGACCGCAGACGTACATACCCACGCGACCCTCGTGAAGGGGCTTGAAGAGTTCCTTCGTGCGCGTAAGCGTATTATATATAAATAATGAGTGCTGCATTTTCGGAATTAAGAGTTAAGAGTTAAGAA
>JAUNIC010000133.1:0-3119 GCA_030523615.1 Bacteroidales bacterium
GAAGGCGCTGGAACTGTTCACCACAATAACCAGCGAATCCATTTTTTGAAATTATGGTACTTCTAGAATTCTTTGCATAGCAAAGCGTCACGCTGACGCGATGCCGAGCGCGTGTGAAGGGTAATTATAACAGAAAATAGGGCGCAAAACATTTTACGTTTCTAAGTGTTGGCGGCGCTCTGGAAAACGACCTCCCCCAGCCCCTCCGAAGGAGGGTAGCTGGAAACCCCCTTAACGTTTCTGCCCCCGATAACGGGGGGACTGGAGGGGGGTGAAAACGATAAACGAAAAAAAACGTTTCTGATGAACGCGTCCTTGTCATTTAGAAAAAAACATTGAAAACACCGCTTCGCAGAGAAAACAATTTATTGATATTGTTTTTTCTCGCCGTAGGCGGGTGTTTTTCTTGTTTTCTTTATGGCAGAGGTAACGGTTTCCTATTATTCCCTTCGGGCACTTTGCATGGCTCGGCATAGCTCAAAAGAATTTGGCTCTGCTCTCGCGGTTTTGCAAAGTTCTCGTTTTCTGTGTTCTTGCTTAGGCAAGCGTCACCCTGACGGGATGCCGAGCGAGACGTTTTCGGGAGCATGCGACCGTTTTCCTGCGCCCCTGCCGAGGACACGTAAAAGCATTTGGCGCATTTTCTGTTTTAATACTACGCATTTGTCGGATGAACCCAATATATTTTGTTCCCGCTTTTTAAGGTTGGTGCGAAGGAGGCAGATAATTGTATGGTACTGTGGTAATAGAGCTAGTGTACTGTCTCAAGCATATAAGTATTATCCCGAATTAGAGAATTTAAGAATTTTCGTTCTTGCAATTCCTTTAATCCAGAATAATAGAATTATAGGAAACGAATTCTCTAATTCTCTAATTCGGGATAGAAATAATCTTTTTATGCTCACGACACTACACTAGATATTACGTGCGCTAATGCCGATGTAACAACAAAATCACAAGTTTGTAACAGGATTGAAACATCTTTGCAATAATTTTGCAGCCGATTTGTAAAAGTTTTGTAATAACATCGCACTAACACACCTTTTAATATTTATCCCTTAATCCCAATTCACCAAGTGGACCTATTTCTTAACCTCCTATCCCTCCTCGGCTCCCTCGGCCTTTTCCTCTTCGGTATGAAGACGATGAGCGAAGGACTCGAAAAGTTTGCCGGCGACCGCCTCCGCAGCATCCTCGCCGCAATGACCAAGAACCGCTTTATGGGCGTCCTGACCGGTATCGTCGTCACCGCGCTCATCCAGTCATCCTCCGCAACGACGGTGATGGTTGTCTCGTTCGTCAATGCTGGCCTTATGAACCTCGCGCAGGCAATCGGCGTCATCATGGGTGCCAACGTCGGCACGACCGTTACGGCATGGATCATCTCCGCTATCGGTTTCAAAGTCAACATCGCTGCTCTCGCGCTGCCCCTCCTCGCCTTCGGCATTCCCCTCATCTTCAGCAACCAAAGCAAACGTAAGAGCGTCGGTGAATTCATATTCGGTTTCGCCTTCCTCTTCATGGGTCTCAGCTTCCTGGAGCAGGCGGCTACAGACCTCGACATCGGTTCGATGGTAGCCACGATGCTCGCCAATGTGGCCGACGGTGGTTTCCTCACCGTCATCCTCTTCGTCATCGTCGGCGCCCTCGTCACGATGCTCGTTCAGGCTTCTGCCGCCACGATGGCCATCACGCTGATGCTCTTCGATATGCAGATTCCCGGATTCGGTCTTGAACAAGCAGCAGCCCTCGCCATGGGACAGAACATCGGTACCACCATCACCGCGGTGATGGCCTCGATGACTGCCGGCACGCAGGCCCGCCGCGCCGCGCTCGCCCACATGTTCTTCAACGTCTTCGGCGTCGTCGTCGTGCTCCTCATGTTCTACCCCTTCTGCAACGCCATCAGTTGGTTTGTGGAAGAAGTTATGATGGCCGGCAACAATGACCTCTTCAAGTTGTCCATGTTCCACACGGCATTCAACATCTTCAACACACTCCTCCTCATCGGTTTCGTCAAGCAGATCGAACGCTTCGTCTGCCGCGTACTGCCCCTCAAGGAGGTTGCCGAAGAGAAGGGTCTCAAGTACATTACCGGTGGTCTTTTCTCCACCGCCGAGCTCTCTATCCTCCAGGCTCGAAAGGAGATCGTCTATTTCGGCGAGCGTTGCCACAAGTCCTACAACTACCTCCTCTCTATGCACGGCATCACCAAGGAGGAAGAGTTCCAGCAGCTCTTCGCCAAGGTCGAGAAGTACGAGAACATCACCGACAATATGGAGTACGAGATAGCCCACTACCTACAGCAGGTCAGCGAAGGTCGTCTCTCCGACGATGCCAAGCGCCAGGTGCAGCGTATGCTCCGCGAGGTCGACGACCTGGAGAGCATCGGCGACTGCTGCTTCTCGCTGGCCCGTACGCTCAGCCGCAAGCGCAAGAACTGCAAGGAACACTTCACGCCCCTGCAGCTGGACCAGATTCATGCTATGGAGAACCTCGTCGGCGAGGCACTCACTCTCATGACCGAAACCCTCAAGCAACCTGAGGGCGAGGGCCACGACATTACCCGCAGCTACGCCATCGAAGAGCAGATCAACGCTCTCCGTACCCAGCTTCGCAACGAAAATCTCCAGAATATCGCCGCTGGTCAGTACGACTACAGCCTCGGTGCCTTCTACATTGACTATGTCAATGGTCTCGAAGCCCTCGGCGACTACGTCCTTAACGTCGTACAGAGCAAGGCTCGTCAGACGAGAGCGTAAGGATTTCGACGTCACTATTTCATATAATTGCCCCCACATCGCTCTCAACAGCGGTGTGGGGGCTTGGTATGTTCAAACGTTAAGACTAAAGTTCTGTGTATGGTGCGTGATTAATAATCTGCGTGCCAGCGCCTACGCTGCTGCGGGCTGTTCGTTGACGTCTTCGTTACTGTTGCACGAGCTCATCGTGAGCATCATGCTGGTGGCCGCAATGGCAATATGTGTTGGGTTGCTTTCGTAAATCTGGGATTCGTAAAACTATGAATTTTCGTAATTGGGGAGATGTGTTTCTACACAAGAGGAAAAAATGTCTTGGAGATATTTTTGCGTCAGTGTACACTGACGAGAAAATCAGTC
>JAUNIC010000133.1:3129-9620 GCA_030523615.1 Bacteroidales bacterium
AAAACTACTGTTGAGGGAGTTTTGCCGAGTGTGCACTATTTGTCCATTTTGTACGTCAGCGTGAGGGAGATGTTGCGTCCCGGTTTGTAACTGCGTATCACCTGCTCGATTTCGTCGTCGTCGGCCGATGGTGTTGTAGAGAATAGCCGCTGACCGACAGCCTCTCCCCCCGCCCTCCCAGTTAGGGCTTCGGACTTGTTTCCGAATTCAGAGCCCTTCTGGGAAGCCTCCTCCAAGACAGTCGCGTCTACGAGCACTTCGCCCGTCTCGGCATCTCTAATAGTTCCGGTTACCACTTCTGCCCATGCCGCCAAATGCAGGCACACGAGGCAGAGCATTACATACAATCTTTTTACCATTTACCTATATTGAGTTGTTGAATAGCTTTTGCTTCAAATTCGCGGTGCAAAGGTACGCCCCGCTTGTTGCAGCCGCATTACAACCGCATTGCAATCTCGTTACGCCCCGAGTTGTAACGGGTTCTTCATTGTTACGCAATGTTTTTGCAATACATCCGGTTGGCAATAATCTTTCTTACAACTATCGTTAGTCTTGCTGCCACATGATTTGTTTTTATAAGACAAATGACTCGTTTGAGGTTAAAATCTCATCGAAAAAGTAAAATATTACCCTGCATTGTATAAAATCAAGAGCTTTTTTGCCTCAAATTGAAAAAATCTTCGTACTTTTGCCGAAATATAGAACAAGAATATAGTGAATAAAAAGAATATTTTAATTCGCACAATTATGATTATTTTTCATTGGAATACTTATTTGTATTACAACCTATTTTTGATTTGCAAGAAAGAGGAATGGGATGCAAAGTGGACGGCAAAGATTTTTGCCGCAATAACACTGTGTTTTGCGCTCTCTTCAATTATTACTATTTTAGTTAATTTATTTGCCCCTTCATTAGTAACTTTCTTTTCAAATCCATGGACGGGATCCGTGCTCGGTTTGCTTTGCCTTGTTTTCGTAAACTGGTATTATTATGGACGTATGGAAGAAATAATGAAACCCATCGGACAACGTTTTCATTCAATGGATAAAAAGAAACAAATAACAATTGGTATATTCCATGTATTCCTTAATATTATGGTATTCGTGCTATTGTTTCTAATTACGCAATTCTTCAAACATTATTAAGTGGGGGACAAAAGAAAAACGCTTTGCAAAGATCTTACTGGTTGTAATTGCCCTTAAAAAGAACAAGTCGTTTATAACCAAATTTTGGATAGAAACAGCTTGTTCTACATCTTTCGAAGACGCTCGGCATTCCGTCAGGGTGACGCTTGCCACTGCAAAAATTTTCACATTCTCACATAGGCTCGTAGAGCCCACGTTTTCACATGCAAGCAGAGCTTGCGAAACTTGAATAATGAAGATAATCTGTGCATTTGACTCGTTCAAAGGTTGCATGACGGCCCGCGAGGCTTGTCGTGCTGCGGCATCGGGATTGCGAGAGCGACATCCTGATGCAGAGATTCTGTGTCTGCCCATGAGCGACGGCGGCGAAGGAATGGTCGATTGCATCGCCGAGGCAGTCGGTGCTAAGATGGTGAGCGTCAGGGTGCACGACCCGCTGATGCTGCCCGTTGAAGCACAGTATGCACTTTCGGCCGACGGCCGGACGGCGTATATGGAAATGGCGGCGGCAAGTGGCTTGACCCTCGTGCCCGAGGACAAGCGCAACCCGATGCTGACGACAACCTACGGCGTCGGCGAGATGATCCTCGATGCCGTTGGCCGCGGCTGCCAAAGAATCGTAATGGGCATCGGCGGCAGCGCCACGTGCGACGGCGGAAAGGGTATGATAGATTGTCTCGAAGGCCATCTGCCCCTGCCCGTGGTTGATGCGGTTCTTGCTTGCTGCAAGCGTCACTTCTTTCGAAGATGCCGAGCGGGTGAGCTCGACGAATCCATAGAGATCGTTGTGGCTTCCGACGTGAGCAATCCGCTCTATGGCCCGAACGGTGCCGCTTACGTCTTTGCACCGCAGAAGGGAGCCACGCCCGACCAGGTTCTGCTCCTCGACGAACGCCTCCGCGCCTTTGCCCGCGAGACGGAGGTCAAAGGCATCGCGCAAGCCGCTCTCGCCGTACATCCTGGAGCCGGTGCAGCGGGAGGTCTCGGCTACGGCCTGATGGCTTATCTCGGAGCAACGCTCCAGTCGGGCATCGACCTTCTGCTCGACACGATTCGCTTCGACGAACAGATCAAGGACGCCGACCTCATCCTCACTGGCGAAGGCAAGTCCGACCGCCAGACGCTGATGGGCAAGGTGCCGCAGGGCGTGCTCTGCCGTGCCCGTCGCCAGGGCATTCCCGTCCATCTGCTTTCGGGTGCTATAGAGGATGCCGCCGAATTGACACAAGCAGGTTTCGCCTCCGTGCACTCAATTAACGAAAACGACAACCGTCCGCTTGAAGTCCTGATGCAGCGGGATGTGGCGATGGAAAACATAAAAAAAGTAACACAATATGGCTTGTTCTAACGAATACATCGACTTCATTTGCTTGCAGCTTGCAGGCGCGGGAGTCGTCAGGGCGCGTAAGATGTTTGGCGACTACTGTATCTACGTCGACGAGAAACCCGTCGTCCTCGCCTGCGACGAAATTGCCTACGTCAAGAAGCACGCCGCGATAGCCGGCATGATGGAAGATGCCGAAGTGGGCTTTCCCTACGACGGCGCCAAGGAGCATTATATACTTGACGTCGAGCATGCCGACCGAGCGCAGGCAATCGTCAAAACTCTGTGGCCGCACCTGCCCTTTCCGAAGCAAAAGAAAAAAAAGAACAATGAATAATGCGCTACACATCAGCCTTGCCGCGTATTTGCATTATTCATTATTAATTATTAGTTACTTATGATGCACCGCCTTCTTCTACTTTTATTCTTTCTCCCGGTCATCTCGCTCCAAGCCAGCGCTCCCATGACGTGGCGCGGGTTGATGCTCGATTCCGGCCGTCAGTATCAGACGGTTGAGTGCATCGAGGCCTTGCTCGACTCGATGGCTGTGCGTGGCATGAACACCTTCCATTGGCATCTGACGGAAAACGACGGGTGGCGTATGGCCGTGCGCTTTGCACCTCGCCTGACGAGCGTCGGAGCATACGTTGCTGACGGCCCTGAACAGCAGGGGTTCTACACCCGTCGCCAGATGAAGCACATCGTTCGCTACGCCCGCCGACGCGGCATTACCGTTGTGCCCGAGATTGACCTGCCCGGCCACTCCGCCTCCCTTATCAGCGCCTATCCTGGGTTTGGTTGTTCTAAAGACGTCGTTTGTCCCGCCAATCCGGATTTGCTGCCTTTTCTCAAGCGCGTTCTCGACGAGGTGTGCGACATTTTTCCTTCGCCCTACATCCATCTTGGCGGCGACGAAGTAAACCACTCGGCATGGCGAGAATGCGAAGCCTGTCAACACCTTATGCAGGAAAAAGGCATCAGTGACGAGGCGAGCCTGCAGGTGTGGTTTGAGCGTCAGCTTGTCGACCATCTCGCTCGTCGTCACCGCACCGCCATTCTTTGGGAAGACGTGCTTTACGAAACCTCAGCGCCACTCCCTCCGAACCTCGTCGTGCAGTGGTGGAACTACCGCTCGAAGGGCGAACTCGGGCTGCGCGAGGCACTCAGCCGCAACATTCCCGTCATCATGAGCAGCAACTACTATTGTTATCTTAATTTCCCCGAGACGCCGTGGGGAGGCTATGGGCGCGAACGCACTTGCACGGCGGAAAACATCCGAAGAAATCCGTCGTACAAACTCTACGACCCGCAGAACCAGCTCATTCTGGGCATGGAAGCTTGTCTTTGGACGGATTACAACCTCACCCAGAACCTCCTCGGCGAACGCCTCTTCCCTCGCCTCGATATTCTTGCGAAGCAGATGCGTGAGCCGTAGGGATTGAGGGGGGCAAATAAAGGAAGTGTCGAACTATCTGACGCGTGAACTCACGGTGAACGGTATGAGCGAGGACGAACTCCGCTCACTGCTCCCCTTGCTCGACAAGTTCATCGGCGTGGCGATGGACGCATCTCAACCGAAAGAATAATAGGTAACGATGGATTGACAAATTGAAAGAATGATAGAACGGCCTTGCGGATAAATGTGTCCGAGGAAGCGCTTTCTATCATTCTTTCATTTTCTTTTATTTCGTCACTCCGCTATTCCCACTCGAAGTTTTCCCTTCCGGCACCGATTTCGAAGTGGAGTTTGGCGATGCCCAGGTCCATGTGGGTGTAGCCGACGAGGGAGAATTTGCGTTCCGCACGCACGCGGTGAACGCCCTGAGCGTCGAGGCCGAGGTAAGTAAAGCAGAACCTCTGCTGGTTGACGGCCGTGGGAGCGAGAATGGCGGCTTCCACACCCTGACGGAACCACTCCGGCGCACTCTCAGCGCCACGGCTCACGTCCTCCACCCGCTTGCGCTTTATGTTGCGGCCGGGATCATCGCCGTAGCCGAGAGCAATCATGCAGCAAAGCTTTTCGCCCTCGCCGCGTTCGTACGCCTCCTTTATATTATTATAGGTGAGGCCCACCCAGCAGGTGTTGAGGCCCAGCGTCTGCGCGAGCAGCACGAGTTGCTCGCCGTAGTAACCGACGCGCTCACTCAAGTCGTCGGCCTTCGTGCCCACCATGGCGAAATAGTTACTCACTCCGCTGAAGGTTCCGTAAGCCATCTTTCCCTTGAAGGCGCGCGGCTCGTTCGTCACGAGTTGGACGTGCAGATTGCCTGCTGCATTCACCTTGTCGACCTTCTTTCGCAAGATTTCAACCACCTGCGGGTCAATGGGCTTGTCGATGTATTTTCTCACCGAACGGCGAGCCTGTATAGCTTCTGATAACGTCATGTGCTTTTAGTGTTTATTGTTCGTCGGCAAAGATACACAATAAAAAGAAAAAGACCAAGAGAATTTGCACATTTCTTACAAATTTTCTTGGCCATCTTTGTTTAGAAGCGAATCATCAGTTCCGCCACGAGCTTGTCCTGCTCGCTCTCTTTGGGCGTGCCGTCGTTGGGGTAGAAGTATTTCTCGTAATTGAGGCGAATGTCGGTGGGAAAGTACTTGTTGCGCACGGAAAAGATGAGGCCCGCGGTGAGGCGGTGACGCTCGGCATCGGATTGGATGAGGCGACCAGCATCGAGGCCCTTCTTGCCGTCACTATGATTGCCCATGTAATCGTAGCCCGCCAGGTAAGAAACGCTCTGGATGAAGGAGTTGTCGCGCTTCAAGGGCTGACGGTAAATGGCCATCACGTCGTCGGCGTTGCAGTCGTCGAAGGCATCGTGGGCGTAGAACTTACGAAGGTATTCAGCTTCGAGGTGTAGGCCGCTTCGTTCATAGTAGGCGCCGAAATCAAACGAAGTATATGATGCTTCACGTCCCGCAATGAGCTGATGCTGAACGCTCGGCATCAGCGCCAAACCTTTGAAAGGAAAGTATTGCACGCGAGCGGAATAAGCAGGCGAAGTAAACCAAGCCGTCTTCTGATTGTCAAGGTTCGAACCGTTATAAATGCCGGCATCGACTGAAAGAAGCTTGCGATCGCCATGCTTGAAATCATAACCCACGGCGGCACCCACGTCGCGCATATCGCCCACCTGTTTCGCGATGAACGAACGATTTGCAAAGTACTGAGCCGAAGGATTGCGATGCGCATCGATCGAGAAAGGCATACGCTGCTGGCCGAGCGTAATCCTCAAAGTGCTCCATGGATTCACACGACCCCAGGCGTCCTTCATCTTGATGGCCGACTCGTCGCAGAGGTCCACCTCGAATTTGTAACTTGAGCGAAAGGGTAGGGCACCGTCGACCGAGAGTCGGGCGTTGCGCACCTCAAATCGGCTGGCGCCAAGGTCGGGCTCATATTCATACTTTCCACGCATGATACCGTGGAGCTGCGGAGTAAAGTCCTGGGCGAGTGCAGCGTTGGCATACATCGCCGAGAGAAGCATCAGACATGCTTTCACATTATTCATTATTATAGCGCATTCTCGAGGCTTTGGTTTTCTCTCGGAAATGCGGCGCAAAGGTCCGAACTCGCTGTTACATAATCATTACAACAATGTGAATTCTATGTGAAAACGCCTAAAAGCTCCGATTTTGAAACTACGGTATGTGATGGGAGCGAAGAAATGTTACAATATCGTTAAACTTATGTCTTGATACTTTGCTTTTCCCGATTTATGTGTATATTTGCACTCGTAAATTCGCAGACGAACGTTGTCCGGCGCGTCAGGTTTGCGACTTTCTGGCGCCAATCTCCGCTTTAAAATTACGTGCAAAAAGCACTACAAACAATAATCCTCGCTATGACAAAAAGAATTCTAATCGTTGACGATGAACCCGATATTTGCGAAATCTTGCGTTTCAACCTCGAGATGGAAGGCTACGAAGTCCAGACATCCGAAGGGCCTATCGCGATCAACGAACCTATCCCCGACCTCATTCTGCTCGACGTCATGATGACGCCAAAGTCCGGTTT
>JAUNIC010000134.1 GCA_030523615.1 Bacteroidales bacterium
AAGAATTTACATATATTTTGAAGACATGTTCTTGCACCTAAATTGGTGAAGAACCGCAAAAGTGACGGAGCTTTTACTTCTTCAATTCGAAGTGGTTGTCTCGGCGGACGAAGCGTACGATGGGGCTCTTTGTCTTCTGGCCGTCGATGAAGTAGTCGGCTTCTGTCCAGCCTGGTTTCGTCAGGGTGAAGGACAGGGTGGATTGTGTGCCGCCGGGCCAGTTGATGACGACGGTTTCGTTGTCCCAATGGCCGTCGCCGTTCCATTCGCCGATATAGAGAATAGGAGTTGTGCCGCCTGAACGGAAGTCCGTGCCGACGTAGGGATTGCCGAAGCGCGCAAGGTAGGCTCTTGACTGAACATTAGGATCGTTGTGCAGACCGTCGAGGATGTTGTATGTTTCGCCATCGTAGGTCACGGTGGTTTCGGCAATGATGTTGCCTTCGTAGTCCGGGTCAAAGAGGTTGTTGCCTTCGGCATCGAGGGCTACTACGTTCCACACGACGGGGACGTAGTCTATTATGGGATCGTCCAAGTCGCAACTATAAAAGAAGAGGAGGGTTGCGGCTGCTAAGAGGGAGAGTATGTAGTGCTTCATTTGGATTGTGGGATTGTTGGTTAATGGATTCGCACGAAATGGTCGTCGGTTTTCTTGAACCAAATGGTCATGTCTCGCCATGTTGTCTTTTCTCCGTCGACGTAGGCTTCAATGTTGCCCCAGCCGGCCTTTTTCAGTGAGAAGGTGAGGGTGGTTTTTGTGCCGTCGGGCCAATTGATGACGGCCGTCTCGTTGTCGTAGCGGTCTGTGACGGTCCATTCGCCGATGACCAGCGTGTGCCAACGATAAGTGTACTCGTCGAAGCCTGTCCAGGGATTGAGGAAATGGAACGGCGGGAGCACGTCGAACTCCGGGCTGGAGGGCTTGCGGGAAGCGATGTTGTAGGTTTGCCCTTTGTAGGTTACGGTCGTTTCGGCGAGGATGTTGCCCTCATAGTGAGGATCGAAAAGATTGTTGTTGTCGGCGTCTTGCGCCACAATGTTCCAGCGGATGGGCTTGTAGCTGTAGGCTATGTCCTCATCTTCGCTTTCGCAACTGCAGAAAGCCAGGAGCGCAACTGCGGCCATAAGGAAATAAGAAATGTGCTTCATGATGCTGAATGATTTTAAGATTTGGAGTGGTCTCCTATTCTTATAACGTGGCATAAAGCAAAATCTTGCATGCACAGACGCACTTTTTTTAGAAAAATAATAAAGGAGAGCTCGGAGCCCTCCTTTTATTATTGTTAAGATGCTTTATTGCAGAATTCCTGCGGCCAGCGCCTGGCGCAGCACTTCCCACATGACGATGCCGGCGGTGACGCTGACGTTGAGGCTGTGCTTCGTGCCGTACTGCGGGATTTCGATGACCATGTCGGCGGCGTCGACAACGTCCTGTGCTACGCCCTTCACCTCGTTGCCCATGATGAAGGCGTACTTTTTAAGAGAAGAGGTAGGAGGGAAGAGGGAAGAGGTAGGGGGTTCCCACGCTCGCCACTCATTCAGCATGACGCTGCCTTGGCATTGCTCAATGGCTACGATGGTGTAGCCTTCAGCGCGCAGGTGGGCAACGGCCTCCATGGTGGTGGGGACGTAGTGCCAGTCGACGCTGTCCTCGGCGCCGAGAGCCGTCTTGTGGATTTCGGCGATATTCGGGTTGGGGCGGCCCGATGCAGGGTCCACGGCGGGACGTCCGTCGGGAGCTCCCGTGATGCCGCAGAGGTAGACGCCCTCAAGACGGAAGGCGTCGGCCGTACGGAGCACGCTGCCCACATTGTGGAGCGAACGCACATTGTCGAGGACCATGACGAGCGGCAGTTTGTCGGCCGCCTTGAAGGCAGCGACATCAATGCGGTGCATCTCCTCGACGGTGAGCTTTTGGTTCATAAGGAAGAATTAATAATGAATAATGAATAATGCGTGACAGATATGCGCTACTCCGCACGACTCTGCACAGCCATTATTCATTATTCATTTTACATTATTAATTACTTTTTCTGCATTTGGCTTTGAATGCCCCCTGGGTAATCTGGTCAATGGCCAGAGGGATGTACATGTTGGTGTAGGCCGTATTGGGGCCGTAGGTCTCCTCTTCGTAGAAGAAGGCAATGCGTCTGTCGGGCTGCTGCACCATGGTGGAGTAAGCGCTGTTGATGTCGCTCACCTGATAGGGGCCGCTCCATCCTGTGGCGAAGTCGACGGGAGTGTCGTAGTCATCGCGTGAGTAGAGCGCCTTGTAGTAGATGCCCACGTTGGCACGGCCGGGGCCGAGGGGCACGCTCTGCAGGGCGAGGGAGGTGCACTTGCCGGTGGCGTTGTCGATGGCGTCGATGATGAGGATTTCACCGTTCGTGCTGTTCTCCTTGGCCACTACTCCACCCTCTTGCTCTTGGCTAACAGCCACTTCCTGCCAAACACCCGTAGCCTTGCGCTGCGAGATGTAATTGTAGATGTTGTAGTGGCGTCCGCCCCAAGCACGGCTGGAAAGGAGCACGTCGCCGTTGGGGAGTTCTTCAATCTTGGGTTCGTCGCCGTTGGGAGCGGGCGAAGTGTTGATGTTGCCCAGCGCCTTCCATGTGCGACCGAAATCGTCGGAATAGACCACGCGATTGCCGCCGGGACGAGCACAGAGGGCGGCGTAGATGCGGTAGTACTTGCCGTGCTTGATCTGGCGGCTCTGGCAGATGCGGCCGCTGCCGAAGAAGAGGCTCTGCACGGGGCCCAGCGCGCTGCGGTCGAAGAGGGTGTAAATGTCTTCGGTGATTTCTTCGGGTTCGCCCCACGTCTCGCCGTTGTCGAACGAGCGGAGCACAGCCACGCGGTTGGGGTTCTGGCGGTTGGTCGACTCCCATCCGTAGACGGTGTTGCCGGTGACGCACACCACGAGGACTTCGCTGCTCTTGGCGTCGGCCACGATAGCGCAGTCGCCGTAACCACACTTGGTGGAGCCCTTCACGCCATCGCCCTCGACCATGGTGAGTTCCTTGGACCAGTGCTGTCCGTTGTCGTCGGAGATGCGGTAGTGGAGATCGACGCGTCCGAAGCCGATGTCGGCTCCGCAGTGGCGATAGTCAGAGACGGCGATGAGGTTGCCATTCTTAGCCGTAGCGATGGCAGGGATGCGGTAGGGAATCTGGTTGGCTCGAGTCTTGAAGAGCGGCTGCTCTACGGTCTCGGTGCAGAGGCAGGGTTTCTGGGGCGCTGTGGCCACGGTCTGTGCCTGGGTGTTCAGGGCGGCGAGGCTGCCCATAGCAAGGAGGAGGGAGAGGAGAGTGTGTTTCATAGACTTTTATGGGGTTAGGGTCTGAGGGAGTTTAAGGACTTTAGGGTCTTTAAGGTCTTTAGGGAATGGTTATTTTGCCTTCTTTTATGGCTTGCATGATGTCGGCGGGGGCTTGTTCGTGGAGGAGGCGGTCCTTCATGAAGTCCATAAAGGGCGCTGCGTGGGCAAAGAATCGACGATAACCCTCGCAGAGGTAGTTCCACCCGCCTTCACCCTCGGGAGTGCGGCAGAAGCGATTTCTGGGGCATTCGCCGTTGCAGGCAAAGAGCCATTGGCACTCTTTGCAGCGGTGTGGTAGGGCATCCTGCTTGTCGGCGCCGAACTTCAGCTGTCGCTCGCTGTTCATCATTTCGAGGAAGGAGTGGGTGTGGAGATTGCCGAGGAGGTACTCCGGGAAGACGAAGTGGTCGCACGAGTAGACGTCGCCGTTCCACTCCATCGCACCGGCGTGGCCGCAGCTCTTGGCCAGGGTGCAGATGCCCGGCATCATGCCCATCCAGTTGGCGAGCGTGGCGTCGAAGAGCTGCACATAATACTGGCCGACGTCGTTGCGCACCCATTCGTCGAAGATGGTGATGAGGAAGTCGCCCCATTGTTCAGGCGTGATGCTGAAGTCGGTCACGGTGGAGGCGTCGCCCTCGTGGACAGCGGCCAGCGTGCGGCCGTCGGCGTGGGCAAAGGTACGTTCCACGACGGGGGTGAACTGAATGTAGCGGCAGCCGATCGACTTGAAGAAGCGGTAGAATTCGAGGGGGTAGTCAGCGTTGAAGTCGTTGACGACAGCGAGGGCGTTCCATTCCACTCCGTGACGGTTAAGGAGGTGAATGCCGTTCATCACCTTGACCCACGACGGTCCCCCACCCTTCATGCGGCGGAACTCATCGTGAAACTCCTGCGGACCGTCGATGCTGACGCCCACGAGCCAACCGTTCTGCTTGAAGAATCGGCACCAGGCGTCGTTGAGGAGCGTGGCGTTGGTCTGTATGCAGTTGTCGATGAGATGGTCGCCGGCGTACTGCTTCTGGAGTTCGACGACGCGCTGGTAGAAGCTCAGGGGGCGCAGCAATGTCTCGCCGCCGTGCCACGTGAAGAGCACCTCGCGGGTGGTCTGCGAATTGATGTATTCGCGGATGAACTTCTCGAGGAGTTCGTCGCTCATGAAGTGGCCGCTGCCCCCCCCAGCCCCCCGAACGGGGGGAGCGGTCACTGCTTCTTGTGAGGGGGATTGCTGTCCAGTAGTATCTTCTCCCCCCGCTCGGGGGGCTGGGGGGGTCGCTCTGTAAAGTTTATCCTTCTCGAGGTAGTAGCAGTACTCGCAGCGCATGTTGCACAGCGAACCGGCAGGCTTCGCCATGATGTAGAGCGGACGGGAGAATGGTGATGCTGTAGGCATTATGATGTTCTATCGGATGATCTTGCGACCGTCGGCAGTGATGGTGATGCCGTTGGCGGGATTGCTCACGCGGCGGCCCTGCAAGTCGAAGAGATTGGTGGAAGCGTTGGTGGTGGTGACGGTGCTGATTCCGTCGGGCTGGCCCTTGACGATGTCTTCAGCGATGACAACGTACCACTGCGACTTCTCGTCGGCAGGATCGTTGGAACCTACGAGGGTGCTCTTCAGATTGATGAAGGGAGCAGCAGCAGTGGCCACAACGGAACGGATGTTGACCTTGCAGCCGGGAAGGAGGTTGAAGTGGTAGAATCCGCCCGTGGTCTGCGTAGAAGCGCTCTGGATAGTGTTGCCGAGGATGCTGGCACCGCGGAGGTAGGTAGCGGTGGCCTCGTTGAAGAGGGAGTAGCCCTTCTTTGTGTCCTTGTAGAGAGTGGTCCAAACGGTGTCGTCGGTGTAGTTGTCGCCTTCAAGACCTACGTAGTTGTTTTCATTGCCGTTCTTGACGAGAGCGGTGCCGGTGGCCACGTTGATGAGTACATACTTCTCGCCGTCCTGTACCTGAAGCACAGCATCGTCGCACGCCTTGTCGAAAGCCTCGCGGGCATTCATATTGGCGGGGTCGGCAACGTAAGCGTCAAGTGCAGCCTGCACGCCAGCTTCGGTGTCGGGGAGTGCCATACCGAGCATGCGGTAAGGCAGCGGGGTGTCGGTGTAAATATCTGCAACGCGGGCCTTGGCAGCCTCAATGACGAGAGAGAAGGGGTTGTAGGTTTGGTCGATGGTGTACTTCTCCTGGGTGAGCTGTTCAAGGGTGAAGGGGTGGTAAACCTCGGTGTAGCCGCCGCCCTTGTTGTCGGCGAAGGTCTCCTCCTCGTAGTAGAAAGCGATGCGACCATCGGCCTGTACACACATGGTGGAGTAGCAGCTGTTCTTGGTGCTTACCTGAAGCGGGCCGCCCCATCCGGTAGCGAAGGTTGTGGGATTGGTATAGTCGGCGTCGGTGAGGGCCTTGTAGTAGATGCCCACATTGGCACGACCGGGACCGAGAGGTACACTCTGCAGAGCCACGAAGGTCTGGCTGCCGTCGGCCTTGCTGGTGGCAGGGATGACGAGGATTTCGCCGTTGGTAGAGTTGCTGGCAGCCTTCACGCCGGTGGCGATGTTGGCAGAGTTGGCAACAGTACCCCACTCTCCTGCTGCGTTGCGCTGGTCGGAGTAGGTGAAGATGTTGTAGTAGCGTCCGCCGTTCATGCGGCTGGAGAGCACTACGCTGCCGTTGGGGAGTTCTTCAACTTTGGGTTCGTCGCCGTTGGGTGCGGGGCTGCTGTCGATGGTACCGAGGCTGGCCCATGTGCGGCCGAAGTCGTCGGAGTAGATCACGCGGTTACCACCGTCGCGAGCGCAGAGTGCAGCGTAGATGCGGTAGTACTTGTCGACCTTGATCTGACGGCTCTGGCAGATGCGGCCGCTGCCGAAGAAGGCTGCCTTGAGGGCACCCATCTTGCTCTTGTCGAAGATGCCGTAGATGTCTTCGGTGATTTCTTCCGAAGCGTCCCATGTGCGGCCGTTGTCGTGGCTGTAGGTGCGGCTCATGCGGAGAGGATTCTGGCGCGTACAGTTGGAGTAGAAGGTGTTGCCGGCGGCGGTGATGACGAGCACCTCGTTGCTCTCGCTGTCGGCCACGATGGCAGCGTCGCCATAGCCGTAGTTCCAGTCGTTGTAGTTGCCGGTACCGTCGAGGAGGAGGATTTCCTCGCCCCAGGTCTTGCCGTTGTCCTCGGAGATGCGGTAATGGATATCGACCTCACCTTGGCCGATGTCGCCGCCGCAGATGCGCCAGTCGGTAAGGGCCAGCAGATCGCCGTTGCTGCACTTCGCAATGGCGGGAATGCGGTAGGGATGGGCGTTGGAGGAGTGGTTGATGAAGAGGTACTGCACCTCGTCCTCGCCGGGTACGCCAGGTTCTTCGCCGGGCTCGTACTTTTCGAGCGTGACGGTGAAGTTGGAGGTATTGGCAAAGTTGTTGGTTGCCGTTGTCGAAACGGTGAAGATGGCCTTGTTGTTGTCGCTGCTGCCGGTGAAGTGGGCCTTCTCAGTGCTGCTGCTTGTCGTCACTCCTTCGCCTGTGGGATAAGGTGCGATGGTGACGTCGGTGCCGTTGGTGTTGCTGACGAAGTCGATGGAGTAGCTCACGATCTTCCAACCTTCGGTGGCTGCGAGCGTGTAGGTCGACGAATTTCCGTTACCCTGCGCCGTGCTGTTGGTGTAGAGCTGGATGTTGCTCGTGCCTCCGTAAGCGGCCATATTGTTATGGTCGGAGGTGAGGGTGAGCTGCGGGTCAGTACTGTTGGAGGTCCACTGCTGCGCCCAGGTCTTGGCGGCATTGGCCACAGTCCATTCGCCGTTGTCTTTGGTCACGGTGATGGTTACCTGCTTCTGTGCCATGGCAGCGCCGAAAGCCATCGAAGCGAAGAGGATGGTGAGTAAAGTCTTTTTCATAGAGTAGGATAAGGCTTTAGAAGGTTTTCTCAACTTTCGCAAACTCAAGTTGAGCACTTGCGAAACTTGAAGGGTTTATTGTTTGTTTTGATCGTTTTCAATGAGTTGGAGCAGGCGCTCTACAGCTTCGCCCTCGGGAATGTTCTTTTCGATACACTCCTTGCCACGATAGAGGCTCACCTTACCGCGTGCTGCGCCGACGTAACCGTAATCGGCGTCGGCCATTTCGCCGGGACCGTTGACGATGCAGCCCATGATGCCGATCTTGAGACCCGTGAGATGAGCCGTGGCGGCCTTGATGCGGGCGATGGTGCCGGGAAGGTCGTAGAGCGTGCGGCCGCAGCCAGGGCAGGAGATATACTCCGTCTTCGTCATGCGGAGGCGGGCTGCCTGGAGAATGCTGAAGGCGGTGTCGACGACGAGTTCGTTGGGGAGTTTCTCGTTGATGAGCATGAGGCCGTCGACAAGACCGTCGAAGAGCAGACCGCCGAGGTCGGCCGCCGTGGAGAGCTGGAAGTCTTCCTTGTTGTCCATCTGCGAACGCAGGCAGACAACGACGCGATTGTCGAGGCCCTCGCGCCACAGTTCGTGGATGAGGGCACGCAGTTCGCCCGTGGGGTTGCGGTGTTCGCTGTAGGCCACAACGGTCATGTCGGGCATGTGGCGAAGGGCGGCACGCACCTCGTCGTTGAGGCTCATATAATTTAAGAGGAGGAATTTGCGACCTTCAGGCATCTGTGAGGCAAACATCAGTTTGTCGGGCGTCAGCACGTTGAGGTCCTCCCAAATGAGGTCGGCCTTTTCGCCGCCCTTGCGGTGGAACGAGATGACCTCGGGCACGCAGTCGTGACGGCGTGAAGGGGTGGAATAGTGGAAGTCGGGAGCGGCCTTGGCGGGGATGTGGGGGTGACCGCTGCGGGTTTGAGCCACATAAGAAGCCAGCTTGTAGGCCACAGGTATTTCGCATTCGGGCTCTTCGCTGAGGCTTACGCGGATGGTGTCGCCGATGCCGTCGGCCAGCAGGGCTCCGATGCCCACGGCGCTCTTGATGCGTCCGTCCTCGCCTTCGCCAGCCTCAGTCACGCCGAGGTGGAGGGGGAAGGTCATCTCCTCGCGTTCCATGGCCTCGACGAGCAGACGCACGCTCTGCACCATGATGACGGTGTTCGACGCCTTGATGCTGATGGCCACGTTGCGGAAGTCCTGCTTCTTGCAGACGCGGAGGAACTCCATACAACTCTCAACGATGCCTGCAGGAGTGTCGCCGTAGCGGCTCATGATGCGGTCGGAGAGACTGCCGTGGTTCACGCCGATACGGAGGGCGGTCTTGTGTTCGCGGCAGATGTTGAGGAGTTGCGTAAAGCGCTCTTCGAGACGCTGGAGTTCGGCGCTGTATTCCTCGTCGGTGTAGTCCACATGCTTGAACACGCGGGCAGGGTCGATGTAGTTGCCGGGGTTGATGCGCACCTTCTCGACGATTGCGGCGGCGACGTCGGCCACGTTGGGATTGAAGTGTACGTCGGCCACGAGGGGCGTAGCGTAGCCGCGGCGACGCAGCTCAGCCTTGATATTGCGCAGGTTTTCGGCCTCGCGGGTGCCCTGAGTGGTGAGGCGCACGATGTCGCCACCGGCCTCAATGATGCGTATGCACTGCTCCACGCAGCCCTCCGTATCGGTCGTGGCGCGTGTTGTCATGCTCTGCAGACGCAGGGGAGCTCCGCCGCCGAGCGTCATGCCGCCGAGGAGGATGACGTGGCTCTTGCGCGGGGTATAGTTGAAGATGTCAGTCATAGCGACCCCCCTAACCCCCCGAACGGGGGGAATGGTCACTGTAGGGGGCAACAGTTTTTTGCTGTTTGTAAATGATTTGATGTAGTATCTTCTTCCCCCCGCTCGGGGGGATTGAGGGGGGTCAATTGCACTTATATTCGTACTTCACCTCGGCGAGGTCGGCGTTGGCTTTGACGATCTTGTCCTTGAGGGCGGCCTTGTAGGCTTCTACGCGGACGGCGAGGTCAGCATCGGCGAGGGCGAGCATTTCAGAGGCGAGGATGGCGGCGTTGAGGGCACCGTTGACACCCGTTGTGGCAACGGGGATTCCGGGAGGCATCTGGACGATGGAGAGCATAGCGTCGAGGCCGTCGAGCATACCCTTGATAGGCACACCGATGACGGGGAGGGTAGTGCCGGCAGCGATGACGCCGGGGAGGGCGGCTGCCATACCGGCGCCTGCGATGATGACCTTGAGGCCGCGGTCCTTGGCGGTGCGGGCAAACTCTTCCACCTCCACGGGAGTGCGGTGGGCAGAGAAGGCGTTCATCTCGAAGGGGATGTGCATTTCGTCGAGGTACTTAGCGGCTTTTTCCATAACGGGCAGGTCGCTGGTGCTGCCCATGATAATGC
>JAUNIC010000135.1 GCA_030523615.1 Bacteroidales bacterium
CTCACGGCTGTGGCACTTCTTTCTCACGGATGTGGCAATACTTAATTCGCGGAGAGAAAAATCTATACCCTTCGTCGCGTTTTTTATATCCCTTTTCCAACTTTTTTCCGTACCTTTGCAGTCGCAACTCAAAACAAGTCATTAATGAGTACTGTTTTTACATACGATGTCATCGTTGTCGGAGCTGGTCATGCCGGCTGCGAAGCGGCGGCTGCGGCGGCTCGGATGGGCGCCAAAACCGTCATCATCACGATGGACATGAACAAGATAGCACAGATGTCGTGCAACCCGGCCGTCGGTGGCATCGCAAAGGGACAGATCGTCCGCGAAATCGATGCGCTCGGCGGACAGATGGGACAGGTCATCGACGCGGCGGCCATTCAGTTCCGCATGCTGAACCGTTCGAAGGGTCCGGCCATGTGGAGCCCCCGCGCGCAGTGCGACCGTATGCGCTTCATCGCCGAGTGGCGCAAGCGTCTCGAGAACACGCCCAACCTGGACATCTGGCAGGACGAGGCGGCGGAGGTGCTGGTCAAGGACGGCCGCGTCTGCGGCCTCCGCACCATCTGGGGTGCTGAGTTCGAGGCGCCGTGCGTAGTGATTACGGCAGGCACCTTCCTCAATGGTCTGATGCACGTCGGACGCCGCATGGTGCCGGGTGGACGCTGTTCGGAACCTGCCGCAACGCAGCTGACGGCTTCGCTCAACGCTCACGGTCTCGTCCACGAGCGCATGAAGACGGGTACACCGGTGCGCATCGATGCCCGCAGCGTATACTTCGAAGATATGGAACTGCAGCCGGGCGAAACGGATTATCACCGCTTCTCTTATATCTCTCCGCTCCGTCCTCTGCCGCAGTTGCCCTGCTGGACGTGCAATACAAATCCTGAGGTTCACGAGATCTTGCGTTCCGGATTGGCGGATTCGCCCCTCTACAACGGACAGATCCAGAGCATAGGCCCTCGTTACTGCCCTTCGATCGAGACGAAGCTTGTCACCTTCGAGGGACGCGACTCGCATCCGCTGTTCCTCGAACCCGAAGGCATCGACACCAACGAACTTTACCTGAACGGCTTCTCTTCGTCGCTTCCGATGGATGTGCAGATCCGTGCGCTCAAGGCCATGCCGTGTTTCCGCGATGTGAAGGTTTATCGTCCCGGCTACGCCATCGAATACGACTTCTTCCAACCCACGCAACTATATCACAGCCTCGAGACGAAGGCTGTCGAGGGGCTTTTCCTCGCCGGTCAGGTCAATGGCACCACGGGTTACGAGGAGGCGGCCGGTCAGGGTCTCATGGCGGGCATTAATGCGGCAAAACGTGCAGCTTCTTACGCCAGCGACTCCGCTTACGAGCCTTTCGCCCTCGGTCGCGACGAGGCTTATATCGGTGTACTGATCGACGATCTCGTCACAAAGGGTGTTGACGAACCTTACCGCATGTTTACATCGCGTGCCGAATATCGCATTCTCCTTCGCCAGGACAATGCTGACGCACGCCTCACTCCGTACGCCGAAAAACTGGGTATTTCGACCGAAGAGCGCAGTGTACGGTTTCATCGTAAGTCTGAGGCCATCGAGGCGCTTCTCGCGGCAGCCCGCAAGCGTAACGTGTCACCCCGAGAATTCAACGATGTACTCGCGGAAAAAGCATCAAAATTGCTCAGTCACGGGCAGAAATTATTCGAACTTATCGCGCGTCCCGAACTTCATCTTTCCGATGCACTCACTACCCTACCCGATTTCGGCGGAATCATCGAAGAATTTTACCCCTCCGACTCCACCGACCGCGAGGAGGCGATTGAGGCAGCGGAGATACTCCTAAAGTACGACGGGTACATCACACGCGAGCGAGCCATCGCTGACAAGATGCAGCGATTGGAGAATATCAAGATCCGCGGCCGCTTCGACTACCCTTCCCTCACCTCCCTCTCCACCGAGGCGCGTCAGAAATTGGCCGCCATCGATCCCGAAACCATCGCACAGGCTTCGCGCATTCCTGGCGTGAGCCCCAGCGACATTAGTGTGCTTCTCGTTCTGATGGGACGCTAAAACCTTCGGTGGTTCCGCATGTTTTCGCAATGTTTCACGTGAAACAAAATACATATAACTCTAACAAATACAATATTATATGAATACTGAACTTCTTCTCTCCAACCTTAGAAACATTCCCGACTTTCCCATTCCCGGCATTCAGTTCAAGGATGTATCTACTCTCTTCAAAAATCCGGCTTGCATCAGCGAAATGGCCGATGAAATGGTGCGCCTCTACAAAGACAAGGGCATCACGAAGGTTGTCGGCATCGAAAGCCGCGGCTTCGTCATGGGTGCCATTCTTGCCGACCGTCTGGGCGCGGGTTTCGTGATGTGCCGCAAACCTGGCAAACTTCCCGGTGAAACCATCAAGCAGTCGTACGGCAAGGAGTATGGCAAGGACGTCATTGAGATCCATACCGACGCTCTTTCTCCCGATGATGTGGTGCTGATTCAGGATGATCTCCTCGCTACCGGCGGTAGCGCAAAGGCTGCGATTGACCTCGTGCGCGCGTTCGGAGTTAAAGAGGTGCATTGCAACTTCATCATCGAACTTCGATGCGAGGGCCTCAAGGGCCGCGAATTCATCGGCGACGCCGCCGAGCTCACCACTCTCCTCACCATTGAAGATTGATCAAGAATTAGAGAATTTCAAGAATTTTTCATGAGAATCGAGTCTTAATTATTAATCAGGAATTTGAGAATTTTGGAATTTCGAGATCCACAACAGATAAGATAGAATATGGCTTATTTGTATCAGAAGGAGAGTAATGAAATCATGCGATTAGCATTACAGCTTCACAATGAATTGGGCTGTGGTTTTAAAGAAAAGGTATACCAAGATGCATTTGAAGTACTCCTGAAAGAAAACAATATTCCCTACGAAAGAGAAAAACGTATCCAGATGATCTACCACGGAACAGTTCTGGAGCATGATTTTTACTACGATTTTGTAGTATATAACAAGATCGGCATAGAAATTAAAGCATATAAAGAAATCATCGGCGAATTTGAGGCACAGATAATCAACTATCTTCATGTCAGCAACACAAGACTGGGCGCCATCCTTAATTTTGGTTCAACAAGTTTACAAGTTAAATGGTGTCCAAACAGCAAAATGAGAAATTCTTAAACTTCTCCTCCAATAATTCTTGATAAAAGAAACTCCCGAAATTCCAGAATTCTCTAATTCCTGATAAAAAAGAAACTCCCGTAATTCCTAAAGATGACCGCAGAAGATCGTGCTAAACTTGACGAATACTTGAAGGGGATTGTTCACAGTCTCCCGAATAAGCCGGGTTCTTACCAGTACTACGATGATGAAGGGACTATCATCTACGTAGGAAAGGCCAAGAACCTGAAGAATCGCGTCAGCTCATACTTCGTCAAGAACCAACAGAGCGACAAAACGCGTATGCTGGTTTCGAAGATCCGCAACATTACGTATTCTGTGGTCAACACCGAGCACGACGCCCTACTCCTTGAGAACGAACTCATCAAGAAGTACAAGCCGCGCTACAACGTTCTCCTGAAGGACGACAAGACTTACCCCTCAATCGCCATTACCAAAGAGTATCTGCCGCGTATTTTCAAGACGCGCAATCGTGACTTCCGCGGAGCTACCTACTATGGGCCCTACAGCCACATCGAGACGATGTATGCGCTGCTCGATCTGTGCAACCGTCTGTACCATCCGCGTCCCTGCCACACCCCCATGTCGGAAGAAGGCGTAATGAGTGGAAAATTCGACGTTTGCTTGGATTATCACATCCACAAATGCGGTGCGCCGTGTTGCCAAAAACAGAGCCACGAGGATTATCTCAAAAATATCGAAGCTTGTCGCGAAATTCTCAAAGGAAACACCCGTCAGCTGGCGCAGCATCTAAGAGAAGAAATGATGGCTTTTGCCGAGGAAATGCGCTTCGAAGAGGCCGCAGAAACGAAGCGAAAGCTTGATCTCGTGGAGAACTATGTGGCGCGTTCGGAAATTGTACAAAATGTGAGCTACGACATTGACGTTTTCAATATCGAGAGCGACGAGAAGGTGGCTTATATCAACTTCTTACACGTCGTCAACGGCACGATAACCCAGTCCTTTACATTCGAATACAAGAAGAAGTTGGACGAGTCGGATACTGACCTTCTTGCACTGGGTATCGTCGAAATGCGCGAGCGCTTCGAGAGTCATTCTAAGGAGATTATCGTGCCCTTTATAGTCGATCTGCCAGAGGATTACGCAGCGCTGACCATCCCGCAGATGGGTGGCAAAAAGAAGCTCCTCGACCTGGCGAAACTGAACGTCAAGCAGCACCGTATCGACCGCCTCAATCAAGCAGAAAAGCTGAATCCTGAGCAGCGCCAAACGCGTCTGATGAAAGAGATTCAGACGCAACTGGGACTTCCGAAACTGCCCATGCGCATCGAACTCTTCGATAACTCAAATATCCAGGGTGAGGATGCCGTTGCCGGATGCGTGGTCTTCGACAAACTAAAGCCCAACAAGAAAGAATATCGCACCTATAATATTAAAACTGTTGTGGGCCCCGACGATTATGCTTCTATGCGTGAGGTAGTTGAGCGTCGCTACAGCCGTCTGCGTGACGAAGGAGGACAGCTTCCTGACCTCATTATTGCCGACGGTGGCGTGGGCCAAATGGAGGCTATCCGCGAGATTGTGGAGGACCGTTTGGGCCTCGAAATCCCTATCGCAGGTCTTGCAAAAGACGGCAAACATCGCACACGCGAAATGCTCTTCGGCAATCCTCCCGTCAGCGTGGGCGTAAAGCCTGACAGTCAGCTATTTAAGCTGCTCACACAGATGCAGGACGAGGTTCATCGCTTCGCCATCACCTTCCATCGCAACAAGCGCTCTAAACGTCAGCGGGCTTCGGAACTCGACAAACTTGTCGGTGTGGGCGAAAAGACAAAAACGCTTCTCCTCAAGCACTTCGGCAGCGTAAAGAAACTGAAGGAGGCTCCGCTCGAAGCCATACAAGAAATAGTCGGCAGCAAGCGCGGCCAAAGCATTCACAATCAGCTACATAGCGACAAAAATCAGCAGCCGTAAGGCAAAAAGCAAACCCTTAACACGCGTAAACCTACTGTAACAGAATGCGTTACGCGTGTTAAGCAAAATAAAAAAATATTACTTTTTTTCTAATGAGAGCACTCTTACAACGCGTGAAACACGCCGACGTCGTCATTGACGGACGCGTGAACGGAGAAATAGGGCAAGGTCTGCTCGTCCTGCTCGGCGTACACAGTACTGATAGTCAGGAAGATATCGATTGGCTCGTGAAAAAAGTCAGCCAGCTGCGCGTCTTCGACGACGAAAACGGCGTGATGAACCGCAGCGTGATGGACATCGACGGCGAGGTGCTCGTCGTGAGCCAGTTCACGCTCTACGCCAGCACGAAAAAAGGCAATCGTCCGTCGTATATCAACGCCGCCGTGCCCGACATCGCCATCCCCCTCTACGAACGCTTCGTCAGCGACCTCTCCACTACCCTCTCCAAGCCCGTCCCGACCGGCATTTTCGGCGCCGACATGAAGGTATCCCTCCTCAACGACGGCCCCGTAACCATCATGATCGACACGAAAAACAGGGAGTAAATCAATAACAATAAATACCAAGTAAACATGGAAGAAATGAATCAGTACGAGCAGGCGTTTGCACAGTACGACCTGACTCAGAGCGACGAACAGGTGGCTGCTGCTGTAGCCGATATCATTGCTCAAAACCGCGAAAAGTATAATACCCAGGAAGTTAAGGAGCGCCTCCTTGGCACCGTTGAGCTCACCACCCTCACCGTGACCGATAGCCAGGAAAGCGTGATGCGTTTCACGGAAAACGTGAACCGCTGGAGCAACGAGCATCCCGAACTCCCCGCCCTCGCTACCATCTGCGTGTACCCCAATTTCGCTGGCATCGTGCATGATACACTCGAAGTTGACGACACGAAAGTGGCGTGCGTCAGCGGTGGTTTCCCCAGCAGCCAGACCTTCCTCGAGGTGAAGACCATCGAGACCGCTCTGGCCATCAAGGACGGCGCCCAGGAGATCGATATGGTGCTCAGCGTAGGCACCTTCTTCAGCTCCGACTACGAGACTTGCGCCGACGAAATCAGCGAAATGAAGGCTACCTGCGGCGACGAAGTGCCCCTCAAGGTGATCCTCGAAACCGGCGAACTGAAGACGGCTTACAACATCAAGAAGGCCTCTATCCTGGCCATGTATGCCGGCGCCGACTTCATCAAGACCTCTACCGGTAAGGTGGCCGTTGCCGCTACGCCCGAGGCCGCTTACACCATGTGCCGCGCCATCAAGGAATACCAGCAGACGACTGGCCGCAAGGTAGGTTTCAAGGCTGCAGGCGGCATCAAAACCGTCGATGAAGCCATCAACTTCTACACCATCGTGGCTGAAATCCTCGGCGAAGACTACATCAAGGAAGGCCTTTTCCGCATCGGCACCAGCCGCTTGGCCAACCTCCTTGCCAGCGCCATCGTTGGCGAAGACATCAAGCCCTTCTCGCTCTAAGGCATAGATATAAAAAGTAATCGCCTGTACATGGAAACGTGTGCAGGCGATTACTTTATGTTATTAATAGGAGTTATCGTATTTTGTAGCGATCAGCGAATGTATTTGCGTCCGTTTTCGATGCTCAATCCTTTCGAGCCGGGTTTTACGACACGACCAAGCAAGTCATAAACTTTAGTAGCAGAAACTTCTTCAAGTGCGGTATTCTTTACGCCCGTATAAATTGCAGCTTCCTCTTCGCTAATGTAGGTACGATCAACATCATCATAGTAATTCTCTTGCGTCTTGATGTCGAAGTAGGCAAAGTCGTTGTCAGGATAACGAACATAATACAAGCCGAAGTATTCAAACGACTCTGAGTAATAGCTTCCGGGCTGATAGATGGGGCCAACATATTCTCCATAAGGCGCTGAGATAGTCCACTTATAAGGTTCGCTATGGAATGGAGCGTAAAAATAGCCGTAGTCATCGTACTGACCACCGTCCATCTCCAGATGAATATCGTAATAGTCGGGATCCTCGTTCTGGTCGGTAATGTTGACAATAAGGTCTTTGCCACATCCTAAAAAGTCGATGAGCACATATTTGTCCCACGTAGGGCGAACGTACTCCACAGGAACCATGTAGTTCAACAATTCCTGTCCGGTCTTGTCGTAGAAAAGACCCCAACAGATGCCCTTATAAGGGCTAAAATCTTCGAACTGAGCCTTTGCGGTGGCAGGAAATGACAAGCCCACTGCTGCTATAAGCACAGAAAGCCAAGTAAAAAACTTGTTCATAGAAAAATAATTAAGGTATCAATAGTCGCGTCCGATGACGAAGTCGATGTAGTCGGTGAGCGCCTGTTTTACCTCGGCGTTCTGGAAGTCGGCGATAAGCTCGAGGGCCTCTGCACGGAACTTGTCCATCTGCGCTTCAGCGTATTCGATGCCGCCGTTGGCCTTCGTAAATTCGATGAGTTCGGCGATTTCATCGGCCGTGGCTTCATGCGCCTTAACCTTCATCGCCAGCGCGCGGGCATGTTCATTTTTCGTCGAATTTATCGCATAAATAGCAGGCAAAGTGAGTTTTCCTTCCTGCATATCGTTGCCGCGAGGCTTGCCGATCTGCGCATCATCGTAGTAATCGAAGATATCATCGCGGATTTGGAAGCAAATTCCGACGATTTCACCGTACTTTTTCGCACGAGAGTAGAATTCCTCGTCTGCCCCCATCGAAAGCGCTGAGAGGGCTCCGCAAGCGGCAAAAAGCGCCGCTGTCTTACCGCGGATGATGCTGTAGTACGCTTTTTCGCTGATGAAATCGCTCTCCACGTTCGCCAACTGGAAGATTTCGCCCTCGGAGAGCGTAGCACCCAGGTTGCTGACGTGTTCCACGATCTTCACGCTACCCGTCAACGCCGCCTGATGCAGCGTCTTGGCCAGCATGTAGTCACCGAGGAGCACAGCAATCTTGTTGTCGTATATTTTATGTACGCTTGCCTGTCCGCGGCGTTCGTCGCTTTCGTCCACCACATCATCGTGCACAAGCGAGGAGGTGTGGAGGAGTTCGAGCGTCACAGCGCTGCGGAGCGTCGCTTCGCGCACCTCACCCTGTTCTTTTGCCAGGAGCAGCACGAGGATGGGACGCATCATCTTTCCTTTACGCCCACGCACATACCCGAGCGCCTGATTCATAAACGATTCGCTATGAGTCAGGACCTCGTCAAAGAGCGAACTGTACTGCGACAGTTCAGCCTCGATAGGGCGTCGTATGTCTTGTAAATTGGCTTTCATAAGCATTCAAAGTGCAAAATTACGAAAAAAATGTCGTTCGTCTCACTTTTTTTTTGTAATTTTGACGCCAAATTCGACGTTTTATGAAAAAAATAGTTTTAATTGACGCCTACGCTCTCATTTTTCGAGCCTATTACGCCCTCATCCGCGCTCCGCGCATCAACTCGAAGGGTCAGAACACCTCGGCTGTCTTCGGCTTTGTCAACACCCTCGAAGACATTCTGAAAACCGAGCAGCCCGACTACATCGCCGTGGCTTTCGACCCTGCTGGCGGCACCTTCCGCCACGAGGCTTACCCTGAGTACAAAGCGCAGCGCCAGGAGACTCCAGAAGACATCCGTTGGGCCGTGCCCGTCATCAAGGACATCATCCGCGCCCACAACATTGCCATCGTCGAAGTGCCTGGTTATGAGGCCGACGACGTTATCGGCACGCTCGCTTGGAAGGGCGCCGACGCGGGTCTTGAGGTCGAGATGATTACGCCCGACAAGGACTACGCGCAGCTTGTGCGTCCCAACGTTACGATGTGCCGTCCCGGTCATGGTGCTGCGGGTATGGAACGTCTCGGCGTGGCTGAGGTGTGCGAGAAGTACGGTCTCGAACGCACGGAGCAGGTCATCGACCTCCTCGGCCTCATGGGCGACGCCGCCGACAACATTCCCGGCTGTCCCGGTGTGGGCGAAAAGACGGCCGTCAAGCTGATCCAGCAGTTTGGCAGCATCGAGAATCTCCTCGCTTCGACCGACCAACTCAAGGGCGCGCAGAAGAAGAAGGTGGAGGAAAACGTCGAAAAGATTCGTTTCTCAAAATTCCTGGCAACGATCAAGACCGATGTCCCGATGGCCGACGCCGGATGCGTCAACGCGGCAACCGGCGAAGTCGACTTCGAGGCGTTCGCTTTGAAGGATCCCGACAACGCCACCCTTCGTAAAATTTACGAGGAGCACGAGTTCCGCTCTTTCATCACGCGCTTCATCGAAGGCGGCGTTGAAGAAACCACAGCACGCACAAATTCGGCAGCGACGAAATCACGCAAGTCTCAAACTCCTGCCGAGCCCGACCTCTTCAGTTCCGAGCCCGACC
>JAUNIC010000136.1 GCA_030523615.1 Bacteroidales bacterium
CCCACCTTGAAACTCACCATCTTCGGACGCATCTTCTAAACGCAGAATCACCCGACGAAGGTCCTCGGCACACTACTTTGCGTGTGCCGGGGACCTCCTTTTTGCCCCATTCTGCAGATTTCTATAGAAAAAAGATGGCCGTGTAAAGAAAAAGCCGTACCTTTGCACATGATATCCCCACAAAAGACGCAGAAATCATGGAAACAAAGCAACCCAACATATTCCACACCAATATCATCGGGCCCATTCACAGTCGCCGCCTCGGCGTTTCGCTCGGTGTCAACCTTTTGCCGAAAGACGGAAAAATCTGCTCTTTCGACTGCATCTATTGCGAGTGCGGCTGGAACGCTGATCATCGCGGCGGACGCTTCCCCGATGCCGACGAAGTGCTCGCCGCCCTTGAAGAAAAGCTCCGCACGATGCACGCCGCCGGCGATCCGCTCGACGTCATCACCTTTGCCGGTAATGGCGAACCCACGCTCCACCCCGAGTTCTCCCGCGTCATTCGTCGCACCATCGAGCTTCGCGATGAGTTCTACCCTGAGGTGAAGGTCAGCGTTCTCTCCAACGCTACCCGCATGACGCAGCCCGCCGTGCACGAGGCACTTATGAGCGTCGACAACAATATCCTCAAACTCGACGGCGCTTTCGACGAGACCATCCACCTCATCGATCAACCTGCCGACCCACACTACTCGGTGCGTCAGGTCGTCGATGGCATGAAGACCTACGCTGGACAGCTCATCGTGCAGACGATGTTCGTGCGCGGCGAGCACAACGGTCGCGTCATCGACAACACTACGGCCGCCGAAGTTGAAGCGTGGTGCCAATTGATGCGCGAGGTACGTCCCCACCAGATCATGGTCTACAGCCTCGACCGTCCCACCCCTGAGCAGCGCCTCACCGCCGTCAGCAAAGCCGAGATGGAGCAGTTCGTAGCCCCTCTCGTGGCCGAAGGTTTCGATGTTCAAGTCAGCGGAAAGTAACAAACTCCCATGAGTAAAAAGATAGCAATCATCAACGATATTTCGGGCTATGGCCGATGCTCCATCAGCGTCATCCAACCCATTGTGAGCCACCTCGGCGTGCAGGGATGCCCTGTGCCGACGGCCATCTTCTCTAATCACACCGGCTTCCCCTCGTTCTTCTGCAAGGACTTCACGCGCTATATGCAGTCCTACATCGACGAGTGGAAGAAGCTCGACCTCCACTTCGACGCCATTATGACAGGCTTCCTCGGTTCCGCGCAGCAGATAGGCATCGTCGAGCAGTTCATACGCGATTTCGCCGACCCCGAGACGACTGTCCTAGTCGATCCCGTGATGGGCGACAACGGCCACATCTATCCCACCTACACCCGCAAGATGTGCCGCGAGATGAAGAAACTCATTGCCTACGCCGACATCCTCACGCCCAACATCACCGAAGCCTGCTTCCTCACCGATACACCCTACAAAGAGTCAGGATGGAAGCATGCCGAACTCGCAGAGATCGCCCAGAAACTCCAAGCCATGGGCGCAAAGAAACTCGTCATCACCGGCATACGTATGGGCGACAACTACATCGGCAATGCGGTGTGCTCAGAAGGTGGCGAGATGGAGTTTCAGCGCCAGATGGTCGTGCAGCAGACGCGTTCCGGTACGGGCGACGTCTTCGCCTCCGTCCTCGGTGCCGACGCAGTGAATGGAGTCGATTTCCCCACCTCTGTGAAGCGTGCCTCCAACTTCGTGCGTCGTTGCCTTATAGAGACGGCCAAGGGAACCGCGCCCCTCAACACCGGCATCGACTTCGAGAGCCAGCTTTACAAGTTGAAGCGCTGCTAAGTGTTTTCGCATATTTCAGTTTAGAAAGTATTTCGTCTTCTATTGATCTTTCATGGAATTTCAACCTATACCTTGCCACGAATCCCTGCGGCCCTTCATCCGCAACTATTGGCTGCTGACGGCACAGTGTACGGCGACGGGCACACAACAGATATTCTCCAACGGAGCTGCAAGTCTGCAGTTCTATCTTTCCGAGCCCGTGCACCTTACGCCTGCACTCGAAGAAGGCAAGGAGTACCGCACCGTCCTCTTTCACCAGAACATGCAGAAGGTGGGCGTGACCTGCGAGGCGGGTAACTTCATCGTTCTCGGTGCAGAGTTCGTGCCTTTCTGCTCGCGTGTGTTTTTTCGCACGGAGCCTGACACTATCTACGTCTCACCCGAAGACATGCGCGACGAAGGCCTTGCCGAGTTGGCCCGCTGCATCTACGCCACAGAGAGCACCGAGGAACGCGTGCAGTTGCTCGACGAATTCTTCCTTCAGCGTTTGGCAGAATTCCCCGAAGGCGACATCAATATCGAGCGTCTCGGCGACGTCTTCGACGAGGTTGTCCCCACCGACGGCAGTGTGGCGCGTCCGCCGCATTGCCAGGACGAGTTTTCCCCTGCCGACCTCGCCTCGACGGCGTGCCTCAGCCAAAAGCAGTTCACCCGCGTGTTTAATAAATATGTGGGCATGAATCCTAAGTCATACCTCCGTCTGTTGCGTTTCCATCGGGCGTTGCAGATGCTGCGACCGACCCCGCCCCCCCTCAATCCCCCCGAGCGGGGGGAAGAAGATGCTACAGCCAACGCCTCCCTCTCAACAGCAGAGGTAACCGTTCCCCCCGCTCGGGGGGCTAGGGGGGTCGGCAGGGTCGCCCTTCAATGCGGCTACTGCGATCTTCCCCACATGATCTCTGACTTCCGTGACATTTGCGGCTATTCCCCCTCCGAACTCGTCAGCACCGGCGCAGAACTTACCGAAGCCTTCGGCCAGCAGTTCAGCGGGCTGATGAAGAAGAAGATCAAGATTGAAAACCTCATTTAGCCGATTTCAAAAGCATACGTTAGTGGACATTCTTGCCCCGAAAAGCAAGGATGTCCATTTTTTACAACCGCGTTCATGGCAAAAGGCGTAATTTTGCACTCGAAAAACAACTAAACAACAAATCACCATGAACACCAACGAAACAAAATTCTGCCAGAGCTGCGGAATGCCGCTCAACGACGAAATCCTCGGCACTAACGCCGACGGAACAAAGAACCACAACTACTGCATCTACTGCCTCAAGGACGGTGCCTTCACGGGCAACTTCACTATGGAGGAGATGGCCGAATACTGCTCGATGTTTGTCGAGGAGTACAACAAGAACACGGGCCGCAACCTCACCGCATGCCAGTATAAGGACGTCCTGCTCCAGTTCTATCCGACCCTCAAGCGCTGGAAGGGCGACGACGCTAACCTTCCTCATGCCGAGCATCCCATGAAGCAGCAGCTCATCGACGAGGTCAACGCCCTCGGCATTCCCGGCCTTCATATTGACAATCTCTACGTTCTCCAGGGCTCGTTCATTAATCAGCCTTACAACATCGCTGGCAATGAGGTGAAAATCTTCGACGACAACGCCACCTATTGGGGGAATCAGGTCGTAAAGGAAGATGATAGATGCTACGGCATTGCCTGCAGCGAGGAGTACATCTCTGTGAGCGAGTACGGTAAGGACGGTTCCGACGCCAAACTTATTATCCTGAAAAGACGAAGCGTCAATGAGTAGATTCACCTTCAACACCATCGCCCTCTTCACCACCGACAATCGCAAAGTCGTAGATTTCTACTGCAACATCTTCGGCTTTGAGACGGAGTGGAATGGGACAGACATTGACGTCGAAATGCACCTCGACCCCTCGAAGAACGCAGGGCAAACGATGCGCATCCTGCTCTTCCCTCGCGAACATATAGAACTGATGACGAAACAGCGTTTCACCTATCCTTCGGGCACAAACGGCACTATGGAAATCTCCTTCGACGTCCCCACCTTCGCCGACGTCGATAAGGAATACGCCCGCGCCGTCAGTATGGGAGCCGCCCCCATCTTCCCTCCCACCACGATGCCGTGGGACCAACGCACCAGCTACATCGCCGACCCAGAGGGCAACTTGATAGAGATCAGTTCGTTCTGTGAGGAATAGCTCCTAACCTTAAAAACATCAATCATGAGAAATGCACTAAAGAATCTATTAGGGTTCAGCTTGTCAGCATTGTTGGCGACGAGCTGCATGTCCACACTTTCCTCAACACGAATCAACAAAGTAGAGGTCGGCATGACCAAGAACGAAATCACCCACCTCTTGGGTAAGCCTATGAGTAAGAATGGCGACACCATGGGTGAGCAATGGATCTACGAGAAGATGATAGGCGAAGTGGCCGGCCCCCGCACACTTTCGTAAACAAACTGACAGGGCTATTGCTATTCTTAAGCCTCCCGCTCTATGTGTGTTTCGAGCTGTTTATGCCATTGATAATTACCTCTGCAGTGGCTGCGTTCGCTGCCGTACAAGAAGGACATTATATTAGAACGAATCGAATCAAAGGTTTATGAGAATAGAACATACTCTTACCATCTTGTTGTACTAATTCCTGCGGAAAGCTAAAGCCATCCGGATTATTTCTTTGATTTGCTTGGTAGTTTTGTTAAAATGTTGTACATTTGCACACGAAATCTCGGTTTCGTATTTATTTGAGTTTCAATTGAGTGTCATGCGAAAACGGGGTTAATCCCCATAATATATATGAGTGGGTGCGCCGCCCCGTACAACTCGGTCTTCAAATTGACCTTCGCGAGCTCAGGTCAACACGAAGACCTCTTTAGTTTGAATCCCCTTTTTGGATTGGATTGCTCGAATCGATTGAAGGAGATCAGATGCAGGTGTGCAAAGTGACTTTCGGTGCGGAGCCGACAGAGCAGGAAGTGCTGGAGTTTCTTGATAGGAATTGGAATAAGCTGAAATACAGCAAACCTGTCGTAACGGAAGTAAAAGCCAAGCCTAAGAATCCGAAGAGATTGCAAAGAGAAGCTCGTAAACAGACGCTGAATACAGGCATTGGTACCAAGTCGCAACAAGCTCTGAAACAGCAGCAGGAAGAGAACAAGCTGTAACGCAAAACCGTCTCTAAAGAAGTGCGAGAGGCTGAGAAAGCGCGTAAGTTTGAACTCAAACAGGCTAAACGTAAAGAAAAACATAAAGGACATTGAGAAATGTCCCAGTCATGGGCAATCCATGGGAAGTGCTTGAAAAACTGGAAGTCGTAAAAGAATTTCTTAAGAATAACTACAAATCATAAAAAGAAGATAATGCTTATAACACGCGAACAGCTGAAAGGCAGTTACAGCGAGGGTGAAGCCCTGGCAATATATAATAAGGTGAAGGAAACGGGAGAATGGCTCTCGTTTCTGAAAGCCTTTCTCCACGACGAAGATTACCAGGTGGCACGCAATGCCCTCTGGGGATTGACCAAAGCCACTGACGAGGAGCTCTCTGCACTCCTGTCCATGCTGCATGAGCTGATTGACAAAGTGCTGAGCGAGGAAAACCCATCGGTGCGACGTCTGTCGATGAACATCATCGTTCGGCTGAAAATGGAGGAAGAAGATCTTCGAACCGATTTCCTCGACTTCTGTCTCGAACACATGCAGAACCCTGATGAATATCCTGGCATTCAGTCGCTCAGCCTCAAACTCGCCTATAAGATGTGCCTGTTCTATCCTGAGCTGATGGACGAACTGCGACGCACCCTCGAAAGCATGGACATGGCGTACTATTCGCCAGCACTACGAAGTGTCAGAAACAGAATCCTGGCAAACAAAAAAGTATTATGAATATGAAAAAGGACAACATCCCCTGCGCAAACTGTAAACTACGCGCTCGTTATGACAAGAATCCCAAGTCACTCATCGGCCGCTTCTGGCGCTGGCACATCGGCTTCTGCCCCGGTTGGAAGGGCTACTTGAAGACACTTTCCGAGGAAGAGCGCGAGGCATACAAGGCTAAGTATAATCTGTAAACAGTATAAAATGATGCTTTCAAGATTCATCATCACAGCCATCGTGCTGGTAATAGTATTTACCGCCATGATCCTCATACCACTCATCAAGAATCCAGTGTGGTGGATACATGATTTCCCGCAGGATATACAAGATGAGTACTTCAAGACTCACGAGCGTATTCCCTCGGCCTTCTTCTCGAAGACAGTTCTCCTGAAGAAGTGCTTAGGCCTCCTGATAGCCTTGGCTATGCTTGTAGCCCTCATCTCGTGGATTGGTGCTCGTTCCTTTTCCGAGGCTTTCATGGTCAGCTACGGTCTCTGGCTCATCGTGGATTGGTACGACTGCTTCATCCTCGACTGGGTGTTCTTTGCCCGCATCAAGGCCATAAGGCTTCCCGGCACCGAACACATGGATAGGGCCTATCACCAAAAGAAGTACCACTTCATCCGCTCACTATGGGGCATGCTCATCGGACTCTTCCCTTGTCTGCTGGGCGCAGCGCTATACACCCTATTTATATAGTTACACAAAAAATCCGAACAAATAACATAGCAGATAATTGTGATTTATGACAGAATGCATTCGCTGACTATCCTGTTCGAAGATCCCTTTTGGATTGGCTTGCTTGAATCGATTGAGAGAGGTCAGATGCAGGTGTGCAAAATCACCTTTGGTGCAGAACCGACAGAGCAGGAAGTGCTGGAGTTTCTTGATAGGAATTGGAATAAGCTGAAATACAGCAAACCTGTCGTAACGGAAGTAAAAGCTAAGCCTAAAAATCCGAAGAGATTGCAAAGAGACGCTCGTAAACAAACCCTGAACACAAGCATCGGTACCAAGTCGCAGCAAGCCCTGAAACAACAGCAGGAAGAGAACAAACTGGAACGCAAAACCATCAACCGAGCGTTGAAAGAAAAGGAAAAAGAGCGTAAGTTTGAACTCAAACAGGCTAAGCGAAAAGAGAAACATAAAGGACATTAAGAAAATGATTGAATCAAGCAGAATCCTTCTTCGTCCTTGGCAAGAATCAGATGCCGAGGCGTTATATAAATATGCGAGCGATCCCATTGTTGGAAATCGTGCAGGTTGGCCACCTCATCAATCCGCAGGGGAAAGCCTGGAGATTATCCGAACGGTGTTCAACAATCCAACGACTTGGGCTATCGTCCTCAAAGAGACAGGCGAAGCCATTGGTGCTATGGGCTACATGCCCGATTGCCCATTGAACCTTCCTGCTCGTGAGGGCGAACCGCTTGTTGGTTATTGGGTTGGTAAACCTCATTGGAACAAAGGCATTTGCACCGAGGCCTTGAAGCTGATGCTCAAGTATATTCGCAAAGAAACCACCTACTCCTCCCTCATCAGCAGCCACTTCATTGACAATCCAGCTTCGGGTCGCGTCATGGAGAAGTGCGGATTTCTTCCCACAGGAGAGACTGCGATTGACGAATCGCTCTATTCTGGCGGTAAACGCACCATGCGGGTATTGAGATTGGAATTGCAACAGAACACCATGAATATACGATTAGAACAACCTGAAGACTACCGCGAAGTGGAGGACCTGACTCGCGAGGCATTTTGGAATGTGTATGCACCAGGATGCGTGGAGCATTATGTGCTCAATCAGTACAGACATAATCCTGACTTTATCAAAGAACTTGACTTTGTTCTTGAAGAGGACGGAAAGATTATAGGTCATGTGATGTTTTCGAAGGCAGAGATAATAAAAGAAGATGGTACGATCATGCCTGCGTGGACCTTCGGACCTATCAGTATCCATCCCGACTATAAGCGCAAGGGGTATGGTCTCAAACTATTGCAATATGCATTGGAGAAAGCCAAGGCGATGGGCATCGGCTTCATCTGCATGGAGGGCAACATCGACTTCTACAAGCATGCCGGATTTGTTGTCGCAAGCACACTCGGCATCCACTATCATGCCGAACCAAAGGACGCAGAGGTTCCTTATTTCCTTGCCCAGGAACTTATCCCTGGCTATCTCAACGGCGTAGAAGGAACCTACCACACCCCGAAAGGCTACTACGTTGCGTTCGAGAACAAGGAAGCCTTTGAAGCCTACGAGGCAACGTTCCCCAAGAAAGAGAAGAAACAGCAAGATGGGCAGTTGGTCGATGACTGCACGAAGAATCCTAATGAATAAAACAATTTGCAGGTGTTAAATACAAAATGTAGATAGAAAACCGTAGAAAAATGGGCGTCGATGATGGTTGGTTCGTAGTTTTTTTGTAATTTTGCAGCGAATTTTATAAAGCGCCACTTTACAAAAAGCTTATTTTTTATAAAAACACACTTAACATGGCAGTAAATAGAAGCGTGCTGAAGGAGGTTATCCTTGATGCGAAAAAGGAGATTGTTCGCTATACTATTACCAACAGAGAGGCTACCTTGGAGCCCTTTCCGTTGCAGATTCTGGTGGGCGTACGCCGATGCGGCAAATCGTTCGTTCTTTACCAGCAGATCTTCCGTATGCTAAGCGAAGGACGTACGTGGGACGAAATTACCTACATCGACTTTGAGGACCAGCGTTTGTCAGGGTTCACGGCCGACGACTTCAACCTGCTTCTCGAGTGCCACACGGAACTATACGGTACGCGCCCCGTCCTCTTTCTTGACGAGATACAGAATGTGGAGGGCTGGGAGAAGTTTGCCCGCAATCTTGCCGACAGGAAGTACATCGTCTACATCACGGGGAGCAATGCCAAGATGCTCTCTAAGGAGATTATGGGGCAGCTCGGCGGCCGCTACCTCGCAGCAGAGATTTACCCCTTAAGCTTCAGCGAATTTCTGACATTCAAGGGGATAGAACACGGCGAAAAAGCTCTGCTGACGACCGAGGGCCGTGCTCTGTTTATGAGGGCATACGAAGAGTATTTCCGATGGGGAGGACTGCCTGAAGCTGTCAATCTGCCCGTCAAGCGCAGCTATCTGACAGGACTCTACCAACGCATCTACATCGGTGATATAGTTGCTCGCAATAAAGTGTCAAACCCTAAGATTCTGCAGTTGATGCTCAAGAAGATGGCTGAGAGCATAATGCAGCCATTATCCTACACTCGTATTTCGAAGATTCTGTCGAGCGTCGGCGGAAAAGTGAGCGTGCCCACGGTGTCCAACTATGTGGGGTATGCAGAAGACGCATGGCTGATACTGCGTCTGAGGAATATAGCATCGGCTTTCTCCGAGAAGGAATCGGTGTGTAAGTTTTACTTCATAGATAATGGTCTGCTGTCGCTACAATTGCTGAACTCTGATACGATACTTCTGGAGAATATGGTTGCTCTGTCGTTGTTCCGCAGGTATGGCCACGACGAGGACAACGAACGTGTTTTCTTCTACAACGAGAATGTAGAAGTTGACTTCTACGTACCCGAAGACGGACTTGCAGTACAGGTTTCGTATAGTATTGAGGACGAAAGAACACGTGCCAGAGAGGTGACAGCTTTGACCAAATTTGTCAAGGTGCATCCA
>JAUNIC010000137.1 GCA_030523615.1 Bacteroidales bacterium
CGGAGGTCTTCGCCGAGTTCCTTGAGTTCGAATTCCTTGAACTTGGCGAGTTCTTCTTCGGTCACACCATTCTTTGCGATTTCCTCGATACCCTGCTGCATGAGCTTGAGGGCTTCGTCCATCATAGCGGGCTTCACGGGGCAGTAAACCTGGAGGGTGTACTGGTCGAAGAGACCGTAGTTGAGGCTACCGCGGGTGCCTACGCTATAGGCCATACCGCCGTCCTCACGGATGGTCTTGAGGTAACGCTCGTCGAGAGCAGAAGAGAGAGCACGGAGGGCGATGTCCTTCTTAAGGCTGTATTCGGTCTCACCGTTCCAGAAGACGATGATGTTGGCCTGAGGAGTCTCCATGTCGCGGCTGAAGCGGTTCTCCACCTTACCCTTTGCGTAGCGGGTGCCGAGGTCGGTCATCTGTTCGCGCTTCTTGGTGCCCTTGAGGGGAGCGATGTACTGCTCAACGTAGAGGCGGAGGCTGTCTTCGTCGAAGTTACCGGTGAAGTAGAAGTCGAAGTCGCCGGCGCTCTGGAAGCGCTCGCGATAGATCTGGCGGATGCGGTCGTAGCTTACCTTGTCGAGGTCAGCGAGCTTGAGGCTCTGCTTGCGGGGATTGTGGCTGTAGAGGGTGACGGTCACACTATCGGAGAAAGCCTTATCGGGACTCTTCTCGATGTTGGCGAGCTGGCTGCGGAGCATAGACATGAGGTTGTTGAAAGCGTCCACGTCGTTGCTGGGCTCCTGGAAGCGGAGGTAAGTAAGCTCGAAGAGCGTGCGGAGGTCCTTGGGAGTAGAAGAGCCGTCAAGGCGGTCCTGATAGTCGTTGAGGTTTGCACTTACGCTAACCTGCTTGCCGGCGAGCTTCTTGGTAAGTTCGGTGCCGGTGAAGCTGCCGATACCCGTCATGCTGATGACGTCGTCGAAGAGAGTAGCGTTGACCATGTCAGCGGTGGGAAGCTTGTTCACACCACCCTTAGAGCGGGCAGACATGAGCACCTGAGAGTTGTTGAAGTCCGTCTTCTTGAAGTAAACGGTAGCGCCGTTCTTGAGGGTCCACTTGGTGTAGCCGAAGTCAGTGGCCTCTTCCTTCTTGATCTTGACAGCCTTGGGGAGTTTGGCGATGAGGGGATCGTTGTTCACCTCGTCGACGAAAGCTTCGGTCTGAGCGTTGAAACCAGCTTCAACAGCAGCGCGCATTTCCTCAACAGTGGGGATTACGACGCCTTCCTTCTCGGGATACATAGCGAGGAACACGAAGTTCTTGTTGATGTCGGTGATGCTCTCCTGGAAAGCCTGGCCGAACATCTCAGCGGGAAGTTGCTGCGAGATCATCTGCATGATCTGGTACTCGGTCTCGATATCGGGGATAGCGTCGCCCTCGAGGAAGTGGCGTACGTACTGGGGGCAGTAGTAGCTGTTCTTCTGCTTGTCGCGGTTCTCGTAGATCTTTTCGAGCTGCGACATGTACTCGTCGATGGCGCGCTGCACCTCGGTAGCGGTGAAGCCGTGCTGACGTGCGCGAGCCACTTCAGTCATGACAGCCTGCATTGCAGCAGCATCCTGGCCGGGCTTGGGAAGCACGTAAACGGTGAAGGCGTCGCAAGTCTTCGACATGATGTACTTGCCGTCGCTGGTGCCTGCTGCGATGAAGGGGCAGTCAGCGTTCTGGGTGAGGTCTTCAAGACGCTCGTTGAGCACAGAGCAGATGATGTGGTTGGCGTAGTTCTGCACGAGGAACATCATGCTGCCACGCTCTTCGAAGGGGAAGATTTCGTGCTTGAACATCACCTCCATGATAGCCTGCTGCTGCTCCTTGTCCTTGTCGATGACGTAGATGGGCTCGTCATTGTCGGGCACGGGGTAGAGCTCGTAGGGAGCCTCGTTTTCGGGGTTCTGGATTTCGGAGAAGTACTCCTTGATCTTGCCCTCAACGTAGTCAACGTCGACGTCGCCGACAACGACGATACCCTGGAGGCTGGGATGATACCACTTCTCGTAGTAAGCGCGGAGGAACTCAGGGGTGAAGTTGTCGATGATCTCCATGAGACCGATAGGCATGCGCTCACCGTACTTAGAACCGGGGTAGATGGTGGGGAGGTTACGCTCGAAGATGCGCTGGCTGGCGCTGCTACGCATACGCCACTCCTCGTGGATGACTCCACGCTCCTTGTCGATTTCCTCGGGCTCGAGGAGCAGACGGCCGCTCCAGTCAGAGAGGATGAGGAGGCAGGAGTCCACGTTGTTATGGTCAGCTACGGGCACGTTGTCGATGTTGTACACAGTCTCGTCGGCAGCGGTGTAGGCGTTGAGGTTCTGGCCGAACTTCACACCAATCTTCTCGCAGTACTTGATGAGGCTGTTTTCGGGGAAGTTGGTAGAGCCGTTGAAGGCCATGTGCTCGAGGAAGTGAGCGAGACCGCGCTGGTCATCGTTCTCCTGGACAGCGCCGACCTTCTGCGCGATGTAGAAGTTGGCCTGGCCTTTGGGTTCCTCGTTGTGACGGATGTAGTAGGTCAATCCGTTGTCGAGTTTGCCGATCTTCACTGCGGGGTCCACAGGGAGGGGCGGCATCTGCTGGGCTGAGGCGGTAGTCGTCGTGAAGACGGCAACGACAGCCAGCATGATGAGTTTGATTTTTTTCATGGTTTGTTTTGTATAAATTGTGGTTAGTTGATTGTTCTTGATCCCATGGGGCCTACAGCGCGGTGAGGCGGAGCTTGAAGCTGTACGGCTTGTTGGCTACGCGGTAAGCCTCGCGGGTGTCGACGGGAGCACCGCCGCAAGAAGCGTTGCCGACTCCGCGGTAGGCAGCATCGAAGTGGAGCACGGTGTAGGGATTAGCCTCGAGTTCCCACATATGCTGAGCCTTCATGAGCTGCTCCTCGGTGTAAGGGATAGCGGTGAAGCTCACCTCACCCTCGGTCTCGACCTTCAGGCCGTGGCCATCGTTGTCGGTGAAGCTTACCTCGCGGAGACCCTCGCGGTTACCCGTGCTCTGGGGCTTGATGTAGCGCTCCATCATGGAGTAGGGCGAAGACTTGTAGCGGCCGAGGAGGAAACCGTCGAGGCGGTCGTTGTAGTTCTCCAGAGGACCGTGAGCGTAGTAGTCGATGTGCTGCAGTTCCTTGTTGAGACCTACCTGAACACCAGCGCGGCGGAGTTTGTCGGTGTGGGGAGTGAAGTCGAAGCTTACGTCAACGACACCCTGAGGATAGACGGTGTAGACAATGCGAGTGTCGCAGAGGCTGCCCGTGCGGGTCGTGATGATGTTGATGGCGTCAGCAGCGGGCTGCACCTCGATGGTGCCCTTCGCGTCGAGGCCGTCGGTGGTCTTGTCGAAGCGGTCGTTCTCGATCCAGCGGTGATTGGTGTAAGCCAGGTTGAGGCCAGCGCCGAGCACCTCCTTGCCGTTGAGTGCGAGGCTGACGAGTTCGGCGGTCTCTTCGTCGAAGACGAGCTGCACCTTGTCGTTGCCGAAGGTGCGGAGGCCAGCGCCGTCAGTAGTGGCGAGAGGAGCCGCCTTCTTGTTGACCTTCACAGCAGCGAGATGGCCGCGGTCGATGATGCCGAACTGAGCGGAAGCCTGCACGTGGCCCGCCTCACACCAGTCGGTGCCGTCGCGGCGGATGGCGCGGAGCGAAACGAGAAGTTCGTGCTCCTTCTTGTCAGCCTTCTTCATGAAGCCCTTGCCGAGGAAGAGCGTCATGTTCGTATTGGCGCCGGGAGCGAGTTCGGGGAAGTCGACGGTCTGCGTGTAAACGACGTAGCCGTTGTCGAGCACCTCATACTGGAGTTGGTAAGCGTCGAGGTTCTGGAAGACGTAAGCATTGCGCACGTTGACCACGGCGGTGTTCTTCGAAATGTCGTAGTCCTCGAGTTTGAACTTGATCCACTGATGAGCGGCCTTGACCTCGTTGAGTTTCGAGCTTTCCTCGCGAGTAGCGGGAATGACGCCGTTCGAGCAGAAGTTGCCTTGATGAGGTCCGGGATAGTCGTAACCCGTGTGGAGGTTGTATTTGCCCTCCTTCATCTCCTGCGGGTCGAAGATGGCCTGGTCCACCCAGTCCCAGATGCAACCGCCGATGCAGCTGTTGCTCTGTTCGATGATGTCCCAATACTGAGAGAGATTGCCGATGGCGTTACCCATGGCGTGGGCGTATTCACAGATGAACATCGGCTTGTCGAGGTTCGACGTATGCTCGTGCATCCATTCGATGCCGGGGTACATCTTGGAGTAGAAGTCGGAGTAGATTTCACCACCGTAGGGATGGTGGATGCGGGTGCCTTCGTAGTGAACGGGGCGAGTGGCATCGAGACGATGGGCCTCGTTGTAGCAAGCCTCGAAGTTGGCTCCGGCGCCAGCCTCATTGCCGAGGCTCCACATGGCCACACAGGGGTGGTTGCGGTCGCGGGTCACGAGGCGCGTGATGCGGTCCACGAAGGCAGGGATCCAAGTGGGGTTGTCCGAGATCGTCTGATTGGCGTGGTCTTCGAGGTCACCCTCGTCGCAGGCCCAGATGCCGAGCTGATCCATCATGGCGTAGAAGCCAGGGTTATTGGGGTAGTGCGACGTGCGCACCATGTTGATGTTATTCTGCTTCATGAGCACGAGATCGCGCATCATCGTCTCATTCTCCACAGCACGACCGCGCATGGGGTCCGTGTCGTGGCGGTTCACACCCTTGAAGAGCATGCGGCGGCCGTTGACGTAGACGAGGCTATTCTCGATCTTGATTTCGCGGAAGCCGTACTTGGTCGACCAAGCCATCTCCTCGCGGCCAGCGTTGTCGCAGAGCGCAAACTGCACGGTGTAGAGGTTGGGCGTCTCGTCGGTCCAGGGGTAAACGTCCTTGACCTCGAAGTCGAAGCCTGCTTCTACGTCGGCAGGCAGAGCCATGAGAGGAATTGTCTCCTGCTGTTCCTCGACGAGCGTGCCGTTGGGGTCGTAGAGCGCTACCTTCAGCACGCGGCTGCCGCTGAGGAGGTCGCGGTTGTCCACCTTGCAGGTCACAGCGAGGCTGGCATCCTGATAATTGTTCTTCATCGTGCCTACGAGGACGTGGTCGCGCACGCTGGCCAGAGGCACATTGTACAGACAGACGTCGCGGTAGAGACCGCTCATGCGGAACATGTCCTGACACTCCAGGTAAGAGCCGTCGCTCCAGCGGAACACCTGAACGGCGAGGCGGTTCTGGCCCGCACGGAGGTGCTTCGTGAGGTCAAACTCGTGGACATTGTTGGCACCCTGAGTGTAGCCGACGTATTCGCCGTTGACCCACACGAGAGCGGCGCTGTAGATGCCGTTGAAGCGCAGGAAGGTGCGGCGACCCTCCCAAGCGGCGGGCAGATCGAACGTGCGAACGTACGAACCGACGGGGTTGATGCCGTAGTTGTTGCCGCCGTCGTTGAAGCCCGGACGAGCATTGATGAACGGAGGCGTATTGCCGTGAGGATATTCCACATTGCAGTAGAGCGGACGGTCGTAACCCTGCATTTCCCAGTTGGAGGGCACGGGAATGGTGGCCCACTGAGAGTCGTCGTAGCCCTCCTTGTAGAAGTCGAGAGGACGAGCGGCGGGATGATCCACAAAGTTGAACTTCCAATCGCCGTTGAGGCTCATCACGGTGCTGCTCTGCGGCTGCACCCAGGGGTGAGCGTAGAAGTCGGCGTCGGCCATCATCTCCTCGGTGTTGAGGTAGGGCGTATAGTAGGCAATGCCCGGCTCCTTGTTCTCCTCGAAGAAGGTCTCGTCCTCCCAGATGTTCTGGGCGATCTTGGGTTTCTCCACACTCGTGAAGGTGAACCACGCCTCTTCGTTTGCGAGGTCAATGGGGCGAGCCTTGAGCTGCTGACCCTCGGGCACCCACATCTTGTCGGGCTTGCCCACGGAACCGATGACGTACACACCCGTCTGACCCTCGACGGGCAAGAGGCGGAGGCGTGCGTTGCCGGGATTGCTCATCGCGGCGGGCCACTGGAGGAGGTAGTCGATGCTCTGGTTGGGGCCGCCGTCATCCATGTGTTGGCTGTAGTAGGCGTTGCCGATGATGCGCGTGGTGAAGTCGAGCATCTTCACGTTCCAATATTGGCCGCGGTTCTCCTTGTCGGCCGCCTCAAGACGGATGGGCGTGCTGTTGTTCTGGCTGTCAGCGTTGCCGAGCACCATACCGGGGTGCTTCACGCTGCAGATGTTGTAGGTCAGGGCGTCGTCGAAACCCGAGGCAGCAGCCTGCTCGATGGCGAAGACGGCCTGTTTGTTCTTGGCGGCGTCGGCCTTGCTGATGAGAGTGATGCTGCCATCCTTCTGGGCACACATGGCCACCTCGGGACGGTTGGTGGGGTAAAGGATGACGCCACCCTTGACGGTTTCCATCTTCCAGATCTGCATTTCGTCGGAGCCGTTCACCTCGCCGGTTTCAACGCGGCTGCCTTCGGCGCGGACGGCCTCGGTGGTGAAGGGACAGATGAAGCGCCACGAGCCGGAGAGCTCGGCGACGTTCCAGTGCTGTGCGGGATTTGTGGCGTCTAGCGCTTTGAGCTGTCCGCCCTTGTCAACTACTGTACCGTAGGCCACGCTGCGGATGTGGTAGAGGGCTCCGCGCGTGGGAGCGTCCTGCGCCGTTGCGGCGAGAGCGCTGAAGGCTGCGATGAGCAGCAGGAAGATAGATTTTAAGGTTTTCATTATGCGTGATGTTTTTGTTTGTGTCGTGGTTTTGTTTATCCCGAATTTGAGAATTAGAGAATTTTTTCGTTCTCGCCGCATTATTGCAACGAATTCTTAAATTCTCTAATTCGGGAAAGAAAACTTATAAATGTTTGCGTACGTGCGTCGTGCGTGTGCACACACGTTTGGACGGCAAATCTACGCATAATTTTATAAATAAGACGCATGATGAGCGTTAAAACTACAAAAAATAGGAGAAAAATTGCAACTTTGTTACTCAAGCCTTGCGTCAGTGTGGCGAAAAGGGGTGCGACGAGACGCCGCCGCGTCGCAACGAAATAGATAATCGTCTCAAAGAAATAGATAACTCTCTCAAAGAATTATGTTGTGCCACGTCTGTGAAACGATCGTGCAACGTCCGTGCGACGTACGTGCCACAATAGTGCGACTATCGTGCCACAGCCGTGACACGACAAATATCTCCGCGATAATTCCTTATTTCTCCGCAGTAAATGACTCTGCAACGACGGTGCACCGTCCTCCTTCCGCAAACGAAAATTCGCCCCCACAATAAAATATTCGCGCGCATATGATGAAATATTCGCGCGCATACGTTGCTTTATCGGAAAAAAGTCGTAACTTTGCGGCGAAAACGAAAAAACACACCGCTATGAATAAACTCTACACCCTCCTTCTCGCCGGCGCCGCTACCCTTGGCGCACAGGCACAGGCTCCCGTGACCTACGTCCTCGATCCCGCAATGGGCGAAGCCGTTCCCCTCATCGTTGCCGATGAAAACCCCGACTTCGACATCCGTACTCTCGCAACTTCTGCACATCACAAAGCCCCCGCAAAGGCTACTGAATACCAAAACTTTACCCTCGAAGAAAACCAGTACATCGTCGGCAACTTCACCGACGACTTCTACTGGAACTTCGGCAGTGTGCCCTTCGAAGGCGAAACCCTCGTGGGAGCGGTAATCTACAGCACGACCTACAAGAAACTGAAGAACGCCCGTGCGCTCGGTATCCGCTTCTGTCTGCCCCAAGACTATGACGACGGCAACGGAAACATTCAGAAAGTTGACGAAGTAGAAGTGGTTCGCGTCACCCTCCACGACCACACCATCGACGGCGTTATGCGCGAAGCCACGCCCCGCACCATCGAGAAGGGTTGGAACTATGTGAAATTCAAGACGCCTCAGGAACTCGATCCCGAAGGTATGTTCATGAGCTACACCTACATGCAGACGAAGTCGCCCACGTGCTACGGTATTTGCAACTGGCCCGATCCTGCTCCCGGCGGCTTCTACACCTATCTCTACAACAGCGATGCCGGCAAGTGGATGTGGAGTGACTTCTGCAGCTACGGTTACGGCGCTGTATGCATTCAGCTTATCGTCGAGGCCGACCCGCTGCCCGACTACGACATCGTGCCCACCGCCGTCAACAACCAGCCCACCGCTGTCGGCATTGAGGGCGAAGCTGCCGTCTACTTCACGAGCAACAGCAAGAAGGACATCGAAAACTTCGAATACACCATCGCCGTCGGCGATAAGTCGGTGACCCGCACCGCGGAACTCCCCGCGCCCATCAAGGCCGGCGTCGACCAGCAGGCTGCCTACTACATGACCTTGCCCGCCGTTGACGAATACGGAACGTACGACGCTTCCATCACCCTCAACAAGGTGAACGGCGAGGAGCTCGCTGAGCCCGCTACGCTCAACTTCAAACAGGACGTCTATACCCGCCTTGTGCAGCGCCGCACCGTCGTTGAGGAATTTACCGGAACAGGCTGCGGCAACTGCCCTCGCGGCTGGGCCGGCATGGAATACCTGAAAGAGCACTATCCCGACACGTTCATCGGCATCGCCGTCCACCAGTATAACAACAGCGACCCCATGTATTGCGCCCGTTACGGAGGCCTCGGCCTCAGCGCTGCTCCCAGCTGCAAGATTGACCGCAAGACGACGGCTGATCCCTACTACGGCGTCGACAACACCGGCATCCACAATGCCGTGGAATACTATAGTTCCATCGCTCCCGCTGTCGACGTAACCGTCGAGGGCACATTCAGCGAAGACAAGTCCAAGGTAGCCTGCACCGCCAACGTGGAATGGCTGACCGATACGGGCAAATATACCGTGGCTTACGTTCTCACCGCCGACGGCCTCACCGGCAAGGGTGCATGGCTCCAGCAGAACTACTACGCCTCAAACAGCGCAAGCAATGTGCTGCCCGAGATGCCCGAGTTCAAGGAGTTCTTTGCAGGTGGAGAATACGGCAAGGCTGCTGTAGAACTCGTCTACAACGACGCGATGATCGGTAGCAGCTACAGCACTACCGGCAGCAACCTCACCAAGGCTCTCGGCACCTCGAAGCACACCGCTGGTGAGCAGCTTTCCAACTCTTACACCTGCTCCATCAGCGTGGGCGCCGCTTGCAAGGCTGTCCTCGACTACGACAACATCTACGTTGTGGCTCTCATCCTCGATTCCAACGGTCAGATTGTCAACGCTGCACGTTCCAAGGTGGCCGAGACAGACGGCATCAACAGCGTGCTTGCTCCCACCACGACCGACTCCACTACCTACGACCTCAGCGGTCGCCGCACCAGCGCCAACGGCAAGGGTATCTACGTCGTCGGTGGCAAGAAGGTCATTAAGTAATT
>JAUNIC010000138.1 GCA_030523615.1 Bacteroidales bacterium
TCGTGAGGTTTCATAGTAATTGAGTGTTTTTCGTTATGCATACTAATTCTGTTACACATACTAATCCATGGGATACACCACTCCGCAATCTTTGCGGAAGCGATCCATGAGCTGCATCACGCTGAGCGTCTCGTCGAGAGGCATAGCGGGACATTCCGTCCAACCGTTGGCGAGAGCGTCACGGCAGGCGAGAATCTCGTATTCGTAGCCCGTGCCGCAAACTGGTGCGTCCAGTGTGCGGATGAGTTCGCGGTCGGGGCCGTAGATGCAGATATGCTGGGGATTGTTGACGTTGTCGATTTCGATGCGGCCATGTTCGCCACGGATGACGGCCATGTTGTCGCCCTGGCAGAGGACGTTGGCCTGCAGGCAGCAGACGAGGCCGTCGTGAGGGGCGGAGGGAGCACTGACGATGGCGGTGATGCTGTCGTTCATGTCGACGCCGGTGTTGCTCAAAGTCGCGTGGTTGTGCATCGTGACCCATTCGCCGGGGAAGAACATGCGGACGAAGTTGATGCAATAGACGCCGAGGTCGAGCAGAGCGCCGCCGCAGAGTTCGGGACGCAGGATGCGCTCCTTCGTGGGCATAGGATAGCAGAGCGAAGCCGTCACAAGTTGAGGACGTCCGATGACGCCTTCGTCGAGGACACTCTGGATCATCTGGCGGATGGGCTGATAGCGCGTCCAGACGGCCTCAGCGAGCAGCACCTTCTTTTCGCGAGCCAGGCGGATGAGTTCCTCTGTCTCACGGGCATTAGCGGTAAAGGCTTTCTCCACAAGGCAGGCCTTGCCATGCTCGAGGGCAAGGCGGGTGTGGGGATAGTGATGGCTGTGGGGAGTGGCGATGTAGACGAGGTCGACGTCGGGATCTTTGACCAATTCTTCGTATGAGCCGTAAGCCTTCTGGAAACCCCATTCGGCAGCAAACTTCTCTGCGCGTTCGAGGTCTCGGGCTGCAATGGCGTAGCCCTCGCAGCCACCCATTCCTTCAAGGCCTTGCATTGCCTTGAGCGTTCGCACCAATTTAGCTGCTATCCAGCCGGCGCCGATGATTCCTATTTTCATGTTTGGTTTCTATTTGCTGATGGTGGCAATAGCCTTTTTAAGTAGACTGCCGATGGTCCATCGGTTGTGACGACGCATCTCATCCCACTCCTCTTGGGTGACGGCATACGCTTCTTCAAACGCCATGTTCGTCGCCTTCATCTCCTTCATCTGCCGCATGGTCTCTTCGTCCACAATCTTGTATCTCGTGTGGTCGAGGGTGAGTATGCCGACCGGAATCGTGCCGTCAGCGGGCAGAAGGAAGATGGGGGTGTCGTCGGGAGTGTAAGGGTCGCGGAGCCTCTCTAAATTGAGGCACACGTATGACGGCAGGTTGTACAATGAATAGTACATCGTCTCGGGCACGTCGTCGCCTACGATCTTCAGCGGGTAGCATCTCCCCGTCAGATTGATCTTGGAAGACAGAAATTCGACGATTCGGGCAGAATAGAACTTGTGCACCTCTGCTTCAAAATACGGGATCTGGTCACTCCACCTGTTGCCTTTCTTAACTCTCCATTCCACACCGTCGGGCAGAGGGGATGACGAAAAGGGCTCCAGAAATGCGTAGATTTCTGTATACGGGCGATTGGGGACAATCTTCTTTTTCGGACTGTTGTAAACGTCGAATATCCTGTAGTATCGTATCATGGACTTTAGTATTTTTCTAACAGCGCCTCGCAGCCCTCGACGCAGTCGCGCCATGTGGCGTCGAAGTTGCCGGTGTACCAAGGGTCGGCGACCTCGGTGCCGGGAGTGCGGTCGGTGAAGTCGAGAAGAAGATGGATTTTGTCCTCGGGGTCTTCGGGAATGATACGGCTGATCCAACGGAGATTCATGCGATCCATGCAAACGATGAGGTCGAAGCGGTCGTAGTCGCGGCGCGTGATTTGACGTGCGGCATGGCCGTCGCAACGGATGCCGTTCTCTGCCAGCTTACGGCGAGCAGGAGGATATACGTCGTTGCCGATTTCCTCGCGGGAGGTTGCGGCGCTCTCAATATAGAAGTCGGCGTCGCGGCCTGCTTCGTGGACAAGGTGTTTCATGATGTATTCCGCCATCGGCGAGCGGCAGATGTTGCCGTGGCAGACAAAGAGTATGTGTTTCATAAGCAGGGGGTAATGGCCATCTTCTGATAGTCGTGGCCGAAGATGAAGAGGTTGCCGTCGGGGGCGAAGCCGAGGCTGCGATAAAGATGCAGGGCGCGGGCGTTGTCGTACTCCACAGCGAGGGTGACCTTGAGGCCGAGCTCGCGGCCCTGAGCAATAGCGTGTTGGAGCAGCCCGCGGCCGATGCCTTGTCCACGGTGGGCGGGCAGAACAGCGAGGGAATCGACGTAGTATTCGCCAGGCACAGCTTCGTCCTCCATGCCGGAGAACTCCACGCCGAGATGCTCCTTGACGAGCTGGAGTGTCGTCTCTCGCCAGCCGCGGTAATAGCGGCCGTCGTAGGCGGTGACCATACCGACAGGACTTCCTTCTGCCTCGGCAATCAGTGTGTTGCGCCAAGAGTAGAGCACGTCTTCTCGCTCGCAGATCTTCTCGGCAAAGAGGCGAGTATGTTCCTCGGGCACATCCTCCATAAGCATGGCCATCTGGAAGCCGCGGGCGATGAAGAGCGCGTCGTCAATCGTGGCTTGTCGAAACGTTACATCCATGACGTTCTAAACAACTAAATCACCAAGTCACTAAATCACTGAATCTCAAAGTCGAGACAAGAGCGCAGGCAGGTGTAAGGGCGCACCTTTCCGTCGGCCACAGCGACGTGGGCAGGATGCACGGCGTAGCCCTTCAGCGCCTCGAATGATTCGAGGGTAGAGTCGAGCATCACGTCGACGTTAGAGGTAGGGAGGCCGTTGGTGTGAACGTGAACATCGACAAGTCCAGGCACTTGACCAACAAGGCCTTCAAGGCCGTCCTTTATCCCCTGCTTCACATCAGCAAGTTCTTCGAAAGGAATGTCCTCACGAAGTTTCCAAAGAATGATATGCTTTACCATGATTATTAAATGAGTCGTTATGGGTTATAGGAATGCGTACTTGAGCACGAAGAGGATGGCGAGGATGACCATGCCCCAGTTGAGCTCTTTGTATTTGCCGCTGAGGGCGTGGATGAGCACCCACGAGATGAGGCCCATCAGGATGCCGTCGGAGATGCTGTAGGTCAGGGGCATGAAGGCGATGCAGATGAAGCAGGGGATAGCGGAGATGTACTCGTTGAAGTGGACTTTGCGGATGTCGTGCATCATCATGACGCCCACGAGCACCAGCGCGGGAGCGGTGGCCTGGCCGGGAATGGCGAGGAAGAGAGGGGCGAGGAAGAGCGAGAGGGCGAAGCAGAGGGCGACGGTGAATGCCGTGAGGCCGCTGCGGCCGCCGACGTTGACGCCCGAAGCGCTCTCTACGTAAGTGGTGACGGTGGAGGTGCCGAGAACTGCACCTACGGTCGTACCGATGGCGTCGGCCATGAAGGCATCCTTGAGGCGGGGGATGTTGCCCTCTTCATCTACCATTCCGGCGCGGTTGCTCACACCGATGAGGGTGCCGATGGTGTCGAACATATCAATAAAGAGGAATGTCAGCACGCACACCACCATGTCGATGCTGAGGATGCTGCCCCACTCAAACTGACAGAACACGGGAGCCATGCTGGGAGGAGCGCTAACAACGCTGTCGCAATGGGTCACACCGAGAGGAATGCCCACAATAGTTGTGGCAAGAATACCGATGAGGAGAGCACCCGTAACGTTACGCACAAGAAGCACGGCGCTGAGCAGAATGCCGAAGCAGGCAAGCAGCACAGCAGGATCGTGGAGATTGCCGAGGGTTACGAACGTAGCGTCGCTGTTCGTTACAATACCGGCGTTCTTCAGACCGATGAAGGCGATGAAGAGGCCGATACCCGGCGAGATGGAGCGGCGCAGCAGGAGCGGCATGCAGTCGACAATCTTCTGGCGCAAGCTCGTAAGCGTGAGGATGATGAAGATAATACCCTCAATGAACACTGCCGTCAGCGCAAACTGCCAGGTGTAGCCCATGGTGAGCACGATGGTGTAGGCAAAGAAGGCGTTCAAGCCCATACCGGGAGCAAGGGCGAAAGGAAGACGTGCATAAAGCGCCATGACGAGAGTCGCCACTACAGCCGACACCACCGTAGCGGTGAAAACGGCGCCTGTGTCCATACCGGCATCGCCGAGGATGCTGGGGTTGACCGCAAGAATGTAGGCCATAGTGAGGAAGGTGGTGATGCCACCCATCACCTCCTTCTTGAGAACCATGGTCTTAGGGTCGAACCCGAAGATTTTTGAGAGAAATTCCATAGTCTTTTTCTCGCTATCAGAGTGTTACTCGCAATTAGAAATTATACTTCAGGGCAAGAGTGGGGTTCACATAGAACTTGTCGTTCTTGCCACTTGCTGAAGAATAAATGAAGTTATTGCTCAGCTCAACCTCTGTACCTGCAGAGAAGTGGTTGTTGAAGTTGTACCAAAGCTGGGGCTCAGAGAGGAACAAGAGGTGGCGATTGCCTGTCCACCAAGCCTTTTCGCTCCAGACATCAAAGAAACCGGAGAACGTCAGCTTGTTCTGGCAGAAGTTAAGGCCCCATACACCAGTAATCTGGAAGGAAGCATAAGCATCGTGGACCTTGTCGCCGAACATCTGCTTGTACATTACCTGGAGAGAGTAGGTCTTGGAGAAGTCGGAGTTGTGGCCATTCCACGCAGCACCAAGGAGGCCAGCCTGCTGGAAGCTGCCAGCGCCACGGCTGAGACCGCCGTCGAACTCTACGTGAGCAGCAAGTGCACCCTTGTCGCAAGGCTTATAGAAGTTGAATTCGCGGCTTACTTCGGTGTAAGCACCTGCCATACCCTTGTTGTCAATGTCGAGGTCAATGAAATAGTACCAAGAGCCGAGTTTGTCTGCCTTGAAATGTTCGAAGGTTGCGGTCACGGCCTGACGTCCATGTTCGTCATCGCTATAGATGTGACGACCAAAGTCGTAGTGCAGTTGCAGATTCTGGGCTGTTGCAGCAAGCCCTGTTGCGAGCATTGCGCAGAGGATAAAAAACTTCTTCATGATAATTATGTTTTAATTTTGTTTGTTTTTAAATTTTATCGCCATACATCAGGTCGCCGGCATCGCCGAGACCGGGCACGATGTACTTGTGGTCGTTGAGGATGGGGTCAATGGCGCCACATACGAGGACAACGTCATCAGAGGAGAACATCTTCTGCAGATAGTCAACGCCCTTCTGCGATGCAATGACGCAAGCCATTACGAGACGTGCAGGTTTGCCTTTCTGAAGGAGTGCTTCGTAGGCCAGTTCGAGACTACCGCCAGTAGCAAGCATAGGATCGACGAGAATGAGCGTCTTGCCGTTGAGGTCGGGCGACGCGCAATACTCAACCTTTATGCCCACCTCGTTCATCTCGCGATCCTTATAATAACGATAGGCAGAGACGAAGGCATTGCCTGCGCCGTCAAAGATGTCGAGGAACGCCTCATGGAGGGGCAGACCGGCACGGAATACGGTGCCAAGCACAACCTGATCGTCGAAGGTGCTGACCTCACACTTGTCGAGAGGGGTCTGGATGGTCTTCTTGCTGTAAGAAAGATACTTGCTGATTTCGTAGGCCTCAACATGTCCGATGCGGACGATGTTCTGGCGGAAACGCATACGGTCGCCCTGCACGTCGACATCGCGCAGTTCAGCCATAAAGGTGTTGAGAATGCTGTTGCTTTCGCTGAGATTGATGACTTTCATGGTTAGTATTGATTTTTTCGATTAGACGATTATACCGTTAAGCGGATAGCCGGACAGACGATTAAATAATCGAGTAATCGGTTGGTCGGTTATTCGAAATTTCGAAGTTTATTACAGTTCTTCCTTGATGTCGTGCTTCTCTTTGCCGTTGAAACTCTTCACCTTCATACCGAGCTTGTCGGGAAGAATGGCATTGAGCACAATACCCACGAGAGCGGCAATGGCGAGGCCAGAAAGATGGATAGAACCGAAGGCGATGCTGTCGCCTGCGCCGTACTTCACACCGATGGCAAGCACAAGGATAAGCGCTGCGACAAAGACGTTGCGGGAGCTCGAGAAGTCGACATGCGACTCTACAAGATTGCGCACACCGACGGAGGAGATCATACCGTAAAGAATAAGGCTCACACCGCCAATCGTGGCTGCGGGCATGAGACCGATGAGACAAGCGAACTTGGGGCAGAAGCTCAGCAGAATGGCGAAGCAGGCAGCAAGACGGATGACTGCAGGGTCAAACACTCGTGTGAGGTTCAAGACGCCCGTGTTCTCACCATAGGTGGTATTTGCGGGAGCTCCGAAGAGGCTGGCAAGAGCTGTTGCGAGACCGTCGCCTACAAGCGTACGGTGCAGACCCGGCTCCGCGAGGAAGTCTTTGCCTACGGTCGAGGAGATGGCGCACATATCGCCGATGTGCTCCATGATGGTGGCGAAGGCAATGGGCAGAATGGCCACAATGCTCGTCACAAGGAAGGTCGTGTCAAGGTTGTCCATCACTGCCAATACGCTCGTTTCACGCGAGAAAGGCAGGCCGAACCACGCGGCATCGTTGAGCGATGAGAAGTCCACTTCGCCCATCACGGCAGCAAGCGTATACGATACGACCACGCCGAGCAGAATGGGCACAATCTTGATAATGCCCTTGCCCCAAATGCTGCAACCGATGACGGTAACGATAGCCACAATGGCCAGCAGCCAATTCGTTGTGCAGTTGGTAATGGCAGAACCTGAAAGCGTAAGACCGATGGCAATAACCATAGGACCTGTCACAACGGGCGGGAAGAACTTCAACACGCGTCCCGTTCCGAAAGCCTTGATGAGGGCCGCCATGATAAAGTAGCAGAGTCCTGCACAGAACACACCTACACAGGCATAGCCGAGGGCGAGGGTTTCGGTCATACCCTGCGCAACACCGAGCTCCTTCACACTCATGTAGCCGCCGATGAAGGCAAAGCTGGAACCGAGGAAAGCAGGCACCTTACCCTTCGAAATGAAATGGAACAAAAGGGTGCCAATACCGGCCATGAGGAGTGTGGTCGACACGGGAAGACCCGTCAAAGCGGGCACAAGGATGGTGGCGCCGAACATAGCGAAAAGATGCTGAACGCCGAGGATGGTGAACTTGCCGTACCCTAACTCACGGGCATCGGTAATTCCTTCTTGAGGTTTGAATTCCATAATTTATTATGCTTCTTTTTCTTTGGGCAGCACGAGGTTGAGGATAACAGCGAGGAGGAATACCACAGCTACGCAGTTCTCCGCAAAGACGGTCTGAACAATCTGGGGGAAGATGTTGAACATACCGGTGGCCTGGGTAAAGCCAAGGCCGATGCTCAGGCTGAGGGCAACGATAACCATGTTGCGATCAGAGAAACCGCACTTGGCCAACATGCCGAAACCTGCAAACATAATTGAGCCGAACATCATGATGGTGCAACCACCCAGCACGGCCTGAGGAATGGTGGTAAGCAGCGTGCCGACAGCGGGGAAAATACCGCCCATAATCATAATGCAGGCACCCGTTGCGATGGCGAAACGATTGACAACGCCTGAGATGGCGGCAAGTCCCACATTCTGCGAGAAGGAAGTGATAGGAGTACAACCGAAGATACCAGCCACGGTGCTGACGATACCGTCGGCCGAGATGCTGGCACCCAGTTCCTTGTCGGTAGGCATACGCTTGAGAGCGCCGTTGCAGAGAGCGCTGGTGTCACCGATGGTCTCAGTTGCCGAAACGCAGAAGATGGCCATAATGGAGAGAATGGCTCCAAGGTTAAATTCGGGCTTGAAGGGCAGCAGCTTAGGCAGCGCCACGATGCTGACGTTCTGCAGACCGCTGAAGTCTACCATACCCATACATACTGCAAGGATATAGCCCACGATAAGGCCGACAAGAACGGAGAGAGAACGAAGGAAGCCGCGTGCAAACACCTGGCAGCCAAGGCACACAAGGAGCGTAACGGTACCCACAATCCAATTGTTCATGCTGCCAAAGTCAGCAGCACCCTGACCGCCGGCAAAAGAGTTGGCGCCGATGGGCAGAAGCGAGAAACCGATGGCGGTAACGACCGTAGCAGCTACCACGGGTGAGATAATGCGAATCCAATAGCGGGCAAAGAGGCCCAGCAAACCTTCAAAGATACCACCAACGATGACGGCCCCCATCAAGACGCCCATGCCCATAGTGGAGGCAATGGCAATGGAGAGCGAAAGGAAGGTGAAGCTGATACCCATGACGATGGGCAGGCGAGAACCGATGCGCCATACGGGATAGAGCTGGATGAGCGTACCGATACCGGCAATGATCATACAGTTCTGGATGAGAGCTCCGCTTATTTCGGGGCTGAGGCCTACGACGTTAGCAAGAATGATGATAGGCGTGATGTTAGCCACAAACATGGCCAGCACGTGCTGCAGACCGAAAGGTACAGCTTGCATGACAGGCACTCGGCCGTCAAGCTGGTAGAGATTGGTGTTCTGATTTTCCATAAAGCCGGACACAATTTATTTTAGTTTTAGGTTTTGATTAGCAATCTTCTGCACAGGCTGTTCGCGAAACTTGATGGTCTGCGTCTGCCAGTCCATTTCTTCTACGATAGCCAGTGACTCAAGGCGCACACCTTCTGCACGCAGTTCGCTGCCGCCCTTCTGCTGGCCTTTCTCAATGGCGATGCCGATGCCTGCCACCTCGGCTCCAGCCTGATGAACAAGGTCAATGAGTGCGTGGGCAGCCTGTCCGTCAGCAAGGAAGTCGTCAACGATGAGCACCTTGTCCGTGGCGTTGAGATAGGGCTTTGAGATGAATACGTTGTTCATCTTCTTATGGGTAAAGGAATAAGCCTGAGCCACATACTTATCGTCAGTGCTGTTAGCGGTCTGGCTCTTTTTGGCAAAGACCACGGGCACATCGTACAGGTGGCCAAGAAGCGTGGCGATGGCAATGCCGCTGGCTTCGATGGTCAGGATCTTGTTGACCTCCACGCCATGGAAACGGCGCTTGAACTCGTACGCCATCTGACGCATGACATCGATGTCGATCTGGTGATTCAGGAAGCTGTCGACCTTCAAGATGTTGCCTTCTTTGATGACGCCGTCCTGCAAGATTTTTTCTTCAAGGAAATTCATAGGATTGAGGTGATTAGGTATTCAGATTTTCTGGTTATTAGTCTTCCGGTTATTAGTCTT
>JAUNIC010000139.1 GCA_030523615.1 Bacteroidales bacterium
TAAAAATAATTTACGAATCAATTCGCGGATAATTCACGGTAATTCGCGTTTAAAACTTTTATTGGACACTAGTGCTCACTGAAGTAGCCATGATACACTGCTCACAACTGACAAAAACTTACAACAAAGGACGCACGGTGGCGCTGGACAACGTGACGCTTGACATCGGCGAGGGCGAGTTCTTCGGCATCATCGGCCCTGACGGTGCTGGAAAGACGTCGCTCTTCCGCTTGCTCACTACGCTGCTCCTACCCGATGGGGGAAGCGCTACGGTGGACGGGTTGGACGTGGTGAAGGACTACCGCAGCATCCGCCAGCGCATAGGTTACATGCCGGGACGCTTCTCGCTATATCAGGATTTGACGGTGGAGGAAAATCTGCAGTTCTTTGCTACAATTTTCGGCACGACGATCGAGGCGAACTACCATCTCATCAGCGATATCTACAGCCAAATAGAGCCTTTCCGCACTCGCCGCGCAGGGAAACTCTCGGGCGGTATGAAGCAAAAGTTGGCGCTGTCGTGTGCGCTGATTCATGCACCGCGTGTGCTCTTCCTCGACGAACCTACGACGGGTGTGGACCCTGTGTCGCGCAAGGAACTCTTTACGATGCTCCACAAACTAAATCGGGAGCATGGTATCACGATTGTGGTGTCGACGCCGTACCGCGACGAGGTGATGGCGTGCTCGCGCATCGCGCTGATGGACAAGGGGCATATCACTGCCGTGGGACGCCCCGCTGACATTATGCCGCCGGAACTGACGCTACACCACGATGCGTCGAAGCTGGCGGACGACTATGCCATCGTAGCGGAGGGCTTGACGAAACAGTTTGGCAACTTCGTGGCGACGGATCACATCAGTTTCCAGGTACGCCGCGGCGAAATCTTTGGTTTTTTGGGTGCGAACGGTGCAGGCAAGACTACGGCGATGCGTATGCTGTGTGGATTGTCGCAACCGACGGACGGACGCGCCACGGTTGCGGGTTTCGACTGTGCTACACAATATGAGGAAATCAAGCGCCACATTGGCTACATGAGTCAGAAGTTTGCCCTCTACGACGACTTGACGGTAGAGGAGAACCTGGAGCTGTACGGCGGCATTTACGGCATGGACCGCAAAAGCATCAAGGAGAAGACAACGAAGCTGCTGGCGGAATTGGATGCCAACGACATCCGCCACACGCTGGTGAAAAGCCTGCCGTTGGGATGGAAACAGAAGTTGGCGTTCAGCGTGGCCATCTTCCACTCGCCGCAGATTGTCTTCCTCGACGAACCGACGGGCGGTGTGGATGCCGAGACGCGCCGGCAGTTCTGGGAACTGATATACCGCACAGCAGACCGTGGCATCACGGTGTTTGTGACGACGCACTACATGGACGAGGCCGAGTACTGCGACCGAGTGTCGATCATGGTAGACGGACGCATCGCTGCCATGGACTCACCTGCGGAACTGCGCAGGCAGTTCGGCAAAGACTCAATGTACGACGTATTCCTCTATCTCGCGCGCCAAGCGACGCGCGGGTGAGGGGATTATACGATTCGTCGATTTAGATTTTAACAAAAGGGCAACAACATGGAACAACTGCGAGCTTTTATCCGCAAGGAATTCATACATATCTTCCGCGATGGGCGCACGATGCTCATCCTGCTGGTCATGCCGCTGCTGCTGGTGCTCATCTTTGGCTACGCGGTGTCGACGGAGGTGCGCGGCACACTGGTGGCGGTGGCCGATGAGGCGCAAACGCCCGAGAGTCACGCGCTGACGCAGGCCATCGATGCGAGCCAGTACTTCAACGTAACACGTACGCTGACGAGCGGGGCGCATGCTAAGGAGCTGCTGACCGCTGGCGAGGCGGACGTGGTGGTGCTCATTGCCGCCGACGGGGCCATGCAGATTTTGGCGGACGGCAGCGAACCGAATCAGGCGCAGATGCGCGCCATGTATCTGCAGCAGATTGCGTCGCCGACGATGAAGGGCGGAGGCGCTGTGACGTTTCTCTACAATCCGCAACAGAAGTCGGAGTACAACTTTGTGCCGGGCGTCATCGGCATGATCATCCTCATCATCTGCGCCATGCTGACGAGCGTAAGCATCGTGAGGGAGAAGGAGATGGGCACGATGGAGGTGCTGCTGGCTTCGCCGCTGAAACCGCTGACGATCATCATCGCCAAATTGGTGCCGTACTTCGTGATGTCAAGCGTGAATCTGGTGACGATTCTGCTGCTTTCGCACTTTGTGATGGGAGTGCCGATTGCGGGCTCCATCACGACTTTTACACTGCTGTCGCTCCTCTACATTTTCGTATCGCTGGCACTGGGATTGCTCATTTCGTGTGCCGTGAACACGCAGATGGCTGCCATGCTCCTTTCGCTCCTACTCTTCGTTCCGACGGTGTACCTGAGCGGCATGGTGTTTCCCATTGAGTCGCTCCCGGCAGTTCTACAGCGTCCGTCGAACGTGACTCCGGCGCGTTGGTACATGGATGGTGCACGGCGTTTGCTCATCCAAGGTGTACCGGTGCAATATCTGGCCAAGAACTTCGCCGTCCTCACGCTCCAGGCGTTCGTACTCATCGCCATCAGCCTTAAGCTCTTCAAGAAAAGGCTATAAATCATAAACCTAATAACCTCTAAACCTATAACCCCATAAAACTTAACCCCTCAACCATAAACTAAAGATGCTCCCTCTTCTCCGCAAAGAATTCCTGCAGCTCCGGCGTTCGCCGCTGCTCCTCGTCATCTTCATCATCCTCCCCGTGGCGTTGATGAACATGGTGCCGCGCATCGCCACACAGGAGATTAAGGGTTTGAAATTCAGCGTTGTCGATGCTGATCATTCTACCCTCTCGAGCCGCCTCATACAAAAGATTGATGCAAGCCAATATCTGGCGCTCGCCGCCACCTGCCCCATTTACCGTGAGGCTCTCGCCACGGTGGAAAAAGGCGAGGCGGACATCATCGTGAGCATCCCGCACGGCTACGAGCGCGATGTGGTGCGCACGCTGGGGACTGCCACGGCGGCTGGCGGCGGTGCGGCTGCCACAGGTTCGGCCATCAGCCCCACGATGCTGCCCGAAGTACAACTGGTGGCCAACGCGACGAACGGCATGAAGGGTTCGATGTCGGTGGCTTATGTGCAAGGCATCACGCAGATGCTGATGGCTGAAGTCGTCGAAGAACAGGGCCTTGCAGCGACGAGCTCCAACATCGCAGCACCGGCGCAAGGGGGAGCGGGGCCAATTGCTGTACGATACCTCTTCAACCCGCATCTTGACTACCGCATCTATATGGTACCGGCCATTTTTGCCCTGCTACTCACACTTATCGTGGGCTTCTTGCCAGCGCTGAACATTGTGGGCGAAAAGGAGCGCGGCACTATTGAACAACTCAACGTCACACCAGTAAGCAAATTGTCGTTTATCGTGGCGAAACTCATCCCGTACTGGGTTATCGGCATTGTCATGACGTTCATAGCCCTGATGGCCGCGAAGGGCCTCTACGGCTTCTGGCCCGTAGGAAGTGTGGGGACGATGATGGTCTTCGTGAGTCTGCATTGTTTGCTCATCTCGGCGGTGGGGTTGGTCATCAGCAACTACAGCACGACGATGCGCCAAGCAGCAATGACGATGTTCTTTTTCCTGGTCATTTTCATCTTGATGTCGGGCTTGCTGACACCGATACGCTCCATGCCCGATTGGGCGCAGGCGCTGACGCTCATCAACCCCATGCGTTTCCTCATCGAGGCGCTGCGTGCCATCTATCTCAAAGGCAGTTCGCTGGCCGAGCTGTCGAGCCAGTTCTTCACGCTATCCGCCATGGCTACCGCCTTTGCCACATGGGCTGTGGTGAGCTATCGCAAGAACGAATAAAGAGCGAGCTCGAACAGACAAAAATTGCACAAGAGGGTCAGACTCTCTTGTGCAATTTTCGTATCTATCACGCCCGTCATCTGCCGTCTTAGGCAGAATATGAGGAGGGTATGCGTGCAATGACCCAATCGCCAATGGTGGCGCGGACGGTGGGACCATCGGGCTCGAGGATGACTTCGTGACGATCGTGGGGGACGATGTATTCGGTGACGTCGGGGAAACCGAGGGCTCGGTATTGAGCGGCGACTTTCTTGACGGCACGGGTACCTCCGACGCTGTCGTCGGCGCCGCTGACTACGAGGATGGGGAAGGCACTGCCTTCGACTGCCAGTCGGCGGAGATGGGCGTAGTCGTGGCAAAGCGAGACGTGGAGGAGGTTACGATACATGACGCGATAGCCACCAGCGGTGAAGCCGAAGCCGCACATGGGGTCTTCGCGGAAACGACGGACGTTCTCAGGATCGCGGCTGAGCCATGCGCCTTCGCCCTCGCTGCGGAAGGCTCGGGCGTGGGGGGAGGTGAGGTTCTTGAGGAATGTGCTGCGGCAATGCCAGCCTCGGCACCATCCGACAAGGTATGAGGCGACGAGGGCACTGCCCGTGAGGAGGGCGTTGTACCAGCCGGTGCCGCAGATGATGGCGCCTGCAACGGCGTCGGGATGGAGAGTGAGGTAGCGACGGACGAAGAAGGAGCCCATGGAGTGGCCCATGATGAAGTGGGGAACGTGGGGCCAGCGCTGCTGGGCTTCGCTGCGGAGGAGGTGGATATCGGCGATGACAACGTCGGCGCCGTCGCGGCGATCGGTGAAGTAGCCGCGCTGGTTGAGGGTGTCGAGGCTGCGGGGGCCTTCGGCGATCTGGCGTCCGGAGAGGCCGTGGCCGAGGTGGTCGTGGCCGATGACGGCAATGCCGCGCTGGGTGAGTTCGCGGGCGAGGGTGTCGTAGCGGTCGATGTACTCTTCCATACCGTGGACGAGCTGGAGAACAGCGCGGGGGCCTTCGGCGGGTTCCCAGGTGATGTAGTGCAGTTGCTGCGTGGCGTCGGTGGAGGGGAGGTAGTGTTCGGTCTTTTTCATGATGCTGATGGTTTATTCGGCAAGGACGATGTCGGTGATGATGCCGCGGGGGTCGACGGTGTAGATGCGGGGAACGCCCATGGTGGCGAAGAGGTTGTAGATGCGGCGGTCGGTTTGGGGTGCGACGGGGAGGGTGAGATGGTGGTCGCGCCAGAAGGTGGCGACGGCTTCGGGGGTTTCTTCGCGGCTGATGCAGAGGACGTGTTGGTCGGCATAGTCGCCCTGGCGGTAGCGGGCGTCGAGGAGGGGGAGTTCGCGCTGGCAGTCGCTGCAGGTGGTGGAGAAAAAGATGATGGTGGCGCCACGGCCGTCGCGGAGGCTGCTGTCGTAGGTGGTGCCGTCGGTGAGGGTGACGACGAAGTGGGGCACGGCATCGCCGATGTGGACGACGTCGTAGTCGTCGGCGTCTTCGTGGAAGCAGGCGACGCAGAGTGTGGCGCAGAGGAGGATGAGGAGGGAGAGTATGTGGGTGAATTTCATGCGTCGGAGGGGGTGAATTTCATGCGTTTGAGCATAGTGTATGGGTGATTTTCGGCAAAGATACGGCTCTTTCGCGAAATGACAAAGAAAAAAGCAAAAAATCTGCGGGACCTCGCTGGTGGGCGGGTCTCGCAGATGTTTCATATCAGGGGTTGTGTGTGTGCGGTTCGTAGGCCACGTGGGCAATTACTTAGCGTACTCCTTGCGGCCGGCGCTGACGGTGACGGTGCCGTGCTGCGGGGTGCGGACGCGGACGCCGTTGAGGTTGTAGCGCTGGACAGCGGTGGTGGTGTCTTCGCCAGCTTCTTCGTCGACGAGGGGCAGATGGGCTCCGCTGACTACGAAGTAGCGGCCGACGGTGGTGCCGGTGACGGCAAGCTGGGTGTCGGCGTCGAGGGCGATGTAGGTGTCGTCCTGGGCATCGTAGAGGTAGGGGGCTTCGGCCATGACGGACGAGAGGGTGCCTACGCCGCTGAAGGTGAGGACGGTAGTGGTCTGCTCGTCGGGAGCGATGACGCCGATGGGGATGATGTCGACGTCGGTGCTCATGGAGTTGATCTGCAGTGCCTGTTCGTCGGCGAAGGTGAAGACGGTGGAGACGGTGTTGGCGGTGTTGCCGTCGAGGAGGGTCTCGGCGTCTTCAGCGGGTCGGTAGGCATTGGAGGTGTGCTGGCTGAAGTAGACGACTGCGGTGCTGAGCTGGCGGCCGTCGGTGGCGGCGTGAATGCGGAAGGTGGCGGCGGGTGCGGCTACCTGGCTGCGGAGCTGGGGCTTCTGGCCGTAGATGGGTGTGCCGTCCTCGGTCTCGCCGGCGACGAAGCCGTAGATGGGGCTGCCGTCGCGGTTTTCGCCAATCTGCTCGAGGGGTTTCTGCATGCTGCCGTCGAACTGGAGGCTGACGCCGCCGTTGCTGCCGGCGGGGAGTACGGCGTTGCCATCAGTGTCGGTGGGGAGGGTGACGAAGAAGGACTGGAGGGGTGCTACTGCGCCGCCGTCGCCGGTGGTGGAGATCCAGCTGTCGCCGACCTTGATGCTGACGTTCTGACGGTCGGCGCTCATGATCCAGTACTTGCCGCCGACGAAGGAGGTGTTGGCTGCGAAGAACTGATCCATGTCGATGGGGGTCATGAGGGGGTTGCCGACGAGGAAGTAGGGATTGGTGCGGCTGCGGTTCATGATGTACTGACCGATGGTGCCTGCATTGCCTTCGGCATCGAGGAGGAGGTCGGAGACGAGGCGATGGTGGCCGGTGCGAGTGAGCGTGGTGTAGTCGCCCTTGTAGACGCCGTTGCCGTTGGGACGGGCGGGATCGGCGTTGCTGCCGTCGGGGTTCAGAGCGTTGCCGTCGCTGGTGGCATTGCCTGCCGTGGCGGCGTCTTCGCTTTCGTAGTAGTAGTAGGCATCGTCGTCCTTAGGCATGCGGACGAGGACGGTGGGAGAGTCGTTGTAGCGGGCCTTGACGCTGAAGCCGCCCTGGCTGTAGGGTACTTCGACGTCGTTGTAGACGTAGCCCCAGTTGAGGAGTACGGGACGGGTGACGCGCTTGTTGCCGCCGTAGGGCGATGACTCGGTGGTGAAGCCGAGATAGGCGTTGTCGTCGCCGGGCATACTGTAAATCCAAGCGTCACCGGCCTTGTCCCAGGAGCGCTGGTAGTAGGCGGGATGGAAGCGGTCGTTGAGGGCTTCGTTGTAGGTGACGGGATAGAAGTGGGGGGTGAGCTGGCGTCCGCCGTCTTCGGGGCTGTACCACTCGCCGGCGTAGGTGTCCTGGAGGGGTGATGCGAGGGTGTACCAGCGGTTGGTGGCGAGTTCGTACTCGACCCATGCACGGCGGTAGCCGAGGTGCTGGGCGTCGTACATGTAGGTGCCGGGCTGGAAGGTGAGTCCGTCGCAGATGTTGGTCCAGAAGGGTTCGCAGCCGTAGTTGCCGCTGTGGGCCTGGTAGCGCTGGGCGAGGGGCAGGGGCTTGTTGCTGGCGTCGATGGGGGTGACGAGCATGTCGTACTGGATGAGCTTGGTGGCTTCATCGTGGAGGTCCTGGAGGAAGTCGCCGGTGGGGTTGCCGCTGGTGACGTTGTAGGGATAGGCTGCAGGGGCCTTGGTCATGGGGTACATGACGGGGGCGAGGCAGTCGGGCTGACGCATGAGGACGTTGGTGAAGTACATCGGTACGAAGCCGTGGGCGGTCTGCTCGCTGGCGGCATCGTAGCGGGCGTCCTTGCTGTAGTTGTCGGCGTTGGTGGTGTAGCCGGCGAGGGGTTTGGTGCCGTCGGAGGCTGCGTTGCCGGCGTGGAGAGCGTCGTAGTCGGAGCGGGCCCAGTTGACGTCGTTGGTGTAGTCGGTAGCGTAGTTTCCGGTCCACTGCTGATACTTGGGCACGATCTTGAGGTCGAAATAGAGGGAGCCGGGACAGGGTGTGGTCTTGCCCTCGACGGGTTCTTCGGCGAAGCGGCTCTTGAGGGTGTAGGTGTAGCCTTCGCGGGGCTGGAAGTCTTCGGTGAAGGCGATGTCCATATAGGCTTCCTTGGACTGACCCTTGGCGCTGTAGACGAGTACCTTGCCGACGGGGATGAACTGGAGGATGTTGTCCTTGACGCCGGCGATGTAGTTGTCGGTGTAGTTGGGGTCGTCGCAGCCGGAGAGGTAGACGTAGTCGAGGGTTTCGCCGCCGTCGCTGTACTTGTCGACGACGAGTTCGGAGGCGTTGACGGTCTTGACGTTGCAGAGGGGCACGCGGAGGGTCTGTGCGGCTACTCCGGCGGCGTTCATCTTGGTGGCTTCGATCTGCTCGAGACCTGCGCGAACGGGGATGCTCTGGAGGTCGGAGGGGTAGGTGAGGGCGCCGAAGCCGTCAATCATCGAGGGTGCATCACCGACGAGGCGTACCTTGACCTGCTGGGGTGCGGGACAGTAGATGACGTTATCGTCTTTGTCGTAGGCGCTGACGGGGGTGATGGGGATGATGGTGATGTAGATGTTCTTCTGACCGTCTTCGATGACTGCGTCCTTGGACTCAAGGCGGGTGTTGAAGGCGTTGCGACCGAGGATGAGGGGCACGCGGCCGAGGTCGTTGGGACGGAGGAAGTGGGCGATGCAGTCGTAGTCGGCCTGGGTGAAATCGTAATCGCTACCGTAGATGTCGGGGGCGTCGCAGGGATTGCAGCCTTCGAGGGTGGTGGCGAAGGTGTAGCAGGCGCGGAAGTGGTCGAGGGCGTTGTTGAGTTCGACTCCGCCGTATTCGAGACGGAGGAAATTGTCGACAGTGGCGGGAACTACGGCGTCGGTGAGGGTGGAGGGAACGTCGGGGTCGTGGCTGCCCTTGCCGTAGCCGATCCACCAGTCGTAGGTCATGCGGTCTTTGTACTTCTCGCCGTCGGGGCCGATACCGATCATACAGATGGACATGGAGGCTGACTGGCCGTCGCAGGCCTGGAGGGCGTCGGCAGCGGTGTACTCGACGTCGCTGTTGACCATGATGGCGGGTTTGATGGTGAACTCGCTGAGGAACGAACAGTTGTGGTCGAGGGCGTAGCCATTGGTGGCGGCGTGGGTGAAGTCGGACTCTACCCAACCCTTAGCGAAGACGACGATGTAGTCGCGGCCGGGGATCCAGCGCTCGGCGGGACGGATGGTGCGCTTCATGACGACGCGCTTTTCGCCGGCGACTTCTTCGCGGTAGGCTTCGCCTTCGAGGAGTCCGGTGACGATGTTGGCGAAGTGGTAGGGTTCGAGGGTCTCGAAGTTCTTGTTGACGGTGATGTTCCAGAACGAGGGTGACTTGACCTTGTTGCCTCCGCCGTCGACTTCGTAGTCGTTGGTGCCGCTACCCATGAG
>JAUNIC010000294.1 GCA_030523615.1 Bacteroidales bacterium
TCTATAGCCTCTATAGTTTCTATAGCCTCTATCCCCCCCAAAAAGCATAACCCATGGCAGTCAACAATATCATCAAGCGCATACAGAACATCATGCGCAAGGACGCCGGCATCAACGGCGACGCACAGCGCATCGAGCAGATGGTCTGGATGTTCTTCCTCAAAGTCTACGACACCCAGGAGGAAACCTGGGAATACAACGCCTACCGCGACCATCGCGACTACGTATCCATCATCCCCGAACCGCTCCGCTGGCGCAACTGGGCCATCGACGAGCGCGACGGCGAAGCCATGACGGGCGACGAACTCCTCCGCTTCATCAACGAGCAACTCTTCCCCACCCTCAAGGAGCTCCCCGTCGACATCAATACCCCGCGCCATCAGAGCGTCGTGCAGGAGGTCTTCCAGGACATCAACCAGTACATGAAGAACGGCACGCTCCTCCGTCAGGTCATCAACATCATCAACGAGATTGAGTTCGACGACGCCGAGGACCGCCACATGTTTGGCGACATCTACGAGGGCATCCTCAAGGACCTCCAGTCGGCGGGCAACGCCGGTGAGTTCTACACCCCTCGTGCCCTCACCGACTTCATCGTGCAGCAACTCAACCCGCAGCTCGGCGAGACTTTCGGCGACTTCACCTCGGGCACGGGTGGCTTCCTCACCTCTGCCCTCAACTTCATGGCGCCCCACGTCAAGTCGGCCACCGACCAAGAGAAGCTCCAGCGTGCCGTTGTGGGTCAGGAGTGGAAACCTCTCCCTTACCTGCTCTCCATCACCAACCTCCTCGTCCACGACATCGAGGCCCCCAACATCCGCCATTGCGACTCGTTGGGCACCAACATGTCGGACTTCAAGGAGACGGACAAGGTCGACGTCATCGGCATGAATCCGCCCTACGGCGGCAGCACCGACGCCAGCACAAAGGGCAACTTCCCCACGCAGTATCAGAGTTCCGAGACGGCCGACCTCTTCATCGCGCTCATCATGTACCGTCTTAAGGCAGGTGGCCGCGCCGGCGTCATCATCCCCGACGGTTTCCTCTTCGGCAACGACGGCGCAAAGCGTGCCCTCAAGGAGGACCTTCTCCGCAAGTTCAACCTCCACACCATCATCCGCCTGCCCGGCTCCATCTTCGCGCCCTATACGAGCATCGCCACCAACATCCTCTTCTTCAACAATGAGGTGGCCGACAATGCTCCCGACGGTTTCCGCACCCGCGACGTGTGGTTCTACCGCCTCGATATGCCCGAGGGCTACAAGCACTTCTCGAAGACGAAGCCCATGCGCCTCGAGCACACGGCCCCCATCACCGAGTGGTGGAACGACCGCCACGAAATCGTCAGCGACGCCGAGGGCGAGAAGGCGCGCTGCTTCAAAGCTCAGGAGCTCCTGGCCCTCGACTGCAACTTCGACCAGTGCAAGTTCCCGAAGGACGAAGAAGAAATCCTCCCGCCCGACGAGCTTCTCCGCCAATACCACGAGAAGCGCAACGCCCTCGACGCCAAGATCGACAAGACGCTCAGCGAGATACAACAACTCTTAGGCCTAAGCCACGTGCTGTAGTTGCTATAGTTGCTATAGTCTCTATAGTTTCTA
>JAUNIC010000140.1 GCA_030523615.1 Bacteroidales bacterium
CGGGGCAATTTTTGTTCTAATCCCATTTTGGTGCCACAATGTATGGTTCCATTTTTGTTTTCGGGGTGCTTCTTCGCGGCTCCCTCCCTTATCGGGGAGGGCGGGGGGAGAGGCCGCGATAGTCATGCCGACCGGAGATAGTCGGTCGTGCGTGGTTCGCGGTGCGAAGCAATTTTCGGGGTGCAAAGTTACGGCGAAAATTGCATATATGCAAGAGCGGGCATGGGCGGTTGGTCGATACGGAGGCGGCAATTCGTCGTTTTTCACATTATATAACATTGTGTGCGCGCGTGCGTAAGGCCGAGGTGGCAAAAGATTGGGGGAACAAAAATTTCGGGAAATTTTGTTCCAAAGAAACGCTCACGCGCCACAATCTACTAAAAAATTTCTTTGGAGTGCGTTCCCTGCGCCTCAAACAGGGAAAACGCACCAAAAGGTTTAAGAACAAAAATTGCTCGAAATTACCCAAAAATTGGTCTCCAAAAATTAAAATTAAATCTTTTTGGAATTTATTGGTGTCCGGTAAAAATCTGTAAGCGTATAAATGACGTCGGAGACGTCACCCTTTTCGTAACCCACGGCGTGAGCCGTGGGTGTTACAGGGCCGAAGAGTAAGGACTTCGAAGAAGTCCCCCAACAATAGGACGTTTCTCTGTGGGCGGCCCCTTCGAGGCCGATGTTTCTGCCATCGCTATACCGACGGCTTATGCCGTCGGTTACGAATGTGAGGCTTCTCCGAAGCCATAAGGGCTTGTCGTTGGCTAATATACTATAATATATGGCCATAGATACGTTCCCCGGACACCAATATAATTAAATCTTTTTGGAATTAAATTTTTGGGTAATTTCGGGAAATTTTTGTTCCAAAGAAACGCTCACGCGCCACAATCTACTAAAAAAATTCTTTGGAGCGCGTTCCCTGCGCCTCAAAGATATTTGTTGTGCCACGGGTGTGAAACGATCGTGTCACAGCTGTGCGACTATTGTGCCACGTCTGTGCGACAATCGATTCACAGCTGTGGCACGACTTATTTCTCCGCGATACAATAATAAATCTCCGCGAGAGTGAATTATTTCTCCGCGACGCTAATATGTGTCGTTAGGAAAAAATGACATAAATCCTTGGCCGTCTCGAAAAAAATCACTAAATTTGCAAACGTAACACCTGACAACACTTCAATACCCCCCCCCTATAAATTCTTATAACACTCTGAAAATGTTAGTGTTACGAGCATATTTCGAAAAACACACATCCAACCAATACCTTAACGATATGAATAAACGTATCAAGACAGTTAGTCTCATGCTGCTTATGATGGGCCTCCTCATGGCAGCAGCCTATGCTGAGACCACTCCCCTCGAAACAATCGAGATCGTCTAGCAGAACGGTGCCTGCACAGGTGTCGTAGTAGACGAAAGCGGCGATCCGCTCGTCGGAGCATCCGTACGCGTGAAGGGAACCACCAAGGGCGCCAGCACCGACGCCCAGGGCCACTTCTCCATCGCCGGCGTGAAGAAGGGCGACGTCCTCGTCGTCACCTACATCGGCTTTGCCGCTCAGGAAATTGCCTGGAACGGTACCGCCCTCAACATTGCTCTCCACGAAGCCTCCGATGCCCTCGACGAAGTAGTCGTTGTGGGTTACGGTGTGCAGAAGAAAGTCAACCTCACCGGTGCCGTAGCCACCGTGAAGGGCGAAGACATGGAAACCCGACCCGTGGCCGACGCCGTCCAGGCTCTGCAGGGTATGGTCCCCGGCCTCTTCGTCAAAAGCGATGCCGGTCCTGGCAACAGCGGTTCCATCTCTCTCCGTGGCCAGGGTAACCTGAGCGGTTCCAGCTCGCCCTACATCCTCGTCGACGGCGTGGAAATGGACCTCAGCGAGGTGAACCCCAACGACATTCTCAACATCTCCGTCCTCAAGGACGCTGCCGCCTGCGCCATCTACGGTGCTCGCGCTGCCTACGGTGTGATCCTCGTGACTACGAAGCGCGGTGAAGGCGGAAAGATGCGCGTAAGCTATCAGGGCAACACCGCATGGACCACCCCCACCACGCTGCCCGATATGGTCGACAGCTACACCTTTGCCAAGTTCTGGAACGACGGTTGCGTCAATGCCGGTTCGCCCCGCCTCTACAGCGATGAGAAGCTCGCCCTCCTGCAGCAGTACTGCAACGACCCCACGAGCGTCGATCCTTGGCAGGAACTCGCCCCCGGCGCCATGATGAACCCCGCCTTCGAGAACTCGGAGAGCGGTATCGGTAACACCAACTACTTCGACCTCCACTACAAGAACTTCGCCTTCAAGCAGAAGCACGACGTCAGCCTCTCTGGCGGCAACCAGAAGGCCCAGTACTTCGTCAGCGGCGGCTACTACGGTGAAGAAGGCATCCTGCGCTACGCCGACATCAGCATGAAGCGCTACAACTTCAACACCTCGCTCCAATCGCAGCTTACCAGCTGGCTCAAACTGAAGACGAACATCAAGATGTTCCACGTAGACAGCGACACCTCCTTCGGCGACGGCGGTCTGAGCTACGGCTTCTATCACTCTCTGGCGCGCTTCCGCCCTACCGTGTGCGACGTTGACCCCAACGGCAACTTCACCGAGCTCACCATGATTCCCTATCTCCAGAGCGGCACCTACACCTCGCGTGGTGTGGACGGTGTGAACGCTACCGGCGGCATCGTCATCACTCCCCTCAAGGGCTGGAACATCAACGCCGACTACACCTACAAGATGCGCCACGCCGAGTACGAGGCCGTCAACGTAGCCCCCAACATCTTCGCTGCCGACGGTGTGACCACCAGCCTCGGTGTGCGCGATGAGCTTGGCGTTTATCCCGACGGCAAGTACACCACCTCGCTTGACCGTACCCGCTACCAGAGTCTCAACATCTACACCGACTACAACCTCGAAATTGGCAAGCACAACGCCACCTTCATGGTCGGTTTCCAGGAGGAAGACAACTCCTACAAATATCTGAAGAACACCATCACGGGCCTCTACTCCTTCGAGAACCCCAACGCCGGCATGGGTACGGGCGACCGCACCACGACCGACACCCGCAACGGATGGGCCACCCATGGTTTCTTCGGCCGCATCAACTATGCCTACGCTGACCGCTACCTCCTCGAGGTCAACGGCCGCTATGACGGTTCCAGCCGCTTCGCCAAGGACCATCGTTGGGGCTTCTTCCCCAGTGTTTCGCTCGGTTGGAACATCCACAAAGAGGCATTCATGAAGAACGCCACGAACGTCAACACCCTCAAGCTCCGCGGATCGTGGGGTCTGCTCGGTAACCAGGCTGGCGCAGGTCTCTACACCTATGCCGCCACGATGAACATCAACGGTTCACTCGGTTCCTACATGTTCAGCGACGGCCGCGTGATGTACACCCTCGCTCCGGGCGTTGTCAACCCCATGACCACGTGGGAGAAGGTCGAGAACAAGGACCTCGGCGTTGACTTCGGCTTCTTAAACAACCGTCTGACCGGTACCTTCGACGTCTTCCAGCGCGACACCAAGGATATGCTCGGCCCCGGTCAGGACTATCCCGACTTCTTCGGTGCTTCTGCTCCTCAAACCAACAATGCCTGCATGCGCAACCGCGGTTGGGAACTTGCCCTTATGTGGCGCGGCCGCATCGGCAAGGACGTGACCTACAGCATCGGTGGTAGCGTCAGCGACGCCACGGCTGAGGTGACGAAGTACGAGAATCCCACCTTCACCGACCCCGCCGGACAGTGGTACGAAGGCCGCAAGGTCGGCGAAATCTGGGGTTATCGCGCCGACGGCCTCATCCAGAACCAGGCCGAGGCTGACGAGTTCAACAAGCTCGACCTCAGCTACATCAGTGCAAAGGCTTGGACTCCCGGCGATGTGCGTTACATCGACCTCAACGGCGACGGCAAGATTGACCGTGGTAACAACGTTCTCGGCGACATGGGCGACCAGGAAATCATCGGTAGCTCCCTCCCCCGCTTCCAGTATACCATCAACGGCAACATCGCTTGGAAGGGCCTCAGCCTCTCCATGATGTGGCAGGGTATTGGCAAGCGCGACTGGAACCCCGGCACCGCCGTTTACTTCTGGGGTTGGGGTCCCTACGCACAGGTTACCGTCTTCAACCAGCACCTCGACTACTGGCGTGAGGACAACACCGACGCTTACTATCCCAAGCCCTACATCCACAGTGCTGGTGGCGTGGGTCCCTTCCGCAACAAGAACATGCAGACCTCCGATCGTTACCTCCAGAACGCCCGCTACATCCGTCTGAAGAACGTCACGCTGGCCTACGACCTCCCGAAGGAATGGATCTACAAGGCACACCTCACCAAGGTACAGGTTTACTTCAGCGGTGAGAACCTCCTGACCTTCACCCCGCTGGCCAAGATGTTCGACCCCGAGAGCATCTACACCTCCAACAGCTACACCAGCGAAGGTGGTAAGAACTACCCCATGAACAAGGTGCTCAGCGTCGGTCTTGTTGTTAACCTTTAAAACGTCTATCCTTTATGAAACTCAAGCATATCCTCCTTGCCCTCTCCGCACCCCTGCTTCTCACGGGTTGCTTCGACCTCGACAAAGAGCCCGAGGGCGTTCTCTCTACTGCCCGTCCCTTCGCTTCGACGGGCGAAATGCAGAACTACATCGCGCAGTTCTATGAGACTGGCGTACGCACCAACAACATCGGTGCAGGCGGTGGCGGCGACATTGCCGGTGCCGACGTCAACAGCGACAATATGGTAGGCTCTGCCCCCAACACCCGACTCTCCGGACAGCTCGTGCTCGGCGATGCTTCGAAGCTCGACGCCTACACCCGCATCCGCAACGTCAACTTCCTGCTCAACAATCTCGACAACTGCAGCCAGAAGGGTACTACCGGCTGGAACCAGCTCGTGGGCGAGGCTTACTACTTCCGCGCTTGGTACTACTTCACGCTCTTCAAGAGCTACGGTCCCATTGCGTGGATCGACAAGCCCCTCGACCCCGACATGGAGCAGATGAACCTGCCCCGCGACAGCCGCACCGTTGTGGCTGATCACATCCTCGCCGACCTCGACGAGGCCATCGCCCTCCTCGGCGAAAAGAACAACAGCTCTTCCATGCGCGTTCACCGCGATGTGGCACGCTGGCTCAAGAGCGAAGTGGCCCTTTTCGAAGGCACGTGGGAGAAGTACCACAAGGCCGAGGGCGACGCCTTCTACGACAAGAGCGTGACCGACGCCAAGATCCAGAACTACCTGCAGCAGGCTGCCGACGCCGCCAAGCAGGTGATGGACCGCGGCGTATGGCAGATCAGCACCGACGGCGGCACGAACGATGCTTATCGCAAGATGTTCGCCCAGAGCAATCTCGGCTCCAACACCGAGGTGATGTGGTACAAGCGTTACGACGGCGACCAGATCGGTAACTCCGTGAACCGTTACCTCAATGAGGGCGGTGGCGGTCTCGGCATCACGGCGAGCCTCGTCGACGACTATCTGACCATCGACGGCCGTCCCTTCGTGGGCGACGAGAAACTCGCTGCCAAGAAGGTTTGGGGCGACGAACTCCAGCCCACACTGCGTGATCCCCGCCTCGCACAGACCGTCGTCACTCCCGGTGTTGTGCTCCGCAACGACCGCGGCGGCTACGTGCTGCCTCCCCTCGTCGGTACCAGCGCCTACAACTACAACACTACGGGCTACTCCATGCTGAAGTATGTGCAGACCGATTGGACGGGTTCGCTCGACGCTGAGAACAAGGGTGCTACGCCCGCCATCCAGTGCCGCTACGCCGACGTGCTCCTCAACTACGCTGAGGCTCTTGCCGAACTCGACGGTGCCAAGAATGCTGCCGCCATCATCGCCGCTGTGCAGCCCCTCCGCGACCGTGTAGGTATGCCCGCCATGGACTTCGACCGCGAGTACAACCAGAGCGCCGACTATGGATTCCGTACGCTCGACAAGTACATCCAGGCTGTGCGTCGTGAGCGTCGTGTAGAGACCGCCTGCGAGGGTCGCCGTCTGGCCGACATCCTCCGTTGGGCAGCTGCCGACGAGCTCATCGTGGGCCAGTGGCCGCAGGGTGCCCTCTTCACAGGCTCCAACCTCGAAGGCAACGACTTCTATGCCGGTGGCCTTATCTACGATCAGGCTGAGAAGAACAACCTCTTCCTCACCGGTCAGCCCGGCGACGCTCTCCGCTACGTCACCATCAGCCGCGCCGGCTATCCCAACGGTTGGCAGTTCAACGTAAATCGTGACTACCTCCTCCCCATCCAGACCCGTATGCTCACCATCACCAACGGTCTGTGGGAGCAGAACCCCGGTTGGTAGTCTGACTAGAAAATATAGAAGAATATAGAAAGTCAATAAGAATCTATAAAGCCTATAATTCCCCCGCGCCACCTCTTTTCGAAGTTGCGCGGGGGCTTTTTGTCTATTCTTCTTGCTCATCTAAAAATAAAAGCGTATCTTTGCGCACGATATACAAAAACACGCAAACCAAAGATTCGCGATACACTAACCATGAAAAAGACACTACTTACCATCATCGCTGCCGCCATGACCCTCGGCGCAGCTGCTATACCCGCCCGTCCGGGCACTTTCACCGTCATGCAGAAGGACGGCACCGTGCTCACCCTCCGCATGGTGGGCGATGAGCATTTCCACTACTTCGTCAATGTCGACAACGGTCGCACCATGCTCCAGCGTCCCGACGCCGCTTCGGTCAACCTGGAACAGGCAGAATACTACTACGTCAGCGAGGGCGAACTTGCTCCTCTCCGTGCTGCAGCCGATGTGCGTCGCCAGCAGGCCAACGAACGCCGTCAGGCTCGCCTCGGTGCTCGTGTAGAGGCAGCATGCATTGCTATCACGCCCGATGCCCTTATGGAGCAGCCCGCGGGTCCCCATAAGATGACCGCTGGCGAATTCAACGGCGCTATGAAGGGTTCGAAGAAGGGCCTCGTCATCCTGATGGAATTTCCCGACCTCAAGTTCAAGAGCCACAACGACCGCGCCGCCTACGACCGCGTCTTCAATCAGGAAGGCTACAATGATTACGGCTCCATCGGCTCTGTGCACGACTACTTCAAGGACCAGTCCTACGGCGAATTCGACCTTACCTTCGATGTTGTTGGCCCTTATACCGCCGACAACAACATGAGTTACTACGGCACCAACCAGCCTTTCCCTAATGACACCTACAACTGGGGCATCATTCAGGACCTCAAGGCTTGTATACTCCCTATGGAGGCTGTGCAGAAGGCTGACCCCGACGTCAACTTCAAGGACTACGATTGGGACGGCGACGGTGAGGTGGATCAGGTCTACATCATCTACCCCGGCTACGCTGAATCCTCCGGCGCTCCCGCTAACACCATCTGGCCTCACGAGTCATCGCTCAGCCAGTGGGCGCAGTACAACAGCTACTTCGGCTCCAGCATCCCCACCGTCTCCACGCTGCGTCTCGACGGCGTGAAGATCGACACTTACGCCATGTCGCAGGAACTTACCAGCACCAGCGGCTCCACCCGCGTGGGTATCGGTACAGCTTGCCACGAGTTTGCCCACTGCCTCGGTTTCCCCGACATTTACGACATCAATCAGCAGGCCTTCGGCATGGAGGCTTTCGACCTCATGGACAACGGCGGCTACAATGGTCCGACGTACAACTGCGAGGTGCCGGCTGGCTTCACGGCCTACGAGCGTTGGATGTCGGGATGGCTTGAGCCTGTTGTGCTCAGCGAGGGTGCTGCCGTGAAGGATATGGCTGCCCTCTGCGACAAGCCTGAGGCTTACGTCATCTACAACGAGGGCAACAAGAACGAGTACTTCCTCCTCGAAAACCGTCAGCCCAAGGGTTGGCACAAGTACGTGCGCAACTGGAGCATCCCCGGCGGTCTGCTCGTCACCCACGTGGACTTCGACAAGACGGCCTGGGCGACCAATCAGGTGAACACCAACATCCTCCATCAGCACCTTACCCTCGTGCCTGCCGGCAAGTCCTACGGCACCACGGCCATGGGCTACACCTATACCTATGAGAGCGACTATCGCTCGATGCTTTATCCCGGTTCAAAGAACGTGACGGAGCTGAACGACGAGAGCCATATGAATGTCGGCATGAAGCTCTTCAACCGCAACACCGACGGCTCCTACAAGCTCGGCGCTCCGCTCCACGAGATTAGTGCCGACGCCACGAAGGGCACCGTGTCGTTCATCTTCAAAGACGGTCCCGACGACGGCAACCGCTGGACGGTGACCTACGATGCCGGTCCTGGTCAGGTAAGCCCCGCTTCTTGGACGCAGACGAAGCAGAACGAGGCCGTCAGCCTCCCCGTTGCCACGCTCGACGAGACGAACTGGACCTTCCTCGGCTGGACCACCGACTTTGTTGAGCCTACACAGACGCGTCCCGCCGGTGTGCTCGAAGCTGGTGCGCTCTATAAGCCTGAGGCCGATGTGACGCTCCACGCTCTCTACGGCTTTGCTCCCGGAACTGCTGCCGGCGACGACTATCAGGTCGTTGAGGAACTTCGCGGCGGTGCGCAGTACGTCTTCTGCAACAAGGGCAAGGAGACCGACGTCACCATCTACGCCCTCAACAAGCTGGCGCTCCTCGAGGATAACTACATCAAGACTCCCTCGGGCAAGGCCATCGACGTTGACTTCACCGGCGTGCCTACCATCCACGAGCCTGCCGCCAGCCTCGTCTGGACCACTACACTTACGGGTCAGGGCTACACGCTCGAGAACAATGGCTCTTATCTCCAGATTACCGCCAACGGCTTCGGCCTTACCCGCACCCCCTCTTATTTGAATTGGAGTCCGAAGTTCGGTCTTTACGGCACGGTCAACGGCCTGAACTACTACGCTCGCGTGCAGAGCGGCAAGTTCCAGATTGCCACAACGGGCAACGAGACCTCTCGTCTCTTTGCCTACGAACTTCCCACGGCTGGCACGTTGGCTAAGGTCTTCAGCTCCGACGCTACGCTCGGCGACATCGTACTCGATGGCATGGGCAATCTCCTTGCTCCCTCCGCCAGCCCTGTGCTCTACGATCTTCAGGGCCGTCCCGCTGCTGCCGGCAATCACGGCGTCTTCATCCAAGGCGGCCGCAAGGTAATCCGATAAGCGGCAGTCCTATAAGCCTTATGGGCCCTATAAGCCCTATAAGCCCCATTAG
>JAUNIC010000141.1 GCA_030523615.1 Bacteroidales bacterium
GATAGTTCTGTCACCCTAGGGCGACAGATGTGTTACCCTAGGGTGACAGGCACCTGTTGGCACGAAGTTCTTTCCTTTCGCCAAGGCGCTAATTCACACCAAATCCACACGCCAGAGGCTCTTTTGCCCCACATTGTTTCATTTTTGTTACAATATGTTGGCAGTAAAGCAGTTTTTTTGTATCTTTGCGCCATCATCAGCATACTACTACCCACTATGAATACATTCCGACACCAGCTTCACACACTTGCCATCGCCGTGCTCACGGCCCTTGGCGCTCTGCTGCCCAATGTGGCGCAGGCTTCGGACGTGCTGCCCGAACTCGCCAACCACTACATCCAACTCAATATGACTCCTGCCACGGAAATCGTCAAGGACAAGTGGTACGTCATGTACAACGTGGGCCGCAAGGGCTTCCTCTGCGACGACGAGTCGAAACTGCACATTAGCACAGCACCGCCTGCTCCGGATGCCATGAAGTACCTCGTGCGCATCACCGAGACGAAGGGTTATCAAGTGGTGCAGACGGGCCTCGGACGCTACTTCAAGTACCTCTCGACATCCAACAACAGCGGTACGGCTACGGCGGCTTCAGCTTCGAACGTCTACACCTACGGCACCATCGAGGAGGGCTACTTCTGGCTGAAGGACAAGAACGGCATGGTGCTCGACGCCAATGCGTTGGGTTCGGCCATCGACGCCACATCGACCGTTGCAGGTTGGGGAAAGGATACGCCCACGTCAGTCACCGGCAACAACAGCTGGCGATTCTTCCCCGTGGAACTCATCGATGCCTCCGATGACTTTGCCGAGGTTCCCTACGCCTTCGGCACCTTCTCCTTCCAGAGCGCCGAAAACTTCAACTACCTCTATTTCGACTCCAACAATCTGGGCCTCACCGAAGAGGAAGAAAAGGGCACGGTGCTGCTTGGTGTTGACGGCGCATGGACACTCGGTGTGCCAGAAGGCAGCGGCCAGAAGTCAAATTTCCACATCGGCACGGGCGGAAAGTTCAGCGCAGGACCGGCTTCGCCCATCAAACTTTATCGCGTGACGGAAACTGATGATTTAGGCTACACCTACAAAGAGGCGAACCACATCATCGACGGCGCAGCTTACCTCATCGTCGGCAATCTCGACGGCACTGACTACGCGCTCTACGACGTCATCGACAGCCAGGGCACAAGCAACCAGCGTATGCTGTCAAGCAAAGTCAAGTTCAACGATGACGGCACGGCTACCTTCACGGGTGCCAACGCTTCTAACCCCCTGGGCCACCAGTGGCTGTTTCATTACGGCGAAAGCCTCATTACCACACCCTTCGTCTACCATACAGGTGAGACGGGCGGTGCCTCAGGCAGTGGCGAACCGCTGCTGACGATTGCCTGCGTGAGCGACATCCACACGCAGGAGGGATGGCTCACCACCACGACGTGGGACGACAAGGACAACGGCTACTACAAACCGCGCGCTATCAAGGACATCAGGGTGCGCGAGTCGCTCGGCGAAGCGGTGAAACTGCTGAAGGATGAGCATGTCGATGTGCTCATCGTGGGTGGCGACTGCCAGAGCGACGCTACGGTCGACGAGGAGCATTGGCGACAGGTGCGTCAGCTCATGGCCGAAGCTCTCCGCACCGTTGGTCCTTCGTCGTCGGCCGACGGCAAGGACTTCAGCCTCCCTGTACTCTACGTCAACGGTAACCACGAGTACGAGGTGGCTAGCACTTGGGGCGGCAACGGCAATGGTTACTACAATTGGCGCCATACGCGTCCGTTCAACGCCGGCGAATACTACGAATTTCCCATGCGTTCCGACGTTGGCGTCTTGGCTTCTGACTATGACTGCTTCTACGAGGACGCGCCCAACGATGCGGCGGCTTCGACAAAGAAGACCATGCCCGTCTTGGCGGCTTACCACTACAACATCAAGGGCTTCGACTTCGTGGTGCTCAACTGCGGCAAGCACCTCTTCCACAACGCCAACAACTATTCCTACAGCGAGGAAAGTGTGGCGTGGGTAGCGCGCAAATTGCAGCAGATCTACGCCGACGATCCGTCGCACACGAAGCCTGTATTCTTTGCCCTCCACATTCCCTTCGGCGACTCAAACAGCATGAACGTCGGCGAGGATAAGGGCATGAGTTACTACGAATCGACCCACCAGCTCAAGCAGGTGCTGGCGCAGTATCCGGGCCTCGTCATGCTCTACGGCCACGACCACGGCGCTGACTATGCCTACATCCGACAGAAGACGTCGCAGCGCGTCACACGCTATGATACGCAGGGCAACGTCATGGCCACAAGCGACGGCGAGACAACCTTCGACAAGGACGTTGAAACAGGTGAACCGATGAAGGTGACGGAGTATAAGGGCCAGAGCGTCATATTCCATCCCTACTCGGGCAAGACCACCGCAAGCCTTGGTGTAAAAGGCACGTTCACGGCTTCGTCGGCCAGCGTCAACCGCACAACGGCGCTGCTCGACTATACCAACACCTGCACCATCTATCCCGAGGTGGACGGCGCCATCAGCATGCGCCTCGGCGACGGTTCGCAGCACCTTAACTTCAACAATGGTTTCGGCATTTCTGCAGCAGCGCACCAGCAGCTTTTCCTCTACCACGTGATTCCCAACGGAGATACCTTTACCGTCGAACGTGTGCAGCAGGCAGTGGACGGCGAACTTTATCTCATCGGCAGCGCTGCTAATATATTTAAGGTGGGAGGCACTCGCTCGTTCATGCCGGCCGACTCCTACTCTACCACGACGTTCAGCACTTACTTCTGGCGCGCCGAACTCCCCGCAGCAGCCGAGCCGAGCTTCGTCAGCAGCTTCATGGGTTCGTGCCGCTACTACGCCAACTCTAACGGCGAGCCTGCCAACTCGTCATACGGCAACCGCAAGCTCATCCAGGGTCTGCTCATCTACGTCTACCCCGACCGCATCGTCTTCAACATGAAGAACTTCCGCAACAATGTCGGCACGCGTGTTCGCCACGAGCTTGCTCCCTACGTTGTGAAACGCCAGACGGCGGCTCCCGAAGCGGAGGCTGTGGTGCAGCACAATGCTTCAGGCGCCTACTATCGTCGCGTCACCGATGCCACGCAGCTCTGCGACCGCAGCGTGTGCATCTTCGTCGACGAGGATCGCCAGCGCTCTTTTGGCATTGCCGACAACAATACGGGCAAGTTCGCTACGATTCCTGCGGCAATAACGGCCGACGGCCTTATGATGGCTTCAGGAAATGCTAACGAGTGCGAATTTGTGCTCGAGAAGAAGCCCGAAGGCGCCCGCGCACTGGCTCCGCAGAGCAACACGTGGTACTTGCGTACGCAAGCTGGCTACATCAAGTCCGACGGCTCGCGTCTCTATCACCGCCAGCAGTCGCTCAACTATTATTCGACCAATCCGCTGGCCAACGAGGTGCTGAACGCTTCCGTCACACCGTGGCAAATCACGATTGACGAGAATGGCCACGTAGCCGTAGAGAACGAGCAGATCGGCCTGCTCAACAAGCAGACGGTAGGCATGACAACGTCCACGCTTACGCTCTACCAGAAGGTGGTGGCTGCCGACATTGACGCCGCTACGGGCCTCGGCACGTACTATTCGGAACAGGCGCTTTGCATGCCTGAGGGTACTGAGGCTTACACTGTCAACGGCCTGAATAGCGATGGTTCGCTTCACTTTGTACGCCAAACGACGAAGGTGCCGGCAAAGACGGGTCTTGTGCTGCGACAGAAGACTGCTGCAGCAAATGGATCCATCGAGATTCCTGTCATTGACGACCGCTACGCTCCCGTCCTCATGAACAACCTGCAGGGTACGCTCGCCGATGTACTTACCACGGCCCCCATGGTCGCAGCAACCGAAACAGCAGCCGCTAACGACTACAGTTTCTACCGTTTTGAAGCTGACCGCTTCGCCCCTGTTGATGCTTCGGCATCGGCCTTCATCAACGCAAACGGCAATGCTTATCTAGCGTTGCCCAGCGATTTGGCTTCGGCTTTTGAGACGGCTCCCGCTTCGGCCATCAGCGCTCTGCTCGACGCTGCCGAGGTGAACGGCATTGCAGATATCATCGCTTCGCCCATCGACGCCAGCGCTCCCATCTACAACCTCGCCGGCCAGCGTGTTGCAGTTCCTTCTGCCCTCCCCTCCGGTATTTACATCGTGGGCGGCAAGAAGATGATCGTAAAATAAGACAACAAATACAACACACAAACAAAACTAAACTATGAGTCTATTCATCCGCAAACCGCTCGACCTGCTGCTTAGCGAAGCAGCCGAAAAGAGCAGCACGAGCCTGAAGCGCGTTCTGGGCCCCGTCGGCCTCATTGCCTTCGGCGTGGGCATCATCGTCGGCGCTGGTCTCTTCAGCATCACGGGCCTCGTTGCCGCTGAATACGCCGGCCCTGCCATTACTCTTTCGTTCGTCCTCGCCGCCATTTGTTGCGGTTTCGCCGGACTTTGTTACGCCGAATTTGCCTCGATGATTCCCGTGGCTGGCAGCGCCTACACGTACAGCTACGCCACGATGGGCGAACTTATCGCATGGATCATCGGCTGGGACCTCGTGCTGGAATACACCGTTGCGGCTACGTGCGTCAGCATCTCCTGGAGCCAATATCTCAACGTCTTCTTGCAGGGATTCGGCATCACGCTGCCCGCTGCCTGGACGACCAATCCTTTCGACGGCGGCATTATGAACCTCCCTGCACTTATCGTCGTCATCCTGATGAGCCTGCTGCTGATGCGCGGCACCCGCGAGAGTTCGTGGGTGAACAACATCATCGTCTTCCTCAAGGTCTCGGTCATCATCGTGTTCATCGGCCTCGGTTGGCACTACATCAACATGGACAACTATACGCCCTACATCCCCGCCAACACGGGCGTCATGGGCGAATACGGATGGAGCGGTATCGTGCGCGGCGCAGCGGTGGCATTCTTTGCCTTCCTCGGCTTTGACTCTGTGAGCACGGCGGCGCAGGAGACGCGCAACCCGCAGCGTAACATGCCGATCGGCATCATCGGCAGCCTTATTGTCTGCACGGTGCTCTATGTGGTTTTTGCCCACGTCATGACGGGCGTCGTCAACTACCGCGAATTCCTCGGACAGGACGGCATCGCTCCCGTAGCGCTGGCCATCAACCACATGGGCACCACGGCGGCCGATGGCAGCATCGTGGCGGCTTTCCCCTGGCTCAACCGTGCCGTCATCGTGGCCATTCTCTTTGGTTACTGCAGCGTCATCATGCTCCTGTTGATGAGCCAGAGCCGCATCTTTATGACGATGAGCCACGATGGTCTACTGCCGCCGACATTCTCAAAGATTCACCCTCGCTACCGCACTCCTATGCACAACAATGCCATCTTCATGGTTGTTGTGGGTGTGTTGGCTGCATTCATCCCGGCTCGCGTGGCTGGCGAGATGGTGAGCATCGGCACACTCTTCGCCTTTACTCTCGTCTGTGCCGGCGTCATCGTGGTGCGTCGAACGATGCCCAACGCCAGTCGCGGTTTCCAGGTGCCTTTCGTGCCCTTCATCCCCATTTGCGGCATCTTGGTCTGCATTGGTCTCATGCTCTTCTTGCCTGCGGATACGTGGATTCGTCTGCTGGTGTGGATGCTCATCGGTCTCGACGTCTACGACGCTTACGGCATTCAGCACAGCCACCTCGAGACGGGGCGCCGTCGCGGCTACACGCTCTTCCGCACGCTGCAGATGTGCCTCGCCATCGGTTGCATCATCACGGGTTTCTGGCACCAGCAGACGGTGGGCTGGGACGAGGGCTACATCATGATGTTCGTCGCCGTGGGATGCGGCCTCTTCCACATCGCATGGCTGCTCTACCGCATGTTCCTTGCAAGCCCCGCAACGCCGCCAAGTCAGCAGTAAGTTTTTTTAAGTCGCATTTGCTACAAAACAATTCCCGAGGGACCACATCGCCATGATGTAATCTCTCGGGAATGTAATTTACGGATTCCTTAGAATGATGTTTCCTCTGGATATTACTCGTACAACAACTTCACGTTGTCAAGCTGCAGGAGCGATGCGTCACCGCCGGTGAAGTAGTCGCCGTACTTGCTGCTGGAGGCTACCACCATGATGTACTTCGGAGTGCGGTCGGTGTAGCGGTAGTTGAGCTCGATCTCCTCGGTTTTCCAACCATCGGTGGAGTTGCCCTGAGTGAGTTGGCCGTAGGCAATGACACGAGGACTGTCGGCCTTGAAGAGGTGGAGACTCTTGGGGCTTGTGCGGATAATCCAGGGATACACCTTGCCATCGTAGGTGTTGGCGTCGCGGTCGGCATCGTCAACGTAGTCGTCGAGGAGGGCGATGTAGATCTGGCATGAGTCGGGCTGGCCCTTCAGCTGGTTGTACATGCCCTTGGAGATGTACTCGCCGTAAGCATTGTTCCAAGCGCCGGCTGTGCGGTTGATGGTTGACGAGGTGTACTTGTAGTCGAACTGCAGCTTGGAGGGGAACGTGTTGAACTCACGGCCGAAGCTGAGGATACCGTTTGTGCCGTCGGTGGCGAGGTACTGGCCGGTGAAGATGTTGCCGGCGGCAAACTTCAGAACGATGTACTTTGACTGGAGGTTGGCGAAGGTGCGGCCGTCTTCGGTCACACAGGTGCTGTTGCTGGCACCGACGGTCGTTGCGCCGCGGTTGCCAGTATCCCAATATCCCGTCTCGCCTTCTGCCCAAGGCATCCAAAGAACCTTGGTGCCGGTGCCGGTTGAACACCAATCATCGAAACTGCTGTTGGGAAGCTGCTGAGCGGGAGCGGTCGTGAAGGTGGCAACTTCGGTGGCTGCAGCACCATACTTCATGCGGTACTCGTAGGTGGTGCCAGGAACGAGGCCGGTGACTTCTGCCTTGTACTCGTCGGCATTCGCCGTAATCTGGCTGGCGGGGAGGGTCTGCCAATCTTGAGTGCCTTGCTCGCGGTATTCAACTCCGGGAACGACGCCGTTCTTTACGCTACCACTGAGGATGGCGCTGACGCAACGGGGGAAGACACTAACTTCGCTGCGAATGATCTGCGAAACGTGGACAGTCCAAATGTAATCCTGATAGGTGGTGAGCTTGAACTGGACGTCGTTGGTGAAGTTGAGACGGGTTGCTTCAGGATTGCTGGTTTCTTTGAAGCTCTGGGTAGGGAAGCTTCCGGGATTTACGCAAACAGCATTGTCGACGGTGATGGTGGCGTTGTTGCTCACCTCAAGACGCTTTACGCTGAGACGGCTGAGGTCTACGGTGTCGTCTACATAAAGCTGCACGGTGTGATTATCGTTGTTGATAACGGCCGAGCCGAATCCGGTTCCCGTAGCATTGCACTGACCTTCGACTTCGATCGTTGTGATTGCAGCTTCAATGAAGGGGTAAGGTATGTCATTGTCGATGGCACACTGCGCGAAAAGGAGTGTGACGGGCAGGACAATGAGCCAAGTGAGAAATTTCTTGAACATTATGAATTGCTTCTTTACTGTGTTTTACGTTTGTATGACGCTGTGAATGAATTTTGATTAGAGGTAGAACGTCATACCAAGATTGACGCTGAAAAGGTTGAACTTGAAGTTCGCGCCACCGTTCTTGATTTTGCTAACCTCAACCTGGTTGGCAGTGGCTTCGCCCCACTTGTAATCGAGACCCATGATGCCGATGCTGCATTCTACAGCTGCAAAGTCATGTACGAAAGCCGTCAAACCAGGCATAAAGCCGAGCTGAACTGAATGGGTCTTCATGTAGGTGCCGTCGAAAGTCTTGTCTTCTACTCGGCCGGTGCTGTTTTTACTCGTTGACTGAGCGTAGGTAGCATCAATCTCCGTAAAGAAGCCAAAGATCTTGCTCTTGCCGATGGGCATGTAGTTACGAACAAATGCGCTTGCCTGATGGCGATGGCCGATGTAAGCGAGGTCTTCAAGGCTGATGTTGAAGTCTTCACCAAGGTTGAGATCAAACTTGTCGAGCTCTAAATTATTACGGCTGTAACTGTAGCGACCACCGACTGCGACATTATTTTTTATGAAATAGCCAAAGTAAGGAGAACCGCTAAAGGTGTAGCCATTGTACTGCATGTTCTTCAGTACAAGCATGTCCATGTTTTCGGTGTCCCACTGCTGGAAGTTGATGGTTCCGCCGACCATCCACTGGCCTTTAGGAATAAACACAGCCTTGAGATCGTCTCGGTTTACGCGTTCTATATGGCGCTTGTTTAGCGAACGTGAATAAACTGTATTGTCGTCATTCATTGTTTCAATTGCCGAGAGCTCAGCAACAGTCGTAAATGCACTTGTTTCAGCGAGAGTCTCCTCAGGGATTACTCTCTCAAAGTCGAGAGTTTCATTATCTGCCCAAGCAACCGATGCGAAGGGAAGAAGAGACAATAAAAGAAATTGTTTGAGTTTCATGTATAAAATCGTTTCGGACGTTTTTGTTTGTGTTCTGGAAGTTAATGTGCTAAATTTGAGTGCAAAATTATTAAAAAATAATGGAACAAAAGCAAAATCCCGGTACAAAACGCAGTATATTAAAGAATGTCGAAACTATTTGCAAAGCATATGGACACAATTGCACACTTTATACCCTCTTTGTGCATATAATCTATGCAACATCACAGCGCTTTCATCACATCCGACACCTGCCACCTTAGGCCGATACATAGCACGCGCGTATATATAAAAAATGAGAGAGCCTCGACTGCTCGAATACTTCTCTTAAAATGGCGGCGACCAACTCTCCCGCGCCAATGTGGTCAGATAAGCAGTACCGGCGGCGCGGCTGGGCTTAACTTCTCTGGACTTTGCACGGCTCTTTCCGCGCGTGTATATATAAAAATGAGAGATCCTTGACTGCTCAAAGATTTCTCTCGTGAATATATAAAAAAATGAGAGGCCCTCGATTTCTCGAAGACCTCTCTTAAAATGGCGGCGACCTACTCTCCCGCGGGTGTGCAGTACCATCGGCGCGACTGTGCTTAACTTCTCTGTTCGGAATGGGAAGAGGTGGAACCACAGTGCTATAACCACCGGAAATATCTCTTGAACTACGCAACTGGTTAATGAATAATTAATAATGAATAACCTCAAATCCGCAACCTATAGGGTTTAGTGGGATTTTGCTTGCAAAGCGA
>JAUNIC010000142.1 GCA_030523615.1 Bacteroidales bacterium
AGGGAGGGACCGAGGGTGGGTCTGATGAGGAGGTTTGCCCCCATTGCGGTCATCACCACGATGCCGACGAGACTTGCGAAGAGCACGCCTCTCATTGCGACGGACATCACCATCATCACGAGGACGGCGAGTGCTGTTGCTGCGGTCATCACCACCACGGCCCCGGCGGCCACATGGAGGAATTCGGCATCTCGACGTTCGTCTATCAGCGTCGCGAACCTTTCAATATCAACGAGTTCGATCAGTTCGTGGCTCGTCTGTGGCCGAAGGAAATCATTCGTGCCAAGGGCATCTGCTACTTTGCCGACGAACAGGAGTCTTGCTACCTCTTCGAGCAGGCCGGTAGCCAGGTGAGTCTGCGCAACGCAGGTCAGTGGTTTGCCATGATGCCTGCCGACGAACTCGAGACGATGCTCCTCACCGATCCGAAGCTGCGCCGCGATTGGGACGACAAGTATGGCGACCGTATGCAGAAACTCGTCTTCATCGGCCAGAAGATGGACAAGGAAGCCATCACCACGCTCCTCGATGCGTGTCTGGTGAGATAACTTAATTGATAGCATTCTTCGAGAGATCGGTCCTTCGAATTGTCGAAAGCCCGGTCTCTCGATTTATCGTTAACGGCAATGAATTCAAACAACGAGCCCATCGTGCGTGTCGGCATCATCGAAGCTCCGCGCGTGCGTTATATATATAAAGGAGTGGAGCATGAAGCTGTGTGGTCGCCCGATTTCGAGGAGATTTTTCTCTCCGAGGGGGGCTTTACGCTCCGTGGCGTCACCATCGGCAAACAGTTCCATTGGGAGCAGCAGGAGGACCAAACTTTCACCGGTGCGCTCCGCATCATTGCGACGCCAGCCGAAGAGGGTAGGGAAGGGCTGCTCATTGCCATCAACGAGGTGCCGCTTGAGTCCTACCTCGCCAGCGTCATCTCCAGCGAAATGTCCGCCACGAACAACCTCGAACTCCTCAAGGCCCACGCCATCATCTCCCGCAGTTGGGTGATGCTTAAGGTAAGAGGTAATAGGGCTGAGGTAAGAGATTCTGCTGCGAAAAACACTCCCCCTCGGGGGGAGATGGAGGAGGTCTTCTGGGACCACGACGACCACACCCTCTACGACGTCTGTGCCGATGACCACTGCCAGCGCTACCAAGGCACGACGCGTCAGGTTTCGCCCCTCGTGGCCGAGGCTATCCGCCAGACGCGCGGCGTGGTGCTCACCTCGCCCGAACTCTCCACGGCAGACCATCTCCACATCTGCGACGCCCGTTTCTACAAAGCTTGTGGCGGACGCACCGAACGTTTCTCCGCCTGTTGGCAAGACCGCGACTACCCCTATCTCACCCCCATCGACGATCCCTACTGCTCTCCCGAGTTCATCGCAACGCTCCCCGGCGGCATGGAAGGCGTCATGCAGCTCGTCCTTAACGACTACGACCGCTCCACCGTCGACTACCACGAATGGACCGAGCGCTACACCGTCGACGAACTCTCCGCTCTCGTCGACCGCCGTCTTCACGAGGTCTTCCCCGACGCCCCACATCTCGGCCGCATCACCGCCCTCGAACCCGTAGAGCGCGGAGCCTCCGGCCGCATCGTCCGTCTCCGCATCGTCGGCACTCCTTCGGCTCCCGACCAAGCACCGCCCTCCATCGTCATCGGCAAAGAACTCCTCATCCGCAAAGTCCTCTCCACGAGCCATCTCAAGAGCAGTTGGTTCGACGTCACTTTCACCCCCAACACGAAGACAACAATAACTGCCGAGAACACTCCCTCCTCGGGGGAGACGGAGGGGGTCATTCTTTACGGCCACGGCTGGGGTCACGGCGTAGGCCTCTGCCAGATAGGTGCCGCCGCCATGAGCCTCGCCGGCTACACCCACGACCAAATCCTCGCCCACTACTACCACGGCAGCGCTCTCACCCGCCTCTACGATTAACAGAGAACGCCAAACCATAAAACGCCCAACGTCGCGACATAGCTGATGCTGCGTCGCGGCGTTGAGCGGTTTTCAAAACTGCTATTCATTACTGAGCAGAAGAAAGTTCGGTTAGTGTGTCTTCTTACAATTCATAGTCACTCAAAAGGTGGAGCCCCCCTCGTCCTGCAGCGAGTAGGGCATAGGTTCTTGTTGAGAAAAAGAGGTCTAATGCCTCTTCTTCTGAAACGTGCAGATGTCCTGCAAGAAGCATCACAATGTGCGCCATCTTGTGGCGAAGAACATTCTTTTCCATTATTCGTCTTCGTGGGGAGTTGCCTTTCTTGCAGCCTCCCAATTGAGGAGTGTCTCAACAATGTCGTCGGCCACATATTCTGGACTCTGCGTGTGGAGTTCTTCATAACGACGGAACAGCCGACGATGAACAAGCCCTTGTGCTTTCAGGCGTTCGTACATTGCCTTTTCGGTTATGCCCATCTTCTCTGCGCCCCCGGCAATAGCCATGAGCGCAAAGTTAACGTGGCGGTATGCTTCGGATTGTGTGATGCTCTGCATTATACTCAGTAAATGTTAGTTCGACCGCAAAATTAAGCATTTCCGCCGAAACAACCAAGTGTTTCGGCGGAAATTTCAAAATATCGTATTATGCGTGCGTATGGCTACATCGCGACGTTGGGCGTTTGTACGTATTCTACTCCGCCCACCGCACCCTACTCATCGCAATTTGCACCATCGGAAACTTAGCGTTTTGCGCAAAATACTTTACATTCACATCCATTGCATTGCTGATTTTGCTATTATCACGCCTCATTCACACGCAGTTACACATTTTTTTTCCTATCTTTGCAAAATCAGCTTGCTATGCCTCTCGCTGATTGACACACCTCCCTACCATAATTATTATCACTCAAACAATACATATTATGAAGAAAATCTACTCACTGCTCATCATGCTCCTGGCTTTTGTCGGCACCATCGCGGCTGAAAACGTCAAAGTCGGCGACTTCTACTATCAGCTCAACGACACTGAAGCCATCCTTTGGACGGGCAACCCCAATCCCAACCTCCCATCGCCCTATGCCGACATGGAGACAATCGAAGTGCCCGCCACTGTTACGTACGCTGGCAAGACCTACCCCGTGACTAAGATTGGCATACGCGCGTTCACCCAAGTCAACTCCACTTCCATCACCCTCCCCGAAGGCCTCGTCTTAATTGGCTCGGAGGTATTCCTCAGTTGTCCCAACCTCACTCAACTGAACATCCCGGCAAGCCTCGAGACTATCACAGGCGTATTGTTTCACAATTGCCCCAAGCTACAGAACGTCCAGGTTGCTCCCAGCAACACCCGCTTCGAGATGCGTCGCGGCTGCCTCATCGACAAGGTTGAGAAGCGCCTCGTCTGCGCCATCCATGCCGACAACCCTGTCATCCCCTACGGTGTGGAAAAGATTGAAAAATATGCATTCGACAATGATATCGCCGCCACGAAGATTGCCGTGCCTTATGGCGTCAAGACGATTAGCAGCTGGGCGTTTGGATGTCCTAAAACCGAGGTTTCTCTCCCCCCCACCCTTGAGACGATGGGCGATGGTGCATTCTACAATTGCGCTGACTTGAACAAGGTCATCTGCAATGCCGCCACTCCTCCCGTCATTACAAGTTCGTCATTCCATAACCTTAACCCTGACGCCACGCTCTACGTCCCTCGCTTCTCGGGCGAGGCTTACCGCGCAGCCGACGTCTGGAAGGATTTTGCCACCATCGAGGAGATTGACTACGGGTTGAGCCAAAATTTCATCAATTATAACGACGGCGAACTCAGTTATCGCCTCCGCGGCGACAGCGCAGAAGTTTGGACAGGCAATCCTGACCCTAACCAAAAGAGCCCCTACACGAGGGAAACGGTCAACGTACCCGCCATCGTCACTTACGACGGCCAGGAGTTCCCCGTCCGCAGCATCTATATGCGTACGTTCAGTCAGACTCCCATCAAGAGCGTCACGCTGCCCGAGGGACTCGCTGTGCTCGGCGACGGCGTCTTCTGGTACTGCCCCAACCTGACCTCGATCAACATTCCTGCAAGCCTGCAGGACATCGATGGCTCGTTGTTCACCCACTGTCCCAACCTGCAGCAAGTCGACATTGCCGACGGCTGCACCAACTACGAGATGCGCAATAACTGCCTCATAGAAACCTCGACGAAGGCGCTCATCAGCGTACTCTACGGCCAATCCGCCACCATCCCCGAGGGTGTGGAAATCATCGCTGCCCGTGCCTTCTATGACGACGAGAGCATCACCAAGGCCATCGTTCCCAACGGTGTAACCACCATCGGCTCGTGGCAATTCGCCTATTGCCCCGTCACCGAAATCTCTCTCCCCGCCACGATCGAAACCATTGCCAGCGGAGCATTCTATAACTGCACGGGTGCGACAAAGGTCACCTGCGAAGCCACCACGCCTCCGGAGATCAGTGGCCAGACGTTCAAGAACGTCACCGCTGTTGCCACCCTTTACGTCCCCGCAGCGTCGATTGACGCCTACCGCGCAGCCGACATCTGGAAGGACTTTAAGTACATCCAACCCATCATCGCTACCGGCATCACCGCTCCCGCCATCAGCGCCACCCAGCGCGACGCCAAGGTGCTCCGCGACGGCCGCATCGTCGTCAGCCGCAACGGCGTGCAGTACGGTGTTTCCGGCGTGAAGGAATAGTCCGCACCCAGTTCGAGCGGTACGCTCGTGCCACTTGCCAAATACAAACTCCCGCACACCCCGAGGGAGGCAATCGTCTCGCATGGAGGCCTTTGCCTCCCTCGTCCCTTATCGCCCATCGGCAAGGCAACATGCAGCGGCAAATGCAATAAATCTCAGCACGAGCGTCATTTCGAGCCCCTCTAATGCGTAATATAGGGATAGTTGCAAATTAGTCCCCAAAAACCTAACGATCTGATTGCCTGTGTTATAATTATTTTGTATCTTTGCGTAAGAAACAAAAAAATCCCCCAAACTGCTTTGCACGGCCTGTTTTGGGGAAAACGAAAAAAAAATCGACTTCTCCAAATTTTCTGCGTAAAAATTTGGAGAAGTCGGGGCTTTTGAATAATTGTATGTTATAAATTAGCAAGTAACATGATGCTAATAATGGTCGCGCATAGAGAATACGTAGACGTATATCATGCCGTTGGAAATCGAATAAACAAGGCGATGCTCTTGGGTGATGCGGCGTGACCATTTGCCTTGCAGATCATGTTCCAGAGGTTCGGGTTTGCCTATACCGGTGAAGGGGTGTGCTTGGATATCTGCTAACAATGCGGATATGCGCTTCATGATAGCCTTGTTGCCTGTGCGTTTCCAATAATCACGGTCGGCTTCGGCTTGTGCGAGAAGAACTATTTCCATAAGTCCTCAAGTTTTGTGGTCTTGATGTTTCCTTCTGCAATCTCGCGCTCACCTTCACGGATGCTTTCCATGATCTTGGGATTAGACATGACATACTCCGTCTCATCCACTTCGATACATTCCTCAAAAGTCCAGCCCATTGCTTTGGCTAACCCCTTGAAACGCTTAAGATCCACTTTGGGAATGTTGATAGTGAATGGAGTTGTTTGTGATTGCAATGCTGTAGTTGCCATATTGATAGTAAAAAGAATGGTGAAATAATCTATCCGCCGCAAAAGTACGAAGAAAAAACGAATTTTCCAAGTTTTTTGTGGAAAAACGTTACTCTGCCCCTTTGGTGAGGATTTCCATGTACTCGTCGTAGGGGATGTGGCGGCCGCCCATGGACTTGAGGTGCGGGGTCTCAAACTGGCAGTCGATCATGGTGCAGCCGGTGCGTTCCATGAATTGGGCGAGGGCAATGAGGGCGAGTTTGCTGCCAGAGGGGATGAGGGAGAACATACTCTCGCCGATGAAGGTGCGGCCGATGGTCACACCGTAGAGACCGCCGACGAGTTGTTCGTTTTCGGGAGGGCCGTCCCACACCTCGACGCTCGTGCAGTAGTCCATCTCGTGCAGACGGGTATAAGCCTCGATGATGTCGTCACCGAGCCATGCGCCTTCCATCTCGTTGCGGCCACCCACCTCGGAGCAGTTGCGGATGACGCGGTCGAAGGCACGGTTGAAAGTGACGTTGTAGCGTCCGCTGTTGATGAGCGGGCGCATGGAGTGGGAGATGTGGATTTCGCTGGGGAAGATGACGAAGCGATCCATGGGACACCACCATTGTATCTGCCCCTCGGCAAAGCTGAACCAGGGGAAGATGCCGTTGCAGTAGGCCAGCAGTAAGCGCTCGGGACGCAAGTCACCCCCGACGGCAAAGATGCCTTCGGGTTCGCCGTTGCGAGGATCGGGGAACGATAGCTTGTTGGAAAGGAGGTAGATCACTGATCTTAATTAAGAATGAAGAAGTAAGAATTAAGAATGCTAGTTACTTGGCTTCTTGTCGTACGTCTATGGAATATCCACTTTCGGGAGAATAGTCCACCGTGGCGTCGCCGCCGTTCTTGAGGTCGCCAAAGAGGATGGCGCGGGTGAAGAGCGGCTTGAGGTGTTGGGCAATGACGCGGTCCATCTCGCGGGCACCGGTTTTCTGGGTGAAACCTTCGGTGAGAAGCTGCTGACGCGCGGCGGGGGTGAGCGTCATCGTGACGTGCTTGGCTGCGAGTTTTTCGGAGAATTCGCGGAGTTTCTTGTCGAAGATCATCTCAGCCATGTGTGCGTCCATATCGTGGAAAACGACGGTGGCGGAGAGACGGGCGATGAACTCGGGTTTGAAGGTTTTCTTCACCGTCGTCAGCATGGCTTCGCCACGGCTTACACCGCCGCTAAAACCTACCGAAGCCTGCGAGGCAAACTGCGCTCCGGCGTTGGACGTCATGATGATGACGGCGTGGCGGAAGTCGGCCTTGCGACCCTTGTTGTCGGTCAGACGGGCATAGTCCATCATCTGCAGGAAGATGTTGAAGACGTCGGGATGCGCCTTTTCGATTTCGTCGAAGAGGAGCACGCAGTGCGGATTCTTGCGCACAGCATCGACGAGCAAGCCGCCATCCTCGTAACCCACGTAACCTGCGGGCGAACCGATGAGTTTAGCCACGGTGTGCTTCTCGGCGTACTCGCTCATGTCGAAGCGGATGAGTTCGAGGTTCAGCTCTTGCGCCAATACGCGTGCCACCTCCGTCTTGCCCACGCCGGTGGGACCGACGAAGAGGAAGGAGGCGACAGGCTTACCGTCGTCGAGGAGTCCGGCGCGCGACATTTGCACGGCTTCGACTACCTGCTGCACGGCCTCGTCCTGACCGTAGATGCGGCCCTTGATGCGGGTGTCGAGGTCGGCGAGCGATGCGGTGTCGTCCTCGTCGTCGGCGAAGGAAGTGACCTTGCAGATGCGTGCCAGCACGTCGTTGATGAGCTGACGCGTTACGATGCCGGCAGCCTCAGGAGCATCCTCTATTGCATCCTCGATTGTCTCTTGTCCACTATCTCTTACCTCTTCCCTTTTACCTCTTACCTCCACAAAGGCTCCCGCCTCGTCGATGAGGTCGATGGCCTTGTCGGGCAGGAAGCGGTCGTTGATGTAGCGGTCGGCCATGCGCACGGCATGTTCGAGCACGCCTTTGTCGTACACCACGCCGTGGTACGTCTCGTAGCGGCTGCGGAGACCCTCGAGAATCTGGATGGTGTCGTCGACCGAAGGTTCGGGAATGTCAATCTGTTGGAAACGGCGAATCATGCCAGGCGACTTGGAGAAGTGGCGGTTGAATTCGGCGTAGGTGGTGGAGCCGATGAAGCGGATGGTGCCGCTTTCGAGGTAAGGCTTGAGCATATTGGCGGCGTCGAGCGAGTTTTCGCCAATCTGTCCGGCGCCGACGATGTTGTGAATCTCGTCGATGTAGACGATTGCGGCGCCTTTGCCGCGACTGGCAGCCTGCTGCGAGAGTTCGCTGATGCCCTCCATGACCATCTTGATGCGCTTCTCGAAGTCGCCGCGGTACTGCGTGTCGGCCAGCATGGAACCAAGATCGAGGAGGAACATGCTGCTGTCCTGGAGGCGCTCCGGCACACGGCCTTCGAGGATGCGGCGAGCGAGACCGTAGACGAGGGCCGTCTTGCCGACGCCCGGTTCGCCCACATGGAGCGGATTGTTCTTGTCGCAGCGGCACAGCACCTGGATGGTGCGCTCGAGTTCGGCCTCGCGACCGATGAGCGGATTGCGGCAGCCAGGATCTTTGCGGAGCATCTCTGTGATGTCGGTGACGAACTTGCGCCAAGGGGCCGAATTGTCGGTAGAAGCAGCGAAGTCATTGTTGTTTCCAAATAAGTCGTCGGGGAGAGCTTCATTGATGGCGTCCCAGTCAATGTCCTCCTCTTCCTCCAGCTTTCCGCTGCCGTAGGATTCGGCTAGTGCTGCGAGGAATCCCGTTGTGTCTTCGATGTGCGATGTCAGTACGCTATAGGCGTAGCAGTTGTCGTCGAGTTTCAGCAGGGCGCCGACGAGGTGCGGGATGGTCATCGTGGAGCATCCCGAGAATTGGGCTGTCTGCAGAGCGGCGGAATAGATGATCTGCATGTTGCTGGAGAATTCGATGGTGTCGGGGTCGGCAATGGTGTCGAGTTTTTCCAGCATCTGCAGGTAAGAGTCGAGTTCGCCCTTCATGACTTCGGGGTATTCGAGCGTAAAGAGCATGAAGACGCGTGCGAAGACTTCGTCGTCGCAGAGAGCATAGAGCAGATGTTCGGGGGTGGCGTATTCGTGGTGCTCGCGATGCACCATCTCACTGCAACGTTGCTGCAGGGCAATGAGTTCGGTGGATTGTTCCATATCTGTACGGTTCTGTGGTGGGTGAGTTAATCAATGGGTTGTATGGAGATGCGCAGAGGGAAGTCCTCGTTGCGCGCCATCTGTGTGGCTTTCTGGGCTTTGGTGACGGCAATGTCGTAGGTGTAGATGCCGGCTACACCCTGGCCGTGGCGGTGCACATCGAGCATGATGCGTTCGGCGTCGGCTTCGCTCTTGTGGAAGACAACGGCCAGCACCATAACGACGAACTCCATCGTGGTGAAGTCGTCGTTGTGGAAGATGACGTTATATTGTTTCGGTTCGCGCAGGCGGGTTCGTGTGCGTTCCTTTACACCGGTTTGTTCTTGGGCC